>JBLINR010000028.1:0-13942 GCA_047639395.1 Candidatus Woesearchaeota archaeon | reverse complement strand
TTTGTGTTGGGTTTATAGTTATTGCATCAGGGCAGTTAGTCTCAATTATCAATAAAACAGTGGGTCAAATGGTCTTATTGTTTGTTATTGCAGTATTTTATATTACACTTATTGGTGTGTTCTATAAGAATGATGAAGACGTCTTTATTGAAAAAGGACCATTTCGAACATTTTTTATGGTAGCAACACTTGTTGGTATATTACTTATATTTGCAAATGCGGTTACAACGTCGTCAGGAGAAACTTGGCTTCATTGGTTATACAGGCAAATATTTTTGCAGTTTAACACAGCCGCATCGTCAACAGTTATATTATTAGTGATCATTATTATTGCAGTCGCAGTAATTACAAGTGGTCCAAAAGCAGAAATAAAAAAATAGGGTGAAATTAAGATGGTAACATTATACGATAGTTTATTTGCATTTGACAGATTTGGAGTCTTTGACGTTATGATTCCGTTTTTACTTATATTCTCAATATTCTATGGGATTCTTCAAAAAGTAAAAATATTTGGGGACGAGAGTAAAAAAACAAACGTTATTATCGCATTATCCGTTGGATTAATTTCTGTTTTCCAACATTTTCAATTCCGAGGATCAAAATACGATGTTATAACAACTATGAACAATGCACTACCACAAGTAGCGTTATTGCTTATTGCAGTTGTTATGTTACTGGTTGTAGTTGGTCTTTTAGGTAGAAGTACAAAACTTGGTGATTCATCAGCAACTGGGTTTGTTATTTTTATCGCAATTGCATACATTTTGTATATCTTTTTATCAGAAGCTGGACTTGGTATGTACAGATTACCGTATTGGCTTTCAAGCTCAGACACGTGGGCAATTGTTGTTGCAGTGTTAATATTTGGACTTGTACTCAAATTTATTACTGCTGAAGATAAGCCAAAAGATGATAAAGATAGCATATTGAAATCACTTAGTGGGTTATTTCCAAAGGAATAAGTTAACCTATTAGAGAATACGATTAGGAGGAAAAGGAAAAACTATGGCAACATTTTTTGATACATCATTGGTTCAAGGGCTTCATTCAGTATTTGCCTTCATCTTAGTTTGGGGTGTAGTCTATGCTCTTTTGGATAAAGTGAAAATATTTGGAGACAAGAAGCATCTTTCTGCGATCATCTCAATTATGGTTGCATTAATTACACTTTCACTACCAAATATTATTGAAATTGTGACATTCATTGTTCCTTGGTTTTCATTAATATTTATTTTTATTGCGTTTATGTTAGTAGGCATCATGATCTTTGGTGTTACAGAAAAAGAGATTGGTGAGTATGTAAAAGGACCAACATCATCTGTAGCTTACTGGGTTATTATTCTTTCTGTTATTATTTTATTCTCTGCAATCGGAGTAACATTCTTTAGTCCAGATGGCGGTGACTCCGGAATCGCAATAGAACCTACTGCACTTGAAGCAGCAAATCAAATCACTGCGCAAGGAACAACTGTTTCATCAAATGGAGCCCAAGTTGAGATTGGAACTGAAGTTGGTACACAAGGGAAACAAGCACTTGTAAATACGCTCTTTCATCCACGTGTTCTTGCACTTCTCTTTGTAATGCTTATGTCAGTATTTGCGGCAATGCAGTTAGCAAAATGATTATTGTAGTTTCTGGAACTCCGGGTACAGGTAAAACAACTTTCGCAAAAGCTTTGGCTTTAGAATTATCTGCACACTATGTTAGTGTAACTGACTTTGCCTTAGAAAATGAATTAACTGACGGCTATGATGACGAACGGGATTGTTATATTCTTGATGAGGTTCGTATAGAACAAGCACTTAAAGTGTTTGCTAAAGAAAATAATGATTTAGTCATTGATTCTCACATGGCGCACGAGTTTGGCTCATGGGTTGATATTGTGTTAGTTTGCACGTGTGACTTAAAAGTATTAAAGAGTCGCTTACAAGCTCGCGGATACGCTGAGAATAAAGTTCAAGAGAATATGCAAGTTGAGATATTTGATACGTGTTATATTGAAAGTTTAGAAAAAGGTCATCAGACCATAAAAATAAAAAATGAAGGTGATGTCAAAGAACTTATTCGTCCTCTTCTTTCTCGCCTTTCTTCTTCTTGAGTGCTTTCATTTTTTTTGTGATTGGAATTTGTTCCCCACATTTAGAGCATTCTACTAAGTAAGATTTTACACCTTTGTATGTTTTACGTTTGTTTGGTGCTGTTCCTTCGTTTTCAGCTTCACATTTTGGACATGTGAATATAGCTTCTACTTCTAAGGATTCTTCGTGTTCTACTTTTTCTTCTTCGTAGTGACATTCTGAGCATTCGTATGCTGTTGATCGTATTTTTGGTCGTCCAGTTTTTGGATTAATAGGTTTTCCCATTAATGCTTTGCCACATTTAGGGCATTTCTTTTTGTAAACCCACGCTTTAAGTTTTAATTTTCCGTCTAGTCTGTATGTGAAATAAAGACATTGATCCATTGATGTTGGGAGTGTTACCATAGACACATCTCACGTGGGGTTATTTATTAATCTTTTGCCTTGATTCTTGAGTTTTTACTTTAGCATTTGTTCTAATGCTTGCCTGTCGCAAGATTGTGGTAATTCTTTATGGTCGGAAGCAGCGATCCAAACTAAATCTGCATGTTTTGCACCATGTTCGATGGTATGATCTGGAACTGTGCCTGTCCACTCGGTAACGACAAAATAATGTAATTTCAATTTATAGATGCTACCATCTTTTTTTAGTTCGTCAAAATCAATAGTTGTTAGAAATTTGTACTCTGTTGGTTTAAAATTCCCAGACTCAAACTCTTCTTGAGCTTCTCTTAGAAATGCAGATTCGATATATTCACCTTTATCTCGATTAAGATCAATATGACTGCACAGGATACATCTAGATTCGCCTCGTTCGCTTTTGGGTCTATCTTCGACAAGAATTTTATCGTCTTTGTATAAAATCTACATCACTGCTTCAGTTCTTCCGTCTTTGACAGAGTATTGTTCTTGCATGTTTGTGGGTTCTAATGGTGATATATAAATTTAGGGGGAGTTAAAAACCAAAAGTATTTTATTAATTAGTTCTTGTTAGCATAGTTCCTTTGGTAATTCCAGTAGCAACATTTTCTTCAAAAGACATTAGAATATTCCTCCATGTACAAGGCAATACTAAGAGGATTATCATCTAGTACTACTGTGCTTCCAGGAAGAATAAGCATATTTTCAATAAGAATTGGCTGTTCTAAATATTTATCTAGTAATTTCTTACCATCTCTGGCCAAAACGTACGTTCCATCAGACCCTAGGCCTAATTGTGTAAGCAACATAACTTTAGATTCGAAGTTTACATTTTTTAACTGTACCAACTCACTCATACTGTTTGAATAGTCTTTAAATCTTTAAATAATTTCTCTTTGAAATTCCGATTTTCTCACAATTATCTTGATGAGGTATTGTTTCTAGTTGTAACGGGTGGAAGAACCTCTATAGTAAAAGTCTTTCTAGACTATTAGTATCTGCGCATTAGTTTTTAAGAAAAAAGAAAACTCATAAAGAGTCTTCTCTGTTTGTTAAATTGAACATGAAACAAACAAAACTATTTGGCAAGATAATCTTAATAAAATTTTCGGTACTGCACGACAAGAAACAACACAACTATTGATGAGTACGCTCATCACTGCTGCGAGTGAGACCGATTACCTTGAGAACCTCACTGATAAAGCTGATACTATACATCGGCATCTTTCACAAATTGACATTTGTGAATTTGAATCGCTTTGTGCATCATATTTCAAAGCCTATCTCAAGCAACTTCGTAAAGAAGTTGACTGGCAAAAGATCACTGTCGCATTTGATGAAACGTTCATCCCTTTTTATGGCAAGGCTACAAATAACTGGATTAACAGCTACACAAACAACACCAAAGGTGCTGTTGGATCATATAAATTCATGGTTTGTAGTATCGTTGTATGAAGTAAACGACATGTGCTTTGCTCAGAACCAATGCATAATTGCAGCGATACAACTACAATAATAAAACGCATGCTTGATGAAATCAAGCTAAAATTTACAGTCGAGACTGTATTGTGTGACAGAGGTTTTTGTGGAAAAGAAACAGTGCAACAGCTTGAGGCGCAACAAGTCAAATATTTGATTCTGTGTCCAAGATGGACAAATGTCAAACGACATTTGGAAAACAACGAATCTGTCGTTGTTGAGTACCCAAAACTCAACAAACACAAGACAATAACTCGCGTGAAAATGCGGTATGCGTTTGCATATAATCACTTCGGACATAATTGGGCGTTTGTCACAAATATTGAGTCAGATCCTCTCTCACTTATACTTAAATACAAAGCTCGATGAGGCATTGAGACTAACTTTCGCGTGGTGGATCTAGCTGACATTAAATCTAAATCAAAGAATATCATTTCTCGATTTTTCTTCTTCTTAATATCTATTTTGTTATTTAATTCTTGGCTTGAAATGAAAGAAGATATGACTTTCGAGTCATATCTTGATAACTTAGCACTTGCAAATCAAGACTTATTGGAATTGTTGGCACAATTCAAATCAGCCAAAAAAATATTCGGTATTCCACTAAGTACTCTTGAAAAGCAGATTGTATCTTCTTTTCGCACTTCCACGCCGAGTTTACCCCAGCTTCCCGGTGGGGATCTCACGAGAATGAGTTTGCATGAATCAACTCATTCTCTGATTGAACGTCAAGGTGGTAGTGCTTAGCTCGTTTGAGAATCATTATGCAAAAATACTATTTGTATACGAAGAACTATTTTAGTCTAAATACAAATAAATGACTATGCATACATAATGTTTAAATACTCTGTTTGCTTATTCTTTCCTATGGTAAAAACACTTGTTACAGGCGGTGCAGGATTCATTGGAAGTCATATTGTTGATGCATTACTTGCAAAAGGCCATGAAGTTGTCATCTTTGACAATTTATCTAGCGGTCAAACAGAAAATGTACATGAAAAAGCAATTCTAGTTACTGGTGACATTACAAATAAAGAACAAGTTGCTGACACATTTGCACTTCATACATTTGATTATATTTATCACGTTGCAGCACAAATTAATGTACGCACATCAGTTACAAATCCGCAGTTTGATACTACTGTCAATTTGATTGGATTATTAAATATTCTAGAATCTGCAAGAGCACAAACACAGCCTGTCAAAAAAGTAATATTCAGTTCATCAGGGGGAGCAATCTATGGTGATGGTGTACTTGTTCCGACGCCAGAATCAGAAAAAGAAGCTCCTATATCTCCGTATGGAATTGCAAAACTTGCAAGTGAAAAGTATTTATATTTTTATATGAAACAATACAACATTCCTTTTGTTGCACTCAGATATGCAAATGTATACGGCCCAAGGCAAAATCCAAAAGGAGAAGCAGGTGTTATTTCTATCTTTGCTACACGAATGCTTACTGATGAAGGAGTAATGATAAATGGTGAAGGAAGACAGACTCGTGATTATGTATATGTAAAAGATGTCGTTGCTGCAAATATATGTGCGTTAGAGGTTAATTATGGAATATATAACATTGGCACAGGTGTACAATCATCAGTTGTTGATATTTATACGTATATGGCAACTATTCTAAACGTGAAAGCAGTACCTATACATGGTCCCGCACTTCAAGGAGAACAGAAAGTAAGTTGTCTTGATGCAGCAGCATTTACAAAACAAACACAGTGGACTCCTAAGTATACAATCACTGAAGGATTAAAAGAGACATGCGCGTGGTTTGAAAAACAAAACAATGTCTAAACAATCTATTGCTTGTATGGGCCCTGAGCATTCTTATGGTAGCCAAGCTGCGAAACTAGTAGGTGGTGAAACAATTTTGTGTGCAAATTACTCACAAGTTGTTGAACAAGTTTCTACTGAAAAAGGTAAGTATGGATTATTACCCTATTACAATCAATCAACAGGATTTGTACAACCTCATCTTGATGCACTTCTAAAATCTGGTCTTCATATTGTTGGTTGTCACATTCTTCCTATCTGTCATGTGGCTGCAGGTAATACAAATGCAGAAACAGTGTATTCACATCCGCAAGGTTTAGCTCAATGTTCAAAGTACTTACAAGAACACTGTTCTTCAAAAACACACACACCAACATCTAGCACATCACAAGCTGCAAAATTAGCAAAAGAACACAATGGTCTTGCTATTTGTAATATGGATGCTGCAAATGCACACGACTTGTCTATTAGTAAAAAAGATATTGGTAACTTGCAAAGTGATCAGAATAAAACCTACTTTTTGTTGTTTGCAAAAAAACCAGAACATGTGCAAGGTTCTAACGTATCTACACTCATTGCAATTCGACCACCTAAAGACTATTGTGGATTACTTGCTGATGTTATGACTGTTATTAGCAAACAGTATCACTTAAGTTGTCGTAGAATACTTTCTCGTCCAGAAAAGACTGATTCGCAATTATTTTATATCGAGATAGAAACAGCTCAAGATGATACTTTCAAAAATATGGTGAGCGATTTACATCTGTTGTTAGAATGTGATGCGGTAAAAATACTAGGTTCGTTTTCTATTGAATAATTCCGTATCCAATTAATCTAAAACGATTTCCAATTCTTCGAGAAATAGTAACTCTGCTACCCTTTGCAGCGCAAAGTGGGAATTTAAGTTTACATGTTGCAACACCTTTTCCAAGATCAGTAATAGTTCCTACAGTTGTTGCACTATTTGCATTAAGCATAAGTGTTTCCATTTTTCGTAATGGTTCAACTGCTTCAATTTCTTTACTACCAACTACTCGTTCAAGTAATGTTGTTTTAAGCGCGAAATCATACCATACTGGTGGTACTTTTCCAGGAAGTCCTACTACGCATCCTGTAAGTTTATCTCCTTTCACAACTGCTGGATCAAGGTTTGTTAATACAGCAACACTTCCACCTGGTGTGATTTGATCAACTGGTTTTCCACCTGTAACAATTCCTGTAACTGTTGTGAGAAAACTTTTGTTTACTTGTTGATTTTTTCTTTCATATACTCGACCAGGAGCAATTTCTAATTTATCTCCTACTTTAAGTGTACCGGAAATGAGACTTCCTCCAAGAATTCCGCCCTTTATTTTACTTGGGTCTTTTCCTGGTTTGTTAATATCAAAGCTTCTTGCAATAAGCATAATTGGATCTTCATCACTAGTACGTTCTGGAGTCGGAATATGTTTTTCGATTGCTTCAACTAAATATGAAATGTTAATATTTTTTTCTGCACTAATTGGAATAACTGGTGCATCTGCAAATGGTGTATCTTTGAGAAATGCTTTAATTTGTTCGTAATTTTCTTTTGCTTGATCAACAGGAACAAGATCAATTTTATTTTGTACAACGATGACATTAGTGATTCCACACATCTGTAACGCATATAAGTGCTCTCTTGTTTGCGGTTGTGGGCATGTTTCGTTTGCTGAGACTAATAGAATAGCGCCATCCATAATCATGGAACCTGCAAGCATAGTTGCCATCAGACTCTCGTGGCCTGGAGCATCAATAAAGCTTACTTTTCGCACAAATGTAGCGTCTTCTTGTGGTTTTACCACATAAATGTTATCTTTTGTTTTATAGAATGACGCATCTGCGTATCCAAGACGGATAGTAATACCTCGTTTTAATTCTTCAGAATGAGTATCAGTCCATTTACCGCTTAATGCACGTGTTAAAGTTGTTTTACCATGGTCTACATGTCCAATTAGCCCGATATTTACTGCAGGTTGGGGACTTTCGGTAGATTCAGTTTGCTTCTTAACAGGAGCTTTTTTTTTAACTGTTTTCTTAACGGCTTTCTTGACTGTCATATATACTTGCAAATGGGGGTTTATTTAAAAAGTTAATGGGTGGTTCTCGTCGATTTCTGCCTTATTCGTCGTCGACAGTAAAAAGCACATTATCCTTGTCTACATCGAACAATCCTATACGTGCTCCGGCATCTAACCAGCCATGTGCATAGTTTAAAGCTGCAAATGCGTTGACAACATCTCCTTTCTTCTCAAAAAACTGTGCATCACTAAAATATCGACTTGCCATATCAAAAAAATCGATTGCTGCAGATTCTACGTTAATTTCGGCTTCTTTTTGCAGTTTAACTTTTTTTATTGCTCTTCCCGTCACGTCAAAATACTTTTCAAGTTTTTTTGGTGTGATTGTGTTTGTTGTTTCCATAGTAGAATGAGTTCTTTGTATTCTTAAAAGAGTTGTGATTTTTTACGTATGAACAATAAAATTTAATTTGAGTATAAAAGTACTTTTTTAAATGCAAGTTCCCCTTTACACCCTTTAGTGATACATCATGACTGAAGATAAACTATTCAAACACGCAATCCAGCAATTTGAGAAAGCATTAAACTATATTGAAATTTCTAACGATACAAGAAAAGCACTTGAATCACCAAAACAGATTTTACAGGTAAGTATTCCTGTTCGACGAGCTGACGGTTCACTTGATTTCTTTCAAGGGTATCGTGTTCAACATAATGATAATCTGGGACCAACAAAGGGGGGAATTCGATTTCACCCACAAGTAAGTCTAGATGAAGTTAAATCGTTAGCATTCTGGATGACATTTAAGTGTGCAGTTGTTGGACTTCCATTCGGTGGAGGAAAAGGTGGAGTAATTGTTGACCCTAAGAAACTAACTAAGATGGAACTTGAACGACTAAGTCGCGGATATATTCGTTCTGTGTATGAAGTCATTGGTCCTGAAGTTGATATTCCTGCACCAGACGTATACACTAATGAAACTATTATGGGTTGGATGTACGATGAATACAGCAAAATTGCCCGAAAGAAAACACCTGATGTTATTACAGGAAAACCTGTAAGTATGGGTGGAAGTTTAGGTCGCGGAGATGCAACTGCACGAGGTGCATATTATATTTTACAAAGAGTTATTGCAGAGTATGGAAAAGAGCCAAAAGATATTACAGTTGCTATTCAAGGATTTGGAAATGCAGGGTATCACATTGCATTAATGTTACGCGAATTAGGTTGTAAAATCGTCGCAGTAAGTGACTCAAAAGGCGCAATACATGCATATGATGGATTAGATCCGTATTCTATTAATAAAATCAAGCAAGAAAAAGGAAAACTCGAAGGTGTGTATTGTTCGGGAACAGTTTGTGATAAAGTTGAACATGAACATCTTACAAATGAACAACTCTTAGAGTTAGATGTTGATATCTTAATACCGGCAGCACTTGAAAATCAAATTACAAAAGAAAACGCTGACAAAGTGAAAGCGAATATTATTTGTGAACTTGCAAATGGTCCATTAACGCCAAAAGCTGATGAAATTTTGAAAGGGAAGAACGTAATGGTTATTCCTGACATCTTAGCAAACGCAGGTGGAGTATCAGTAAGTTACTTTGAATGGGTACAAAATAAACAAAATTACTATTGGGATTTAGAACGTATTCATACTGAACTCGAAGAAAAAATGGTCAAAGCATTTACTTTGGTTAAAGAATTATCGGCAAAACATCAATGTGATTTGAGAACTGCAGCGTATATTCTTGCAACACAGCGATTAAACGAGTCTATAAGTGCCCAAGGAACGAAACAGTTCTTTAATTCTTAATTTTTTTTCTTATTTTGAATCTGATGTGTGTCGGGAGTGGTAACCAATCTTTAAAAAGAAACACGTGTATAATACTCGTATGTTGTTACAAAATCCACAATATCTGACTATTCTTGAAGATTTACACAGTCCGCAGGATCTAACTTCCGAATTAATTGCAAAAAAGGCAGTTGACGCCTTTGCAATCGTTTTAGAGGAATCTTTTGAGCGATATTCGCACATGAGTGACTTTGTTCTTGCATTAAAAACGGCAAAGGACGAATTGATAGCAGCGTGCCCAAATCAACCTTGTAAGACAAATGCGTTAACTATTGTCTTTAATGAGAAAGAAATGCTTAATTTCACAGAAATGAAGAAAATCTATGCACACATAGCAGGTAAAATTTCTTATGTAAAACGCCATTTTGAAAAAGTATACACTGATCTCTCACGTTTAGGAAGTAGAAAAATTCATGATGATATGATTATATTTACACATTCTGCATCATCTACAGTATTAAATATTATTCTTGATGCACATACGATTGGAACTGATTTTGAAGTTGCAACTGTGGAAAACCGTCCTTATTTATACGGAAGAAAAATGGCTAAAATGGTGTCCAAACATAATATTCCTGTTTCACACTATGTTGACAGTGCAATGCGTCTTGCAGTTAAGAATGTTGACGTTGTTTTGCTTGGATGTGATGTAATTGATCATGCAGGTAAATTTTATAGTAAAATCGGAAGTGAACTTGTCTGTGAAGTTGCAAAACGATATAAAATCCCTGTATACATTTGTACTGATTCTTGGAAATTTGATCCTAACGCACAACATATCTGGGCTGACGTTCATAAAAATATGAATGGGAAAGAAGTATGGGACGAAGCACCAAAAGGTGTAGCTGTTAAGAACTTTGCATTTGAGAAAATTGATCCTAAATTAATTGACGGAATTATTTGTGAGTTTGGAATTCTAACTCCTGAACAATTTTTTGATAAGATGCATGATGAATACCCAAGTTTATTCTTTTAGTAAAAAGTCAACGCATATTCTATATGTTCTGACACCTTGTGTTCCACAAGTGTATATACCAATGATTTCATGAGCACGGTTTACTTTTTCACATGCCTGTTTGATTCTTTCTTTTGCAACATTAAATTCATCTTCGTGTAAGAAGTCATAATAATGTATCGTTGCACCTTTTCTTGCCACGCTAATTGCAGCATCCAAGAATTGTTCTCCTGTTTTTGGAAGTGGCATGATAATACGATCATATGTTTGGTTTAATTCAGGAATAATCTTTCCTGCATCGCCATTGTGTAATGTAACATTTTTGAGTTTGTTTAATCTAACACTTTCTAATCCGTATTTATGACCCTCTGGGTTAATTTCAATACCGGTGATTGTTTTAGCTTTACTGTTTTTTCCAATAACGCACACATACGGTGCAGCGCCACTAAATAATACGAGGACGTCTTCTCCTGGTTTTACTAATTGTGCAATTCGCGCACGTTCATTTGAAATTCTTGGTGAGAAATATACTGTTTCTACATCAACAATGATTCGAGTGTTATTTTCTAAATGTAGAGTTTCGCGAGTGTCAACTCCTGCAAGAAATTTCATCTTTTGATTTCGATAGACTCCGTCGTGGATTCCATCTTTTCGTAATACTGTTTTAATTCGTGGATGTGTTTGTAATAATGCTTGTGCAATGAATGTTTCTTTCTTTTGTAAGTCGCCATCAATTTCAAGTATGGCAATTGTTCCAACAGCATCAAATGCTGTTTTTAATTGTTCTAATTCTTCAGCTGATAACACATCTTGCATCATTTCTTTTAGAGAAACTTGTAACACGACAGGTGCACATTCCATTTCAACGATTTCGTATCCTTGTACTTGTGTTGTATCAGTAACTGGGAAATACAAATAGTCTTCTTCTTTTTTGGATTTGTGTGTTTTGTCAAGAATATCTTTCTGTTTAAGCATATCTCGAACTTGTTGTGCGTCACGCAAGGGTACTTTTATGGTTGTTACCATTAATTTTGAGGAGTATTACTTCTTTTATAAAAGCTACGGGGTAGTTGAAAATTTCGCCGAATATCATATAAATCAGTATGCTTACAAATCATTTTATGGTAGAACGAACACTTCCAAAAAATGCTTTAAGAAAAATTCTGCGAGATCAAGGTGCAAAGCGTGTATCTGATGATGCATTAGAAGTTTTCAAAGAAGTATTAGAATCAGAAATCGCCTCAGTAACTCGTGACGCATTACAATATGCCCATCACGCGAAAAGAAAAACTATTCTTGATACTGATGTTCGATTATCATTAAGACATAAATAGAATTAGAGTGTATATTCTTGGAAATCTTTACCAACAACAGTGTTTGTAAAAACAGCCTTTGCTTCTTTTAACATATCTGTTGTTTTTTTGTATCGTTGAGAGATATGCGTAAGTACTAACATCTGCGCTTCTGCTTCTTTTGCAATAGTTGCCGTCTGCTCACTTGTTAAGTGTTTGAATTTTAATGCATTTTCCGTATGCTCTTTTGTATATGAACTCTCTGCAATAACTAAATCTGCATTTTTTGCAAGTGTAATAGCATTTTGTGTGAATCCTGTGTCTGCAACATATGTGAACTTTTTCCCAACGACAACTGTTGTAACATCGTCAGCTGCAACTTTCTTTCCATCTACTTCAACTGTTTCTCCACTTTGAAACTGTTTTAATATTGGTCCAGGACTGATGCCTCGTTTCTTAATTTCTGAAGTTTTAATTTTACGTCGATCATTTTGTTTGAACGTATACCCTAAACAAGGAATTGTATGATCTAATGATATTGTTTGAATTTCAAAGTCATCTGTTTTGAGAACAGAAGTAACTTTTTTTGTTTTTTCAATATCGTGTACATTAATTTGAATACCTTGATCAAAGTATGTTGCATCAATAAGATGTTGAACTCTGATCTTTGTTTCTGTTGGTCCGTAAATATCAATTGTTTTAGCTTGACCTTTATCACCAATTGTTTGTAATAATCCTAAGATTCCTGCCACATGATCTGCATGCCAGTGACTTATGAATAAATGACGTACTTTATTTCGGCTAATACCTGCAAAATTCATTTGTCGTTGTGTTCCTTCACCACAATCAAAAAGTATGCCTACTCCTTTTTCTTCTAGATAGATGCCACTCACATTACGATCTTTGGTTGGTACCATACAGCTTGTTCCCAGGAGGACTATCTTTGTCATGAAAATAAGGAGGAGATTGTGCTTTATAAAGAATTCGTGTAAGGCATATGAATGGCGAGTAGTTTCCTTTTGGTATGAAAATTGATTGTTACAATCTTACACGTGCAGGATCTGCCCCTGGAATACTTCATGTTGCAAGTAATAATAAGCGACTATTTGAGGGAATAGGATCAGTTGCAGCGAATACACAAACGCGTGGATATCATGCTCAATTCGGATTTGATGGTTTTGAGATTCGGCCGAATGATGGACGATGGTTTCATATTCAAAATGAACTTGAGAAAATTCCTGGAAGAAAACATAAAGAAATAGTTGATTATTTTCTACAACGGTCACTTGCTGTTGGTCACTTCTTAGCAATTGAAGCAAGATCAGCTGCTGTACAAATGCCAAATTTAAACAGACATACATCTTTACTTACATATGTTAATCCAAAACAGAATGATAGAACATTTGTTACATTGAATCCTCGTACCGTTGAAGCTATGGGGATTTATGAATTTTCTATTTAGGGATCATAGCTGAAAGAACTTTACATCCTGTTTTTGTAATAAGAATATTATCTTCAATACGAATACCGATGCCTTCTTTTTTACTATAAATCCCAGGTTCAACAGTAATAACCATGCCTGCAGCTAGAGGTTTTTTATAATCGCCAACATCATGTGTATCCAAACCAAGAAAATGACCTGTCCCATGTGGGTACAACTCTGCAATTGCTTTTGGTGTTGCTTTTTTAATTAATTTGAGTGTGATAAGTTGACGTCCCATAAATTCGCGAACCTTTTGTTCATATTCTTTCAGATAGACACCTGGTTTGAGAAGTGAGATTGCAAATTCTTGAACTGCAAGTACTGCTGTATAAATTGCTTCTTGTCGTTTTGTTGTAATGTTGATCGTTCGTGTTATATCTGCATCATATCCGCAAACTTCTGCACCAACATCAAGGAGAATAGGTTTTTGTTGATCAATAACTGAATCATTAGTAATATAATGAAGCACACATGCATTTTTACCACTTGCACAAATAGGTTGATACGCAAATGTTGCATTTTGTGAAAAGAATGATTGTGCGAATATTCCCATAATT
>JBLINR010000027.1:0-14158 GCA_047639395.1 Candidatus Woesearchaeota archaeon | reverse complement strand
CAAGATCATCTTTCCAGTATTCTTATTTTTACAAGAACAAAACATAAAGCAAACAAAGTTGCGTTATTCTTAAATAAAAATAACATTGCAGCAGATGCAATTCACGGTAATAAATCACAAAATGCAAGAACAAAGGCACTTAAGGATTTTAAATCAGGTAGATGTAAAGTCCTTGTTGCAACTGATATTGCTGCGCGTGGTATTGACATTGATGATATTTCACACGTAATTAATTTTGAACTTCCAAATGAACCTGAAAGTTATGTTCATAGAATTGGAAGAACAGCAAGAGCTGGAAGTGACGGAACAGCATACTCCTTTTGTTGTGCTGAAGAAAGAAATTTCTTACGCGACATCGAACGTCTCATTAAAAAAGAAATTGAAGTGAATAAACACGAGTATCATTCAGATGATGCGAAGAATGCTACAGGTTCTGCAGCAAAACCTCCACCAAAAAAACCATTCGTTCGAAGTCAAGGTGGCAGAAGAAATTCAAAACCAAGTGATTCTGCTCCAAAAGGAAAGAAACCATTTTCTCGTGATTCAAGAGGGCCTAAGCGTCCATCTAATCGACGATAGGATTATTGCTTACAAATACGTAATATTTATATAATAGTATTTAGAATGTTTACTTTATGAAATACTTTAAGTCAACTATCTTTTTTTTCATAGTACTAGTAGCTTTGCTAACTTCATGCACAAGTCCAACTGTCACTAAATCACAAGCATGTGAAAATTTCTGTTTTAAGGGAGATACCAACAATGCGGAGCCTGAATTTAAACAGTTATATTCAAGTATAGTTTCGGCAGAGTGTCATAAAATTCAAAATTATGAACCTATAGATTCTGATACTGACATAAGAATTTCACCGATTTGTGATGGAGAGGATTCATATTGTGATTGTACATTAGATTCAGGAGAATCATTTCTAAAGATTGCGAACGAAAAGTATTTTGACTAAGATTTTTATGCAACCGATTCTTTCCAGAGTATATTAAAATAGTTCTTATACGCCTTTGCTAAATCCCCACCTTACTTGGCCGTTAAAGCGATTAAGAAATAGCTATTTCTTGTAAATCTTTTTCCTATGCCCTACTTTAATAACAAGAATAACCAATTTAGAATCTTGTATATCAAGTATTGCACGATACTCACCTATTCGTAATCTAAAAAAAGAGGAATCCACTAGTTTTTTTACATGCGCATAAGGTCGCACTCTACAACGCTTTATTGTTTGAACAATTCTATTTTGAATAATCAAAGGCAATTTACTTAGTTGTTTATCAGCAAAGTCAGAGAAAATTATTTCATAAGTCATTTGTGTAATCGCGCTTCAACTTGTGCAAGTGTTTTTATGCGTCCAGCTTGTACATCCGCTTGAGATTTTTGAATATCAGCTTTTGTTTGTTCAGATAGTTCCGAAGTATCTTCTAGTAAATCGCGAATAATGTCTTCATAGCTTTCTTTATCATACATTTTTCGTGCCTTTAAGTCTGCAAGTAATTCTTTACTTATTTGGATGGTAGTTATTGCCATAGAGATCATATAGATACCTATAGGATATAAACGTTTCGAATAAAAGAAAAAACAAGCTCACGCTTGAATTTCTTCAACAGTTTGCGTTAATACTTTATCATTAAACACGAGTATCAGTCAGATGATGCGAAGAATGCTACAGGTTCTGCAGTAAAACCTCCACCAAAAAAACCATTCGTTCGAAGTCAAGGCGGTAGAAGAAATTCAAAACCAAGTGGTTCTGCTCCGAAAGGAAAGAAACCATTTTCTCGTGATTCAAGAGGACCTAAACGTCCATCTAACCGACGATAGGGTTATTGCTTACAAATACGTAATATTTATATAATAATATTTAGAATGTTTACTCTATGAAATACTTTAAGTCAACTATCTTTTTTTCATAGTACTAGTAGCTTTGCTAACTTCGTGTACAAGCCCGGCAACAGTTAAACTCTCTGTCTGCGAAGAATTCTGTTTTCATCCAGATACTGATGGGATGAGTGCTGAATACCAAGAAGTGTATCAACATATAGTTTCTGCAGAATGTCTTAAAATTCCTAATTATCAACCTAGTGATTCTGATTTGTTTGAGAAAATGTCACCAGATTGTGATGGAGAGGATTCATATTGTGATTGTACATTAGATTCAGGCCAATCAATTTGGGATATTAAATAAATGTCTCTATGAAATTCTTAGAAATTATAGGACATAATTCATTTTCCGCTCATAATGGGTATGAGTAAACCAATCAATGATGGCAGTAGTCAAATCAATTTCATTCTCTGCCGTCACCGTGTAAAGCAGTCTCCAACCTGAAACTAGATTATATTTCCACAAATTGTTTAATTGGTACTTGCGAACATATTCTTTAGGTATAAGCCTCTTTGGTACCTGGATCCCACAAAAAGCATCTTGTTTCAAATTCATAACAGCTTTCTGTAAAGACTTCCTTAGAGGATCTGCTTTCTGCAAAGAAGAAAATCGTTTTTCTAAAGAGTTTTCGATAAATACAACTCGATAAATTTTATTCACAAAGAGATTTCCTTTTTTGAACGGAGTTTTTTGGCAAGAACAGGATTCCAAATATATGCGACATGATCTTGTTTATCAAACGCTATTTTTTGAATACTTTGTAAGTAATCTAAAATAACCAAATATGTCTGCCACATTATTTTCTTAGGAAGATTCTTCCATAACTGCGTCCGTGTGAATTCCCCGCTATGCTTATTAATTGCACGTTCAACTAAAAGAATAGTATCTAGTGTGGGAGACCGTGCATTTATTGATTTTTGCATAAATAACTTATATATCAATTGATATATAAACGTTTTGTTCACATTCATTGTCCTTAGTAAAAAAGAAAAACCAAGCTTACGCTTGAATTTCCTCAACAGATTCTTCTTCTTGCGCTAATACTTTATCATAATACGCAATCGGTTTAATATCTGTTATTTTTGTTTCATGAATGATATAATTACCATCTTTACTTTTACGCACATGAAACTCTACTTTTGGCATTTTCTTTAATTCTTCTTCTTTTTTTGTTGTTAATCCCATTTTTTGGTTACCTCAGAAGAGAATAATGAAATTGCTTTAATATGCCTTGACTAAGAAAAACCGCAAGATTTTCAAGATAAGCGAAATTTATTATAATTACCACAATCAGCACAGGTATAGATCAACATTTTTTCATTTGTTCGCACAGTACAGTTTTTTCCAACAAATAAGTAATGATAACAGTTACGACAAACACATCTACGTTGTACAGATGTCATACGCTTTCTGTTCTTTTGCATCAGGATACGTACTTGTGCAATACACATATGCGCTTTTAATGGGTCTTCTAGAAAAAGACTACGAGCCAAATCAAAGCGGCTTTGTATCTGATCCTTCACTATGTTCTTTGTCATGGTAATGGAAATATGCTTTATCAGTTATATTAGCTTCGTATCGAGATTTAAAATCTTTCAAAAATTCGTCATATGTGCCTTCAACAATATGCTCTCGTGCTAATAACATTAATCGTTGTAAAAATGTGATGTTATGAATTGTTGCTAATGTGTATCCGACATATTCGTGTAACCGTAATGTATGACGAACAAATAATTTAGAATAATTCTGACAAGTATAACAAGGGCATCCTTTTTCAATAGGTGATTTGTCATCTTCGTACATTTTTTTCTTAATACGAACAGGACCATCAAAAGAGAAAAGTGTTCCTCTCCGTGCGCTTTGTGTTGGAAAGATAGAATCAAAACAGTCCCCACCCATTTTTATTACTTCAAGTAATTCGACAGGTGAACCTAATCCCATAATATATCGAGGTTTTGTCTCAGGGAGAATTTTTGTTTGAATGTCAACTGCCATAAAAAGATCTTTTGCAGGTTCTCCGATTGCTACACCACCAATTGCAAACCCATCAAAATCAAGTGATGAGATTTCGTTTGCACTTTGTATTCGTAAATCTTCAAAGAAATTTCCCTGACAAATACCAAAGAGTAATTGATTAGGATTTGTTTTACAAGTACTTTCCTTGTGTGCTTGTAATGATTCTTTTGCCCATGCAAATGTTCGGATTAATGATTTTTCGACTTGCACACGTGTTGCTCCAAAGCCAGGTACATCGTCAAATGCCATTGCAACATCAGAACCTATTTTATTTTGAATATGAATTGAGTCCGTTGGTGTGAACAAACTTTTCTTTCCACCAAATGGATTGCTGAAATGAATTCCTTTTCCTTCTTTATCATGTTTCACAAAAAATTCTTTTAACAAAATTTGGAATCCACCGCTATCAGTGAATGAACCGCCATCCCAATTCATAAATTTATGAATGCCACCAACTGATGCCACTGTATCCGCACCTGGTTTCAAAGAAAGAATAAAGCCATTACTTATCAGACATGTTGTACCTGTTTCTTTAAGTTGCGCAGGTGTCATTGCTTTTACCGCACCCTTAGTTGCAACAGGCATAAAGAATGGTGTTTGAATATCTTTTTTACCAATCATAAGATTACCTGCTCGCGCACGGCCATCAGTTGCTAATAATGAGAACATTAGAGTAATTCCTCTCTTGGTGCATGTATGGGTGATGCAGGGATAGTTGCTTTTTCAATTCCACTATCCACAATACGAAACGCAATTTCACGCCCCTCAGGGAGACTTCTATGTTTAATTAATTGCGCTACGCGCATATTTTTATGTGCTTGTTTTAATTCAATCAAACACTTAGAAGTGTATTTTAGTAAATCACCGCCAACCATGCGAATTGCATCTTTACGATCAAAGTCTGCATAGACTTGGTTTACAATAAGTACAGGGATAGAATATTTTCTTGCAATTTCTGTTAGTTCCCCTAATTGAATACCGAGTTCTTTATTCACAAAACTTGGATCAAGTGTTTTTCCAATTTCAAGTCGGTATAACATTGCAATAGAATCAATAACAACTAAATTATGTTGTTTTGGATCTTTTTGAATTTCGGCCTTTAGTTTTCGAATAGCTTGTTTTTGTTCTTCAAAGTTATAGGGTCGTAAGAATTGTACTTGTTTTGCATACTTTTCAAAATCAGGCAAGATTTGTGTAACTCGCGCTATTGAAAAACTCCCTTCTGTATCAACATAAATAACTTTTCCGCCACCTTTAATAACTTCACATAATGCGACAAGCACCATATTTGTTTTTCCAGCACCTGCAGGTCCGTAAATAGTTGTGATGATGTCTTTTTCAAAACCTCCCTTTAGGAGTTCATCAATTGCTACACTTCCTGACGTAATTACGTTTGAAATAGTCATAAATATGAGAAATCGGGGATTCTTTAAAAAAGTTGCCCAGAATAAGATGCTACCTTTATGCTTTAAGGAGAGCAAGTAACTCTTTTGTCTTAGCTTTAAGTGTAATTTCGTCAATTGCCTCAATTCGAACTCGGACAACCGGTTCCGTATTTGAAGAACGAATATTAAACCACCAATCATCATATTCAGCACCAAACTCATCTACTGTGTTAGTAATCGGTGCATTTTTGTATGCTGTTTTGACTTTTTTAATTGTTGCTTTGGAATTTGCAACTTCAAGGTTAATTGAATCACCAAGTGCATACATTCTCACACCGTTAAGTATATCAGCTAATGGAATGGTTTGTTCAGATACTAATTCAAGTACTGTAAGTAACGTAATTAATGCGTTATCACAATAGTAAAAGGTATCATAGAAATAATGACCACTTGCCTCAGCACCAAATATGGATTTGTTTTTTCTCATAGTGTGGCGAACAGATACATAGCCGACTTTTGTTCGAATAGCTTTCCCACCATTTTGTTCAATTGCATCAACAAGACTTTTTGATTCTCCGGCACAGTATACTACACTTGCTTTTGATATTTTTGAAAGTAAATATTTTGAAATTGCCGCACCAATAATATCAGGTTTACAGACTACTCCTTGATTATCAACAAACACAATTCTGTCCCCGTCACCGTCAAAGATAACTCCAAAGTCTGACGCCGTGCTTTTTACTTTATTCTGCACAGCTTTTTGTGCATGTGCAAGTAACGGATTTGGTTCGTGTCCTGGGAAATCCCCATCAGGAGTTTCATTCATAAGAATTACGTGAACATTAAAATTTTCTAATACGCGACCAATTAAATCACCCATCGCACCATTACTTGTGTCAACAACAATTCGTAATGGTTGAATGTATTGTGTGCGGTCAACAAGAAATTTGATGTATTGTTCGTATGGATCGTATAAGTTTACTTTTCCCTGTTTTTTTGCTTTTCTGTAAGTTTTAATGTTACTTACATATTTTTCAATATCTTCAAGACCGAATCCCATACTTATAGGAATTCCTTTTTCTTTTACAAGTTTAAAACCCACATATTCTTTTGGGTTATGAGACGCTGTGACATTAATTCCACCATCAGCTTTCAGTTGATTAACAACAAAGTATAAAGAAGGCGTAGTACTTAAGCCCATGAATGTTACATTCACACCGCAGTCAATTAATCCGTCAATTAACGCATTTGCAAGCTCTTTACTTCCGTGTCTAACATCGTGTCCAATAACAACGTTTTTTGGTTTGTGGAGTTTCGCATAGGCGTATCCAAGATCGTAGGCAGTTTTTATTGTGATCTGTTTTTCGTATAATCCTCGAATATCGTATGCCTTGTAGATTCCAACCATAAGAGTGATTTGCTGATTTAAGCTATATAAAGATTGTGATTCAAATATTTTTCAATCCTAAGAAACAAACTATTTATATACATGGTGACTTATATAGTTGTTATGGCAACAACAATATCAGTAAGTCAAGAATTACTCTCAAAATTAAAAGAGAGAAAGATGTATGACAAAGAATCTTACGAAGAGGTAATTTGGGATGCTTTAGAAGACTCCATGGAATTATCTGATGAAACGAAGAAAAGAATCAAACTAGCTGAAGCAGATATTAAAGCAGGTAAAATTTACTCTCTTGAAGATGTTAAAAAGGAATTAGGACTCTAACATGTTTGATCTTTTTTTTACAAATGAATCAAATAAATTCCTGAAAAAACTAAATCCACAAGATTCAACGAGAGTAATTTCTACATTAGAACGATGCAGAATCAGACCACACGCACATGTTAAAAAATTGGCTTCTTCTCCCTACTTTAGATTACGTGTTGGAGATTACCGAGTGATTCTTGATATTAAAGCAGGGAACCTTCTTATTATCGTTGTTGAAATAGGAAATAGAAAAAACATTTACAAATAGTACTCCTCTCATTTATTTAGCATTGTTTGGAAAAGAATATTTCTACAAGTCGTTTCAGTACCAACATTACAAATTGCAACAGTATTAGCTGAAAATATTATTGGAAACTCATCAAATTCAACTTCTTTACAACGAAGAGTTACATGAGGATTAAAATTTTCAAAGCTAAATTTGTCTTTATATTTATTGACGTGACTTGGAGGTTTAGTTTCTTCATTCTCTTTTTTATATAATTCCGCTACAGTCGCATCATATGAAAAGTAGGGGATAAGTTTATTCATAACTTCTTCAGGAGGAAGAATAACAATATCTATTGCAAATCTAGTTGTGCAATTACAATAGTTTTTGGTTTGTATAGTTTGGCATATGCGTATCCAAGATCATAGGCTGTTTTTATTGTGATCTGTTTTTCGTATAATCCGCGAATATCGTATGCCTTGTAGATTCCAACCATAAGAGTGATTTGTTGATTTAAGCTATATAAAGATTGCGATAAGCTTTAAAATCAAGCCAACTTCCCTTTTGCCTATGTGGACAACTATTTTGAAAAGAGAAAATAACATATTATCTTGTAAAGAATCTCGTAAGATTGATCCTTGCATTAAAAAAGCCACATTAACCGTGAGAACTAATTTACCAACCTACAGTACACTACCAACTCACTCTCTCGATTATGAACCTAATTACGTATTTGGTGCAACAAGTGTTTCATTAACTGTTGAAGATGAGGGCAGTACATATGGTTTTACAGCACATGTGTTTCAAGAGGACCGATTACAAGAAGCAGAAAAAACTCACAGAGACTCAATTAAAAAAAATCTGCAAAGTGTACTTATGCTTAAAACAGGAAAAGTGTCACATCACAATTGGATGCACACACTTCCACGAGATAATATATTCAATACCTGCAGTATTGAAGCAAGACAAAAGGCTTTAGAACAAATAAGGGTAAACGGGTACGTACAAATACCACAAGTACATGTAAGCGGGTTATCTCAAAGACAAGCAGAATTGCCAAGTGCAAGAATACCCTCAGAAGAAGAATTAGTACTTCTTCACACATATGTGATTACAACATTACGGGCATTACCAGAAAAATTGCCTTTTGGATTTGAAACAAAGAACTATTATCAAAACTTAAATTAGACGAAAAGAAAACTCAACCCGTCATTTAGAATATATTTGACCTTGACAACATTTTTAAAGAATAACAGGCAAAATACATACTAAAAAGGGGAATAATGAATTTTATATATACATTTCATGACACTGAACGTTTCGAAGAGATTTGTGACGTATTAATTGAAGAAGGTTTTGCAACAGTTCTTAGTGACCTCGGAATTCTCCCACATATACCTATCGTTGATAGAATAAGACTTTCTTTAGCATCAAAAGAAAAAACAGAACATCGTATTCGACGAACACTTACTCGATTAGGACCTGTCTTTTTAGAATTTGCAAGATTTTTAGAATTACGACCAGATTTATGTGGTTGGAAAGTAGCAAATGAACTTTCTGACGTAACAACACAACCTCACTCACTTTCACTTGAAGAAGTACAACATCAAATCTTTCTCGCATACAAAAAGAAACACAAGACTATTTTTTCTAAGATTAGTGAAGAACCATATGCAGTGGATTATCTGACGCAAACACATATTGCAACACTAAAAGGTAAAAAGAAAAAAGTTACTGTGACAATCTTTAAACCAGGTGTAAAAAAACACGTGGAAACTGATATGCATATTGTAAAACAAATGCTTGTATTACTTTCCTCACATGCTCTTCATAGTCGACACGCAGACTTCTTACGAATATTTGAAGAATTTTATACTCACATACAAACAAAAACTCAATTTTCAAAAGAATCCACAATTTGTGACATGTATACACATGATCAAAAAATTGACAAAAAACACACAAATGAATTCATTGCAGTGTTACCACATAAAGCACGTATTATTCCATTAGATCAAAAAGATTTATCCCGAGTTGATGATAAAGATAAAACAGTACGAACAATCTATACGCAAGTATTTGATCAAGTGTTTATAGAAAAATCAATTGGACTCGACCCACATGATTGGATCCACACATTTTCACGCCCAGTCACAATCGAAGATCCATTAGCACTCTACAATTTAACAACTGCAATATTTGCTCATAATCCTAAAGATATTTCACACGCACTAGCACAGCTAAGTCATAAACCCGTTCATATTGCAAATACATTAGAAGCACTACATAATATGACACACCGAACATCAAATCGGTTATACGGGCCTGTAAGACATGTATTACAAATAATTTCAGACAGAAAAATTCACGTTCCAGAAAATGTTATTCGATTTTTACAAAGTGTAACTATCCTATCTAATATAACATATATAATAGACCAGTCGATTGATGAACGAACACTCGTTTATGACTTATTACGATCCTATGAGGCAAAAGAAACCATGCAAAAAGACCAAACATCCACAGCGCTACTATCATTAGCGCAAGAATTAGATACAAGTAGCAATAGAATTGCATATAGCACACTTATTGGAACTTTTTTGATTGCAGGAACAGTATTAATGACCCAATCACACTCAGTTGCACTTTTTTATATTGCAATTCCATTTTACATACTCGCATTTGTTGCTGGTATGATGCTCATAAAAACTATGCGCGAACAGATATAGACGAAAGGTATATAAATTCCTTCGCTATTCCTTGATAATCTATGGCTCAAAACAAAAATATCTCAATGCCGCAAAGTACGGCAGGTATAACACGGTTCGATGAAGATACAGGTAAAATTCTTCTAAAACCAGCGCATGTTGTTACAATTTTAATCTTAGTTGTCGTTTTTGTGCTTTTAATGCACCTTTTCGGCAACAGTATTTTGGGTATCTAGAACATGATGCCAGGTATGAATCAAAAACAAATGCAATCCATGATGAAACGTATGGGTATTGCGCAACAAGAAGTTGAAGCAACGCAAGTTATTATCAAAACACCAACATCTATTCTTTATTTTGACAATCCACAAGTCTCGAAAGTTAATGCAATGGGCCAACAAACATATCAGCTCGTAGGCACACCAAGAGAGGAAGCACTTAGTGTTGCTGCAGACATCAGCGATGAAGATGTACAAACAGTAGCATCTCAAGCAGAAGTGAGTGCAGACGTGGCAAAAAAAGCAATTGAAGACGCTAACGGAGATCTGGCTGAAGCAATCATGAATTTACAAAAGGAATAGAATGGATACATATCAAGATTCACTTCAAAAATCAAAACATTACGTTCGTGTGTGTGATCACATACTATCAGTCACTTACCCAGTTGTTAATGAACCAAAGGTGCTTTTATCAGCACTTGAAAATGTGTTTTTAGCAGCAACAAAAGCAATGAGCGCGTTACTTCTTTTCGAAAGAGGATTCAAACGAGTTCCCCCATTTAGCAATACATTTGACGGTAAATATACCGTTTTCCAACTTAAAATTATACCCCAAAACAAGGCATTCACTCAAAAAGACGCAGCTTTTATCGGGTATCTTAAGGAACTTATTGTGTTCCATAAAAAAAGTTCAATGCAATTTGTAAGAGAAAAACAACTCATCATTTGTGATGAGAAGTATACAATACGCAGGCTTTCCGTGGAATTAATACGAGAGTACCTACAAGAAACTCAACTCTTCGTTAAGAAGGTTGATGAGGCGATAAAATGATTATGACAGAACATCCCGGGGAGGATGCAACACCGTTTGAACAAGCGGATTATGAAATTAGAAGAGTGGACCATTTAATCTATGTAAGTTTAAAATATACGCGAACAGTAGACGTAATTAAAAATATTGTAGCAAGACTTATTATGACTTATGACTTTGTGTGGGATGAATTACTCCACCAAGCGTTACAGGAAAAAAAGATTTACGAAATTCCATCAGCGCCCGGAGTTAAATGCAACTCACTCAAAAAACTTCACAGCGACGACGAAACTATTCTCAAAGAACTTGAATTTTACCTTCTCCTTCGACAATTTCAAAATGCATCTTATTCAGCTGTGCAAGAATACCGAAGACATGTTACTATGAAAGCAACATTTGCCAACGGTGACCAGCAAGATCTTAATATTGATATTATGACTGAGTATTACAAACAAGCTCGTGAATTTATTGAGTTTATTCGGAAAAATTATACTTCAGAGCAAGAAGCTATTTAAATAAAACAAACTAAAGGACACATATGACACACATTGTGGCAATTGCCGGTGCAAAAGGAGGGAGTGGGAAGACCACCGTTAGTATTAACCTTGCCTGCGCGATTAATTCTTTTCATAGAGATGTTTTAGTTGTTGATTGTAATCTACATAAACCAAATGTTGGTATTTATCTTGGATTCACACATACTCCTAAAAGTATTCATTCTGCGCTCATGGGTGAACATAAAATTACAGAAGCTATGTATAAACATCCATCAGGTGTTGTGCTCATTCCAGGAAATATGTCCATGGATGAACTAGAACATCTGCACCACACTGAGAAAAACATTCAAAACGTTCTAAATGATCTTGTTGATACATGTCAAATAGTTCTTGTTGACACACCAAGCGGTATCGGCGGAGAAGCAAAATCAATCATTTCTGCATGTCATAAAGTGATTTTAGTAACAACTCCCGACATGGTGAGTATCACAGACACATTAAAGACGGCAAAGCTTGCCCAAGAGCTCGGAAAACCTGTAATAGGTGTCATTGTAAACATGCAGAAAAAAACTGAGCACGAAGTCCCATTATCACATATCGAAGGAACTCTTCAAGCACCCATTATTGGATCAATTCCATATGACGATCATATTCACGCAGCTAATGCAAATAGACACCCGGTTATCTTTTCTAATCATGAGTGTCCAGCAACAATTGAGTATAAACACGCTGCGGCAAATTTAATCGGTATTCAGTACGAATACAAATCTTCAGAAAAAGATTCACTTATTACATATTTATTAAAACGGTTTGGAATAAAGAAACCAAATAAATAAAAAAAGAGAAGAAATTAATCTTCTAAGAATTCTTCTAATGCAACTGTAAGTTCTTTTTCATCTTTGATTTTTCCTTTTGCAAGCAAGTATTCACGTGCCATTAAGTAAAAGTATAATCCTAGACTTTTTCTTCCTTTATTGTTACATGGAACAACTAAATCGATATTTGTACATTGGTTGTTTGTATCACAAAGACCAATAACTGGAATACCAACTTTGATTGCATCTCTAAGTGCGTTTCGATCAGCCCAAGCGTCAACAACAATCATCAATTTAACTTCCATAAAAGTTTCAAGATTACTGTTTGTTAAAATTCCCGGTGGGTATCGGCCTGCAAAGGATTTCATACCTGTTAATTTGTTTAACAAATGTAGAGGTTTCCATCCGTTTTCTCGGCGACATACAATCAGAATTTCTTCTGGTTCATAATTTTTAATTAATTCGTATGAAAGTTTTGCTCGTTCATCAATAAGTTGTACGTTAAGTACACTCAAACCATCTGGTCGTGTTTTATAGATGAAAGGTGCCATATCTTTTGTTTTGAATTTAGTACCAACATGGATACCAGTTCTCAAATACAAATCAGTTGGACAAAGTTGACCTTCAACTTCTGCAGCGTCATAGTCTGCATCTTCAATAGATTGTGCTTCTCGGTGTTGTTTTCGAGGTTTTCGCTCAGGAGCTTTTGGTTTATCAGCAACTACTGGCTTTTTTGGAGCAGCTTCTTCTTTAACAGGTTCAGCTACTTTTTCTTGTACGACTTGCGTTTTTTCAACCGGTTTTTCAACTGGTGTTTCTACTGGAGATTGTTCTTTTGGTGCTTCTTGTACTTCTACAGGAGCAGTTGTTTTAGCATCTTCTGCCATTTTTTCACTTCCATCACGTCAATTTTCGCCTTGCGTGACTCAGGCTCTAAGATAAAAGGAACAGCTGGCCATTTAAAAAGATTACCCCAAAACTAGGCGTAGAAGGCTTAGAATAGTTTAAAAACGGTAACTACCAATAATTACTGTATGAATTACAAAAAGAGGCATGACACATTAGTAAAAAATATTCCACAAAAAAGTATGTTTGTTTGTACACGAACAGATGAGCGAATGAAAGGTGATGGACCCTATTTTGATTTCACAAGTGGTGACTTTTTGTATTTTACAGGAATCACACAACCAAATAGCATTTTACTTATTACTACATATCCAAAAAAACAAACAATTTTGTTTATTGACAAACCTAATAAAAAACACGAACTCTGGATGGGCGCTCAATTAACGAAACAGCAAGCAAAAAAGACGAGTCAAGTACATGTTGTAAAATATTTAGATGAGTTTAAAGAAACATATGCAGCAATACTCAAGACACATACATTGCTAACGTACAGTACACATCCGAGAAACGAAGAAAAAAATAGTACACTTACTTCTGCTTTAAGAGTCAAAAAGAAAAAGAAAAATATGTATACTGTTTTGATGGATATGCGCGTTATTAAAGACACGCAAGAACTTGCATTAATTAAAAAAGCAATTCGCATTACTGCAGATGGCTTTGCAAATGTTTCGAAAGAAAATTTGAAAACAGAATCCCAAATTATGGGAATATTCGCACAATCATTCTTTTCACAAAATGCAACATTTGCGTATCAACCTATTTGTGCAAGTGGTAAAAATGCATGTGTGCTTCATTATATTACTAATGATTCAGTTATTGATCAGCAAAAACCTATTTTACTTGATGTTGGTGCTGAAGTTTGCGGGTATGACGCTGATATAACACGAACGATCAACATTACAACAAAACGACAAGAAGCAATTTATACAGCAGTACTTGCAGTTCAAGAGTTTGCAATTTCACTTCTGAAACCAGG
>JBLINR010000026.1:0-14373 GCA_047639395.1 Candidatus Woesearchaeota archaeon | reverse complement strand
ATTATTGCAGCACATGGATTAAGTCAAAATAGTATTTCTGTTTCTAAGAAATATGACTTAGAACGGCAAGCTGACAGTTCAAGATAGATCTTTTCTATTTTTTCTTTTTATTTATTTTATTCTTATTTGAGACTTAGAGAAAGTGTTTTCTCAACATCATATGTTCTTTCAAGTTTTCGAGGATATTCTTTGAAATCAGGCACTTCATATATACGTACTCGTCTGACATCCCAGGGGCTTGCAAATGAAGGAAATTTTGAATTTCGAACGCAGTCACCAACAAGATGTTCCACTAGATTTGGATGTGCTGACAAGTTTGAGTTGATTTTAACTAGAGTGTACTGATCGGGGTTCCCTGGAGCGTATCTTGCCTCAACTACAAATAAACCTGTATTTGCGTGATGCCGCGGCTGATTTAGAAATGTGTGAATAGCTCTTGGTACTCTTTTTTTTCTAATACTTGTGATTAAGTATCTTAATTCTGAATAATAATTTGCTTGAATTGCGTTTTCATAATTTGGTGCAGTAGTTGGAAGGTCTTTACTTATTCTGTCAGACTCAGCATGAAGAAGATCAGTTACAGTACGATTACCTCTTACTGGAAAAATAGGTTTTCCTTTAGGCGTCCAAATTGTTTCTTTTTCACTCAGTAATGATTTAAGTTCAATTCGTTTAGAAGTGGTATATTGGACAACACATAATGACTGTATATGCGGTGTTCTAGCTAAACTAACAAATTTACCTTCAACAAGTTTTTGAATCCATATGGATGTCCTCACAAATATAGTGACTGCGAAGTAGTATGTAAATTATCTGCCGAAATTACGTTTTCTTTGAGAAAATTCTTCAAAAATTCCAGCTAATTCATCTTTTGTGATAGCTGGAAACAGCGTATCAATAAAGAACCATTCACTATAAATTGACTGCCAAGGAAGAAAATTAGATGTTCTTTGTGCACCACCAGTTCTGATGATCAAATCTGGTTCGTCTTGTAAGTATAAATTGTCTTGAATTATTTTAGATGTAACATCTTCTGCTGCAATATTTTTTTTGATAATTTGCTGTACAGCGTGAATAATTTCATCACGTCCACCGTATCCAAATGCGAAGTTTACAACTCTAGGAGAATTGTCGTTTGTTTGTTCTTCAATCTCTTTGCACAGAGTTTGTAAATCGTCTGGAAAGCGCTCTAAATCACCGATGAAGCGCATTTTAACATCTTTAGGAGCCTCTTTTTTTAGTTTAGCAAAGTATGTTATACAAAGCGAAAATAACTCTTCAACTTCTTTAGGATCTCTCTTAAAATTTTCTGTGCTAAATACATATAATGTGACTTGAGAAACACCAAAATCTGGTAACCATTTTAATACATCACTTAACTTTTCAGCGCCACTTTTGTGTCCTGACCACGGGAATTTATTTTGCTCTTTTGCAAAACGTCTGTTACCATCAAGAATAATTCCAACATGCATAACAATCAAAGCTTTTGTTAGTTTTTAAATATTATTATTTTTCCAGAGGAAAGCCCATAACGAAGTTTATAAAGAGAAATTGCGATAATTACTACATTAAAAGGGGTTTTAAGTATTAGCTTGAAGAGGGGTCAAATAGCTGTACGATGAGGGATCACACTTTTCTTAATATTTTGTCTAGTATCAGTCTCTTTAGTTGGTGCTACAACACTCTCAACTTTCTCTTTAAATAATTCAAACGCAACGAATATAACAAACCAACAAAGTCTGGAAGTAAACTTTCAAGATTACGCGACATGCTTAAAGAATAACTCACTGCGTAGTGTAAATAACATTTTATATAACAGACAAGGAGGATATAAGATATGCATATTCATTTAGAAAAACATCCAAAGAAGCCCATTATAGTAGAAGGGTTTCCAGGAGTAGGTTTAATTGGTACTATTGCCACAGAATATTTGATTGAACACTTAGAATGTGAACAAATCGGCTCTATTTTCTCAGATAACATTCAGCCTATGATTGCTATGCATAAAGGAAAAATTGTTGATCCTATTGGTATTTTTTTTAGTGAAAAATTTAATTTAGTTATAGTTCATGTTTCATCAAATATGGCTAAGATGGAATGGGAAATTGCTGATGCATTATTACAATTAGCAAAAGTATTAGATGCTTGGGAAATAGTATGTGTTGAAGGCGTGTTTGATCAAGAACACAGTGAAAGCAAATTACTCTATTACTCTAATGCAACGCATTGCCATGAAAAGCTAAAAGATACGTATGAACCCTTGCAAGAAGGCCTTGTTATGGGCGTTACTGGCTGTCTTTTACTCAAAGCGAAGCAGTCTCACTGTTCAGCATTATTTGCGTCCACACATTCTATAATGCCTGATAGTATTGCAGCTTCCAAGGTCATAGAAGCGTTAGATTTATATTTAGGCTTGGGTGTCGATACTAAACCGTTACTAAAATCAGCACAAGAGTTTGAGAAAAAACTGCATTTGCAGCAAGATTCTGTGCAAAAATCATTATCTGATAAAGAAAAGAAAAATATTTCTTATGTTGGTTAATTATCTTTTTTAGAAGCAGTAAATCGTCGTGAAGACGAATGGAAAAACAAAATGGTGTCGAAACAATCCCGTCAAGAAGAAGTTACAAATCAAGAAGATTCTAGCAATAATTTGAAGTTAGAGCGTGTACAGAAATTGCTCGCAAGTGCAGGAATTGCCTCTAGAAGACAGTCCGAAGTTATTATTGAAGAAGGCAGAGTAACAGTAAATGGGAAGACAATCACTATTGGTGATAAAGCAACAGCAAAAGATGTTGTGTGTGTTGACGGTAAGCCAATCGTTATTCAAGATAAACTCTACATAATGCTTAACAAGCCTCCGGGAACAATCACCACAGTATCTGATATGTACGACAGAGAAACAGTTTTAGATGTACTACCTGAAGCACTTATCGGACAAAGAATATATCCTATAGGTCGATTAGATAGAGATGCAGACGGATTATTACTCTTAACAAATGATGGGGAGTTTGCAAATTCAATTATGCACCCTCGATACGAAATTAAAAAAAAATACAGAGTATGGTTAGATGAACCATTCACTCAAGACTCATTACCAAAACAAATGACACTCGAAGATGGTGCAGTTCGTATTGATGCGTATAAACTTATTGATGAAAAAATATTAGAAATCACATTACATGAAGGACGCCACAAAATTGTAAAACGTATCTTCAAAAGTATGGGCTACCGAGTAAAAAGACTTCAACGAGTTTCTATTGGTGGACTAGAGTTAGGAAATCTAAAAACTGGTGCATATAGGGAACTTTCTAAACAGAAACGTGATTCGATTTTCTCATAGAGAGTTTCACCCAATGTACAACCATTGTTAATACATATACTATAGCTGATGCGCCAGTAATTCTTACCCAGTCCATTACAGATAATGGTACTGTTCCAAATAATGCTGTTAATGGTGTATAAATAACAAGTAGCTGTAAGAATATAGAACTTACAACTGCCATCACCAACCATTTGTTTGAAAACATTCCTAACTGGTATTCTGAACGTATTGATTGCAATCGAACAATCTCCATTACAATTATAGCCGTAAATGCGACTGTCTGAGCATGCGCAACTGACATACCAGTATCTAGTGAGTATTTGAATAAGATGAGTACAGCAGCAGTAATAAGTATGCTCACATAAAGGATAGTTGCACCTATCTTCCAATTCATAATTCCCTCACTTGTATTTTGAGGTGGCTGTTTCATAATATTTTTAGGATTCGGATCAACAGACAATGCAAGTGCTGGTAATCCATCAGTTACTAAGTTAAGCCACAATAACATTATTGCAGTCATAGGTAATGGCCAACCAACAGCAATTGCTGCAAAGATAACAAAGACTTCACCTAAGTTACAAGATAGTAAGTAATTAACAAATTTTTTGATGTTTTCAAAAATACCACGACCTTCTTCAATAGCATCAACTATACTTGTAAAATCATCATTAACGAGTACCATGTCTGACGCTTCTTTTGCAACGTCTGTTCCCGTAATACCCATTGATATGCCTAAATCTGCTTTTTTGATTGCAGGGGCGTCATTAACACCATCACCAGTCATAGCAACAACGTGACCTTGCTCTTGAAGGATTGTAACAATTTGTTGTTTGTGTTGTGGTTCAACACGTGCAAATATTGCCGTTGTTTTGATTGTAAGTTTTTTTTCAATAGGGGACATTCTTGCAAAGTGTTCACCTGTTATTGCTTCACCAACAATACCAATTTCATTTGCAATTGCGCGAGCAGTGACTTGATTGTCGCCAGTTATCATAATAACACGAATACCTGCTTCTTTACATCGAACGATTGCACCTTTCACATCTTCACGTGGTGGGTCAATCATTGCTTGTAGTCCAACGAAAATTAAGTCAGCCTCACTCATATCTTTCTTGATTGGTTTGTAAGCAAACCCTAAAACACGAAGAGCTTTTGATGCCATACCTTCATTTACTTTGAGAATTGCATTTTTTTGTGCAGTTGTTAATTTGTGAATTTTTCCGTCAATAGAAATATGAGTACAACAGTTCAATACACTTTCAGGTGCCCCTTTAGTAAATAGAAGTCCTTTGTGTTTTGGATGTTTGTGCATTGTGCTCATCATTTTACGTGTTGAGTCAAAGGGTATTTCATCCACTCTTTTATAGGTAAATATCTCTTTGATACGTGCTTTTCTCGCACTTACAATTAATGCTGCTTCAGTTGGGTCTCCCGTAATTGCTGTTTTACCATCAGTTTTATATGAAACAGTTGCATCATTACAGATTGCACCTATACGAAATACTTCTTCATCAAATTTACCGATTGGTTTATTGTTTGCAAGAATCTCACCTGTATCACCATATCCTTCACCACTTAAACTTAACATTCGACCATTAGTATATGCATACCGAACAGTCATCTCATTTTTTGTGAGTGTTCCCGTTTTATCACTACAAATTACTGTTGCTTCACCAAGTGTTTCAACAGATGGTAATCTTCGAATAAGTGCATTCTTCTTAATCATCTTCTTGACACCAAGTGCCAAGGCTATAGTAACTATAGCAGGTAATCCTTCCGGAACTGCTGCAACGGCAAGTGAAACACTTACAAGTAACCATTCTTTAACTGATTCAGATAAAAAGAATTCAAATAAACTCCCTGATGCTAGTAATGATAAGTCAGCATTTTTCAAAACACCAACAATAAAAATTGCAATACAAATAACAACTGTAGCAGTACCAATAATACTCCCTAATTTATCTAATTTTTTTTGTAAGGGTGTTTCTTCATTTGGTTGTGCTGCTATTAATCCTGCGATTTTCCCAATTTGTGTTTGCATACCTGTTGATGTAACAACTGCAATTCCTTTTCCTTTTGTAACTGCAGTACAAGAAAATAACATATTTCTTTGATCAGCAATAGTTGCATCACTACGAACTGCTTCTATATGTTTATTTACAGGCACACTTTCTCCCGTAAGAGAACTTTCCATAGTTTGTAAATACGTACTTGAGATTATTCTTGAATCAGCTGGAATTTTTGTTCCCTCTTCTAAGAAAATAATATCTCCAGGAACAAGTTCTTTAGTATCAATACTAACTTTCTTTCCATCTCGCATAGCGATAATCTTAAACGCTGCAAGTTTCTTAAGTGCATTAATTGCTTGTTCAGCTTTGTATTCTTGAATAAACCCAAAGATTGCATTAAAAAGCAAAATTGCAAGTATAACTATCGCATCAACAATTTCTCCTGATACAACTGAGATAATAACTGCGAATAGTAATATATAGATGATAAAACTTTTGAACTGACCCAGAAATAAAACGATCGGACTGATCTTAACTTGTTCCTCTAATTCATTCTCACCGTATTGTGTTAGTCTTTTGTGAACCTCTGAAGTAGAAAGACCAATACTGGGATCAGTATTCAGATCTTTAAGAACATCTTTTATTTCCTTATCATGATACATAATCAACACACATCCAGATGATGTTCGTATAATACTGTGATATGTGAATCACGTATTGATTGGATTACAAGTATTCGTATTGAATTCGCGTCAATAAGGTCTCGCTTTGAAACAGCAGCATTTATTTTTTTCAAAACAAAAGCTGCTTCTCTCTCAGCATCTTTTTCTAAATAGTGTGCGTTGATAGCTGCAGAATACACTGAAGCATATACTTTCTTTTCATCATACGGCTCTGTATGTCCATGCCGTTTTACCAAGTGTTTAATTGAGGTTGATCGTACCATTTGCTATAAGCATGAGTAGCCATCCAAGACCTATTAATAATAGTCCTGTTGCGTATCTCATATATCCTTTGTTTGCTTGTTTCCATCCTTGGATGGACTGAATTTTTGCACCTGCCATTACCATAAATAAGATAATAACAAGAGGCATAACAAAAATAATGTTATAGAGTACTAACATTATGAATGCAGCAAAGTTAAAATTTTGTGATAAAATTAATGTGATTGCTAAGTATGGTCCACCTGTACATGGAAGTTCAACAGCTGCAACAAATACTCCTAGAAATAGAACTGTACCTATTGATAACTTTTGCATTCGGTCTTGAATTTTTGCAATATATTTATGCGGAATTGCAAGAGAGAATCCTTTCCCATACCAGAAAAAGTCTTTTATTTCATACAAACCGGCGAGTACAACTACCAGCCCGACGGCTATCGATATATACTCAGCAACAACTTGCGGTATATTTGCTAAGAATGTAATAAGACCTAATCCAAATGAAAAGTATGTAATAAAGATTGCCCCAATATACATCATTCCAATTTTAAGCATCTTATCCTTACGTTTTGTTACAACGAGTGTTGAAACAAGAAGAATTAATACTCCTATCGCACACGGATTAATTGAATCCACTGCTGCTGTAAGTAAAATAGTTGTTAATGTTGGTAATGAGAGTTCTACTGCCATTTTATTCGTACCCCCGTAATTCTACGTAGTTATCGTAATTCCAATCAGCAACATCCCAACTTTCACAAAGTCGTTGTGTTGTATCTGCTGGATCTGCACCAAATTCTATAATAATACAATCTCCTGGTGGAACCAGAATTTCATGTGCATACATATAATTTTGTGGTTGTGTAATTCGTTTTCCGTTAGCATATACTGCTAATTCTGAAACTTCGCCGTTAGGACATGTAGTTCCTGTGACAAATTCTAGAGTTTCATCATTTGTTACGAATCGTAATTGTGTATCATCGATATATCCGCCGATAACTTCAAAGTAGCTACCTAAGTCAACATCACTAAATTGTTTAACTGTTCCTTCGACATGTAGTCGATCATCATTGTGTTCATGAAAGAGAGGTGTTCCTATTTTATTTTTAGGAAAAGAAGGATCAACTAAGTCTAATCGTTCTTCACACGCCCATATTTGATAGTCTGCGTGCCAATGAATAGGACCGCCCGTAACTGATATAACGTTTTTATGTATTGTATGGCCTGCTAAATATACAGTACTCAATACAATAGGTATCGCGATAAGCAAAAACCAGAAAAGTTTATGTTTATCGGATGAAACTTGTTTTGACAAAAGCAAAATTGATGCAATTGAAAGAATAACAAGTGAGATAAGTAAGTAGGTTGATGGTGAAACCCAATCAATAGCTGCTTTTGAATGATCATCAGCTAATACTGTCGGTAGTAAAGATACACTAGTGGCTAGATATACTAATAGTTTATTCATAGTTCCTCTTTTTTACTAACAAAATGGACATCCTTCGTCTTCAGGTTGTTCTTTTTTGTTTTTAGTGTCTTTTTTATTTTTTACTTCTTTTTCCGTAGACATACACTCAATTCTTGTCTAAAAATTTATAAATGTTATTGTTTGAAAAGGAGTAGTGAAAGAAACTCATGCATACGATGTAATAGTAGTTGGTGGAGGAACTGGTGGTCTGCGTGCCGCTATGATGCTCTCACAAACAAAGAAAACACTTCTTATTGAACCTGGTGCACTTGGTGGTACTTGTTTGAATGTTGGTTGTATACCAACAAAAGCAATGCTTCACGCTGCAAAAACGTTCAAAGAAATAAAAGCAGCAAAAGAATTAGGTATTGTTGCTTCTCCAAAATTACAATTCACTACATTGATGAATCGTGTTCGCTCAATTATTACAGAGGGCCAAAAACATATTAAACGTGGAATTATAAAAAAAGATTTACTTACAATTGTTAAAAAAAAGGCAATCTTTCTGTCTGCAAAAAAAATTGCTGCTGGCCAAGAGCATTATACTGCTCCGAAAATTCTTATTTCAACAGGTGCAAAAAATTTTGTACCGCCTATCGAAGGTTTGATTGATTACTTAGACAATGAATCAATTATCCAATTAACAAAATTACCAAAAAGTCTTATTATGATTGGCGGAGGATACATATCTATGGAATTTGCATCATTTTTTGCACTTCTCGGAACAAAAATCACTATTCTTGAACGCGCACCGACGGTTTTAGGTATGCTTGATGAAGATATACGACGTGAATTAGTTGCAGAGTATGAAGAAATGGGTGTGAAAATGATCACAAACTGTGATATACTCTCTATCAAACGTGTTACTGGTGGCTTTGAAGCTTCAATTAAAGACCTTACAACTGGTAAACCTGGAAAGGTACGAGCTGAGAAAGTAAGTGTGTCAGTTGGACGTATACCAAACACAAAAGAACTTGAACATACAGGTATCCAACTTACAAAACGCGGTGGAATTTATGTTAATGATCAAATGCAAACTACTGTTTCCGGCGTATACGCAATCGGGGACTGTACTGGTAAAGCATTATTTGCACATGCAGCAAAACGCGAGTGTCTTATCACAGTGAACAACATTCTTCATTCGAAAAAGAAAAAAATCTCACTTGATTTGGTCCCATGGGCTGTATTTACGCATCCTGTGATTGCAGGAGTAGGATTATCAGAAACACAAGCTTCTACTATGGGTTTCTCATATAACGTTCACAAAGCATCATTTACACGATGTGGGCGTGCAGAAATTATCAATCAAAAAAATGGATTTGTAAAAATACTTGTTGACACAAAAAGTCGCCGTGTTATTGGCGCTACTATAATTGGTGCAAATGCAGACGATATTATTCACGAGTTTGTTATCTTAATGCAACTTAAAGGTACGTATGAACAGTTTAAAGAAGCAATTCACATTCACCCAACACTTTCTGAAGTTTGTGAGAATCTTTAATTATTTGACTAGAAAGGGTCATAATTCACACATCATTAAATACTCACGATTTCTCCCCACGATATGGCTACAGATCAACGATTTTTGCAAATACCTGTACTATAAGAATTTCCTGATGTTCCACTCCATCATAAAAGGCAGGGTGATTTAGAAATTGCACTTGTCGAAATTGGCAAAAAATACGGATCAAAAAGAGATCAGGTAGCAAAAAAAGTGGGTTATATGAGAACATGGTTAGCTAGCTTACCCTCAGAATACAAAGATTGGACTCCGCAAGTATACGATATTGCACTGATTTTCGATCAAGAAAAGACATATCAAAAGTTACGTGGTGATGATTCTACCGCTGTATTAACATATGGTTCAATCACTGATGAGATGGTAGACAGAGTTCCAAAAGAAGAAAAAAGAAGAATTGAATCATTTCTATTACGAAGTACCAAATTTGCAGGTATGAAGAAAGCATTAGCAAATAGTGATGCTAAACATCTGTCAAGATATGTTTTTGGATCATTTAAAGATGGCCATTTAAGTAATTTCGGAGGCCATCTTGCAGAAGCAATAGCTGTGATGGATCTGCGCGTAAATTTAATGACAAATATGAATCTTTTATCAAATAAACATCTTGCAGTTCTAAACAATAGTGGAGAACCAGGAGACGAACTTGATGGTATTCTCACATTCTATGGAAAAGAAAATTTAGCTGCTTATTTAAAGCAAATCGCCGGATCTCCAAATGTTGCTGTTGGGAGTCGATTAGATGGGAATTTTTATTCCAAGGTACAAAAACGTAAGAGGAAGTGATTCATTATTTTCGAGTAAAAGCTAAAAAAAGACATCACGAATTGCTCCGATTGTTTGGGAGTAATATTCCAAAGTCTCACTTCAAGAATAAATCCTCCTTTAAAACAATGAAAGGAATTAAATCTGCTCGTTTTATCTTCTTTTCTTCATCAGTTCTTCTTGATCCTTGAAAAACTAAATTTTGTAGGAAACAAGATGCATGAGATAATTTTTCACCGAGTCTATTGTAAAAAGGTCTTATAAGATATATTTAAAAAAAAATAAATTAACCACATTTCTGTGGCATAAAATAACTTATGGATTTGCCATTGGATCATCACCTAGAGGATCAACGTATAAAGGATCAAGTGTTTCGTGATCTGCTCCTTGATCTACACCCAAGCGAGTTTTAATATCTTCAGCTCTAAACAGTTCAACTAATAGATAATCTGAATACAGTTCATTCATTTGATCTAGTTCGCCTTGTTTAGCATCAATTTCAGCTTGAGTTGTTGATCCACCATTGTTTAGATCTTCTTGCATACTTTCAATATCCATTTCCCATGTGATGATTGCTGATAATATTCGAACGTGATAGTCGTCAAGTTCCACAATACGATTATCCATTATTTCATTCCAATCTTCGTAAAATGAATCGATATTCTCAAGTGTAAAATCTCGACCAGTTTGCTCAAATAATGTATCCTCTGTGTTTGCTAAATCATACGGAAATATCCACCCTGTGGTAGGATTATTTGTAAGTAGATCTTGCGGTATTTGTGCAATTACTGACATTGAACTCATTACCATTAGTGCCATTAGTATGGCTATTATTGAAAATTTTGATTTCATAAGAAAAAATGAAGACTATTAACTATACTAATAGTATGCATTATCAAACATTAAAAGAAGAAGAATGGTACTGAATCTACTTCTTTTTTTCAAAAATCAATATAAGCTAAAAGTTTTCATCTTAAAAGGGTAGTCATATGGATGATGCTTGTGTTGGCTATCATGACTACTTAATTGAAATCAGTGTGCCTCTAATTGGCTTATATCTTTGAATTCTCGTAGGAGGCGTATGTCTGTTTTCACGCGGTGTCTCTAGTACACCTCTAACTGGCCACCAATTCGTTTTCACACCATCAGGTATAAACTTATAAAACACATTCGTATCAGACTTTCCATGAACACCCTCATTTCTTTTTTCATACTCTCCAATCATAGAATCAAAAAATATTGGAGTTATAACAAATTGATCACCAAGGCTATTAGTATTGTATAATACACCAAATCTTCGAGTGAACGTTGCTCCTTCTTGAAAAATAAAAAGTGGCATAGTACTTACACCAGAAGTGATTATAATTTCCCCTTGATTTGCATAAACATTCTTTGTTGGTTTGGTGTATCTATCAAATATTGTTAGTTTTGTTGGTTTGTTTGTATTAAGCGTAAATAGTTGTAGACTTTGCGTTTGACTTTTCAATGTTTTAATTGAAAACATAACATTTAGTCTTTGATCACTAAAGCTGATTTTTGTACCGTTTGCCAATTTCCCATCTACATAGGAAGATGCACTAATTCTTACAACAGGAACACCTTTAGATGTGAGATTTAAATCAATATTTTTCTGTTTAAAATTTTGTTCTGGAGTAACCTGTGAGCTCATGTACCTATAAACAATAACTGGTTTTGGAAATATTATTGGAGATTGTGACTTAGGAATTTCTTGAGCAGAAAGTGAGAGTACTGCAGTAAGAAGGATTGCTGTGAGTGTTCGCTTAAACATACAAATAGGATTAATCTTTAATATATAAACCTGTCTTAATTAGAAACTTAATTATTCTTTTTCCGGAATAGGTAACCAGTATTTGAAATTAGGATAATCTGCACTTGGACTTGGTATTAATTTGTATTTAGTACCATCTTTTCCTGTTCTAAATAAACTATTTCTTTTTAACACATCAGCGTAAGTAGCAGAATGTGCTTCACCAGAAATCGAAAAGTGTAATCTTCCTCGCTCTCCAGAGAAAGTATTATTAACTGGATCATGTGTAAGTCTAAGTAATAATGTATCAACATAAGGATCCTTTAGATGCACTTCATCAAGTATTCCATCACCTTCTTTGTCTAATCCAGTAAGTACTCGGCCACCTTTTCCTGTAAGAAACTCAACATAAACATTTGGCGTATTTGTTGTATAATACGGTTCAGGTAGACATACCTTAAAAGACCTCTTTGCTTTAACATCCCAATAATTAACATCAAAATTATGTATAGAATCATTCCACACAGACCGTGGTGTAAAATTTGTTGTTATTCCCGTAGTAAGAGCGACATCAACAAAATATTGTGGCTCGTTTATACTTCTAAGATATTTATAGGCCTCATCAACTCTATCAATAGGTACTAAATGCGTAAGTAGGTCTGCCTTTGCTTTATAATTCTTAGAACCCTTTTCCGCAAGAATCTGAATATACTTAATCTTACCATCAATAATACACATCTCTCGAAAATTCACACCATCAACAATACCATCATTCGTATTATCAAAAAGTATCCAATTTCTAGTTTCTGTTTCAAATTTTACAGCAACTTTGTTTGTAGAAGTGTGGTGAAAATTTTCTAGGTAGGAAATTTTCACTTCTCTTTTTCCATTTGTATAACTAGCAGCTTCAAAATTTGCCGTCTCTTTATTTAAAAGAACTTCAGTTCGCGATTGTCCAAAAGCATTACATGCTAATAATACTGTTGCAAGCAAAGTTGCAAGTTTTTTTGCCATTGGAAGGTGAGAACACCAAATGTTTATAAAACAGTCTATTTGAAACTATCAATTTTAGACTCTATTTACCAAGTAAAGGTGCCCAGTATCTAGTACCTTGAGGCCCAAAAGAAGGAAGAACTTTGTATGAGTGTTTACCATTTGTTGCAGGTCTAATATCTGAGTTGAATCTATGTAAGTTTCCATATGCCAATTGAATTGCTTCTCCTGGCAAAGTTATTTCTACCAATCCTTTTTTGTGAATAAACGCTTTTCTTTTAGGATGAAATTTGAATGTATCTGAAGTGCTTGGTGTTTTCACAAGGTCGCCGACTCCATCATTATCCAGATCATAAACAGAAAAAAATTCTTTATTCTCTATATTTCTAAATACAGCGACTCTCCAAGTAGCATCTAAGTTAAGAAATGGTTTTTGAAAAGAAGCAGTTGCTGAATAAAGTAATATCTTCTTGTTTTCCAGATACTGTAAGATCAACATTCATGGTTTCAGAATCCCACTTATGTTTCAAAGTCTCTTTTAAGAAGAATGGAGGATCTACAGCCAGTGAAATCTTATTTTTAGGTCCATTATTTTCTCGTAAGCGAGTATACATTTTTTCAATAATCTTTGCTGAAACTTTTGCTCCTTCTACAGCATATTTTTTATCTGTCTTAACTGCAGCTAATTCTTCGTAAACAGTCTTTTTTGATAGTGATTTTCTTCGTAAGGCAACAGACTCAATTGTTCCATCATTACCTTCATCAGTTACAACCCATTCATCATTATAGACTTTCAGATGTGCTCTTACTTCATTTGAATCTGGATGAAATGTTTCAGGAAACTGTGCTTGTTGAACAGTTCGATTTTCCTGGACATACACCATATCAAAATTGCCTGTAGAGTAATTTAATGTTTTATGAACTGCTTGTGGTGATGATTGTGAGAATGCATTCACTGCAAGTAAACATGTTGCAAGAATTGCTGCTAATTTTTTTGCCATTAAAAGGTGAAAACATAGAGTATTTATAAATATTCACACACCTGAAGTTCCAAGCTTTGATAGAAAACTATTAGTCAAAATAATGTACCTTTTGCTAAAAATAATTAGCTTAAATTAATGGATTTTCTTCTTCATCAGAAATTTCAGACTTTGCTTTTGTATTCCAATACGCATTAAATGTTTCAAGAACATCTAATGCAAAGGGTCGTAAAGAATCAGTGAAATACGTATGAATGTGTTCGATAAACTCCTTCTCAGACTCTTTTTTAAGCCCTAAGAGTGTATGTTTACTCGTGAATGCAAGAATAATTGATCGATGCTTATTTAGATCCTTCTTCACATCCTCAGACAATTGTGCTGATTCTTCGTGTGTTTGCGGATGATTAGTAAATAAGAGTGCAGAGAAATATTCATTCCAAGACCCTAGTGTTTTTGCCATTCGTGCACAAATTTGTCGAGACAATGAACTACTAACATAGCCTTGCTCTTCAATACAATCTCTCAAGAAGAAACAACTATCCAATTCATCCAAACTAGGAGTAAATTGTAACTCTGTTTGTAATTCTTCAAATTTCTTTTCAAAGTCG
>JBLINR010000025.1:0-16170 GCA_047639395.1 Candidatus Woesearchaeota archaeon | reverse complement strand
AATCAGGAGAGGGGGTGATTGTCTGCAACCCTCTCGACGAGTTTAAGACAGCTGTCGTTAAATCACCGCATTAGTCATTTAAAAGAAGAAACACTTTTCGTGCAAAGCCTACCTATGTGTGTAGAAAATGGAGCGAGTTTAGTGAATATATATGCCTGTCAGAACAGTTATATATTACTTCCTAGTTACAAAAGTATGAAATTAGTAGAACGATTAGATAAGTTAGCAAAAACGGTCGATAGACTTAACGAAGGAATCTTTGTTGGATTACAAGTGAGTGCCGATGGAGTTGAGGCGTATAATGGCAGAATCACTACTTTCTTTAAAGAAGCTTCTAGAGACCCTATTGAAACATTTAGAGAATTATATGGGAATGTTTTAACCTATTTCAGGAAGTAATGATAGAGTAATTTGTAATGATTCTCAATTAAAAAAGCGAATCCAGTACATCAAAAACAAGAATTAAGGAACAATCTGAATGTTAATTAGAGTATGCATCAACATATCTTTCACGACTGTCGAGAGCATTACTAATCAAAATATCTCCACGATAGAAATCTTTCCCCTTTAATTCATTATCCTCATAATATAATCCCCTATTTGACATTTGAATCCTAACAGGATCATGTAATGAAGGTACATCTTCTATATCTTCAAGTATCCAAAGGTTATCTAATCCTGTAACCATGTCAAAAATCAATCTTTTTGAGTTTGATGATTCATAAATTTCTTTTAATTCGAGAGGTTCTTCTTGTAATTGCATACCCTCAGTATATTCAGCACCCAGTAAGTCAAAAAACGATCCAAGCATTTGAGTTGTCGAGTGTCCCCGTATCTTTGATGCGAGCAAAGCGCAACCATAAACATCTAGATAATAATCAGAACAATGCTCCACATATAGTTCTGAATTGTCATAAGGTTCAGATGTAACTTCAGTATTTTGATCTTCTTCAGAAAGTTCAGTTTGAACTTGAACTTCATCTTGCACTTCAGAATTATTAGTAGAACATCCTACTAAAATCAGAGTAAATATTAATATTAGATATAATATTGTTTCTTTGGTAATCATATAAGTTCTGTTATTTCTTCAAAGATTAATAAATTCTTCGATCAAATTAGTTCAACAAAAGAAAACCTATTTAATTCTCACAGCATCCAAATTCCGAGGCGCCATAGTTTCAATCTTAAACGTTCTATGAAGACTTGCAGCTAAATCTAGGCATCGAGAAACTTCACCGTGATTTGTCATAATTTTTCGAGGCATGGGACTGCATTTTTTTACATAATCCATTAATTCAGCTCGATCAGAGTGACCAGTAAAGGCGTCAATTGTGTATACTTGTAATTTTGTATCAATAAGCTGTGCTTTTCCACCGTGAATACTTACCATTAAGTTTCGTTCTTTACGTTGTACACGTTTTCCTAATGAACCTTCACCTTGGTATGATACAAAGATAATTGCATTTTTTTCTTGCTCAGCTAAACCTGCAAAGTATTGTACAGATGCGCCACCTACAAGCATACCGCTTGTCGCGAGGATAACACACGGTTTATCATTGTCAATAATTTCATGACGTTCTTTTGGAGATCCAACACGAATAAACATGTCAGAAAGAAATGGATTATTATCTTTATGGAAAATTTCTTTTCGTACATCAGCGTTTAAGAATTCAGGGTATGCAGTATGAATTGCTGTCATGTCCCAAACCATTCCGTCAATATAAACAGGAATTTTTTCGAGTTTTTTGTCTCGAACAAGTCGTTCTAAAATAAGCATAATTTCTTGCGCACGACCAACACCTAATACAGGAACAAGTACTTTTCCTTTCTTTTCATGGATTGTTGTTGTGATCATTTTTGCGAAGTCTTCTTCAGATTCTTCTCGGCCTGGTAACATGTTTTGTTTCCCACCGTATGTTGCTTCAAGCATTAATGTTTCACATCGAGTAAAGTTGTTTACTGCTGGATCCAATAATCTTGTTTTCCCATATTTAATGTCTGCAGAATAAACTAAGTTGTGTAACCCATTCCCAATATGAATATGTGTTACTGCTGAACCAATGATATGTCCTGCATTGTGAAATGTGATTCGAACGTCTGGTGTAATATCAGTAACTTCTTCAAAGTTTAATGTTATTGTGTGTTTTACCATTTCTCTGATTTCATCCATACCAAAAAGTGGTTTTGAATTTTCAGAGTTCATGATTTTTACAAAATCGATAAGTGAAAGAGCCATAATATCTCGTGTTGGTTCAGTACAGTATACTGGTCCTCGATATCCGTATTTGAATAGGTACGGCAAGAATCCAACGTGATCCAAATGTGCGTGTGAAATAATAACTGCATCTAAGTCTTCAATTTTAAACTCCGGAGCTTCAAGTAACGGATATGCATCCTTTGAACCTGATGGGTCTACACCACAATCAAGTAAAACTCGGCTTTCATTTGTTTGAAGAAGAATACAACTTCGGCCTACTTGTCGACCACTTCCTAAATATGATAATCTAATCCAACAGTCTTTTTTCCCTCGAATCCAGCCATTGTAAATACGTTCTCCTGTGTTGTGAAGAAATTTTCTTCGTTCATCAGAATTTTGATATAATACGCCGCGAATATCTTCAATAATTTGACTTCGAATAGATGGCATACGCCGCACATTTGGTACCCAAAGTGTTTTTTCACGAATTGTTTGTATAACACCACCTTGTTTTCCAATAAGTTGGCCTGGTTTTTCAGATTCAATGATCACAATACTTCGTTGCGGGTCAAAGATAACATTTCCTAATTCTTCTTTAGGCATTAATTTTCGAATTATTTTTTCTGCTTTTTCCTGATCAATACAAATTGATGGATCTGGTCGCAATTCAATTCTTTTCTTAATAGTATCAACAACTTCTTTGATTCGATGTTGTTGTTTTAAGAAAAATTCACTATCCTTTGTATAAAGAACAATGTTTGCGCCTTCAAAGACGGCAGAACTAATAATATCTGTTGGGAGATTCTTTAAAATCTCTTTAATAATTACACTCATAAAAAATTCCTCTAAAATAATCCTGTGTTTAACATAATTGTTTCAATATGTTCAACACCTTTTGTTGTTAATTTGTATAAATCAACACCATTTCCTGATGCACTATCATTTCGAAGAGCTGCATCAAATGCACGTTTTGCAACGCCTACTCCTTCAGTGATAGACATGTTTTCTTTGTAATACCCTTGTAAAATACCAAGTGCGTAGGAACTCCCTGATCCGCTACTAATAAATGAATCAATTCGTGTCACAGTCCCATCTGGGAAAATGTCATATAATTCAAATGAGCCGTTATCATTCATACCTGCGAAAATAAAATGTGTCACTCCTGCAATAACACTCATTCTTCGAATGTTGTTGTATACAAGTGATCCAATAAGATTTGCAGCTTCCTTAACAGTATTGTGTCTGCCAAGTTTGAGTTTGTTGATTCTTGTTTCTGCTTTGATTAGCTTAACAAGTAATACAGCATCACTCACTGTCCCTGCAATAGTAATGGCCATTCGCTCATTAATTGGGAGTACTTTGTCAATTTTACCGCGTGCAATCATATTGCCCACAGTTGCTCTTTTATCTGCTGCGATGATTATACCATCAGAACATACCATTCCTAGTGTTGTTGTACCAGTTTTTACCTTTTCAGTCATTGTGGTAACCCCCTTGTTGCATTAATTTGCACCATAATTGAGAATTGTTAATAGACTAGATTGTGACATCGTTTATAAAGTTTTCTTTAGTGAGTGATAAATTAATGATTTCATGAGGGGAAAGTCAAATATGTACACCCTTTGAGCACAACTCGTAAGGGACTATTATATAGGAGATTTATAAACTGCACCACTATCCCTTCAAATATGTTTAAACTAATACGAGGAGATTCAGAAAATCTAAGAGGCTCAGCCCTAACAGTAGTTCAGTATACAGGCGATCTTAAACATCTTAATGGAAAATTGAAGCCTGATTTTATTCAAGCTGTACGAGAAGATAAAAACTCTTGTTTAGAGTTAGCTTTATTTTCATCAAGAAAAATGGAAGATATTGCTAAACAAGCACAAATACATGGTATGTCAATAAATGAAGAAAAAATTGCAGAAGAGTTAAATCATACCACTATTAGCCTAGACGGCACAGCAGCAGTTGGAGTGTTGTTTCAAGCAAATTTTTTTTACACCGCGAAAGAATATTTAACCACCCCATTTGATATACTACATCTTGGGTAAATAAGAACAACACCAGAACTAGCAAATGAAGCAATTGGTGACGCCTCGGAAGTATACTTCGCATTCTATAAGGACCAAATCGGATACAGTAAGCTAAAAGCAGTTAGAGAAAAACAACCAGACACTACACCCTATCAAAGCGTTCATGCTAACTCAATGGCAGCACATGTCATGCAAAGACTCGTCGCACCAGTAATTGGAGCGAGAATATCTGGCGATCAACCTGATTTTCAAAGACATCTTAATGCATTACTATCCTTCGGGAAAAAGACACCTGTTGCTAAAGAAGTGTACGACTTAGGACAATTACTAAGAGCAGATCCGCCTCTTAAAATAGAATCTCAACTAGTGCCGTTATATGCAAAAAAAATACAACGTATTGCTGTAGAAGACTACGAAGGCGCAGCAACAGCAAGAGATTCTATAAGAACACTAATGAAACCCTGATAGTTACCTTATTCTACCTGAAAGTCTTACTATAACCATAATATTTATAAAGAAAAATAGCGAAAAATACACTATTACAAAAAAGAGGTGTATGTATGCGAGCAATTCGAAAACAAAAAAAAGGTTCTTTATCACTATCAATGAATGCGATTGTGATTATCGTTATAGCAGTTTCATTCTTAGGATTAGCAATTGTGCTAATGAAAAGTTTCTTAGGTGCAGGTCAAGGTATTGGAGAATCTATCCTTGAGACTGAAAAAGACAAAATCACAGAAACATTACGTTCATCAAATGAACCATTATCTATCAATCCAAAAAATATTGAAACAGATATTAATAGTGCCGGATCAATAGGAGTTGGTGTGTATAATAAAAATGATCAAACTTTGAAATTTAAGATCAAACTGCACGAAGTAATTGGTGGAGAACTTATTGAAATAAATAATACTGACAATCGTCTTGGAACAGGAAACTTTAACTGGTATAGTTTAGAAAACCAACTTACACCAAGAACAGCACTAGTGAAAGAAGTCTCATTCAAAGCAAAAGATCGTTCAGGACTATATAGATACTTGATTCAAATCGTAGAAACACCTGCAGCAGACGCAGAACCAACTGCAGCAGAAATTGTATACGCACAGAAAGACTTTACAATACAGGTAGGCTAAACATGAAAAAGCTAGTACTTTTGATATTAGCATCATTTTTACTTGCTGCATGTACAACAGGAAATAGTTCAAGTATAGGAGATTCCATCCTGGAAGCTGAAAAGGAAAAGATTTCAGAAACACTCGCGTTATCAACTGAACCACTTTCCATTCACCCAAGCAATATTGAGGCAGATCGTAATGATTTAAGCTGGCTGCTCATAGGTGTGTATAATGAAAATAACTACCCCCTCGAATTTAGAATAAAAATATTCGAAGTTTTTGGTGATGTATTAGTTGAAATAAGCAACAAAGATAACCGTTTGTCATCAGGAGATTTCAACTGGTTTAGTATAGGAAATCAATTAGCACCAAGAACAGCACTAGTGAAAGAAGTCTCATTCAAAGCAAAATCCCAATCAGGATCGTACGAATATTTAGTTCAAATCGTGGAACCAGCTAAGGGTATAGAAGTAACAGGCGTTGTGTACGCACAAGACAAATTCACAATACAGGTAAACTAAACATGAAAAAGCGATTAACATCACACGAAGAATTTGAAATTCTTAAACAAGTAATTGACAAATTTTTATGGGTTGGATTCGGTATGCTCTTTATTGGGTTTTATCGGTTTGTAACTGATCCTACACCATTACTTTGGATTCCATTAACATTTGTTATTACAGGATCCATAATCCTTGCAGTACTAGTAGCTATGCTTGTAAAAGAGTATGAAATATGAATAAACAAGGTGTAGAACTTTCCATTAATTTTATTGTGATGCTAATATTAGCAATCACTCTTTTTTCTATTAGTATGGTTATGATCAAACAGTTCACTTCAGATAGTGCAGATCTTAGTAATCAGTTAAATGACGGATTAAAAGAAAAATTGCTTGATATTTCATGTAACTCACGAAACACAATTTGTATTTCCAACAATAACCAAATCATCAAAGAAGATGGATTCTATCACTTTGGTATTGTTGTTCGAAATGACTTTGATACAACTCTAGAATATGAAATCATAGTTACACCACTTAGTGCAACAATTAGTGGAGAAAGAACTGCAGCAATTTTAGGTTCACTCGGTTGGGGAGAAGTTAACTTAGCAGAACAATTTCAAAACAGTTCACTATTAATTGAACCAAAAACACAAGATGGTACACAAGCGTCATTTGTTATTGGAAAAACAGCTAGCCCAGGACAATATATCTACAAAGTTCGCGTCCAACCAAAAGACGAAGAGGCAATTGCAGAAACAATTGTGTTTACGGTCGAGTAACCGCAGCACATAACTCTTTTAAGACAACTTTCGGATGATCAGACTTCGTTACTCCACTTGCAAGCAAAACCCCTTGACAGCCTAATTCTTGAGCCACAGTAACATCCTGTGCACTTTTCACACCAGCACCTACAAGAACACGCATTGTTGAGTCAACTGCATGAATTGCAGCAACTACATCTTTGATGCTTTGCGGTCTTGTTGTAACAGAAACATCACCACCAATTAATTCAGGCGGTTCGTATGCAATATAATCAGGTTTAAGTGAAGTTAACTTTGCTGCTTCTTCAACAGTTTTTGCACAAATGATAATAACTAATTGTTGCGCTTTGCATAAAGCCACTGCTTTCTTTAGATCTTCAAATTGATACGGATCTTCACTATGATTTAGAAGTGTTCCACTTGCGCCATTTTGACGAACATCAGATGCAAGAATTTGACCAGTATGTGCTCCTGCTTCAATTGCGTCAACATGTTGGGAAAATATCGGAATTACACCACTCTCACAACACCGTGCGATATCTGGTGCCTGCACACAAGCAATAACTGGTATTCCTGTTTCTGTAGTAATTTGTGAACAGTCTTTCACTAACGAAACTGCATTGTCACCTGTAGCTTGCGCATACGTCTTAAAGTTAACTGCGATAATAAATGATTTCATACTAAGATTTTGGAATTCTAGCTATTTAAACTTTATGCTACTGTAATTTCAAATACTTTTCTTTTAATGAAAATACTAATCGATCAGTCCAAATTCTTGGAATAGCTCCTTCAAAAAAGTTTTCAAGGAAATCCAGAGTTTCAACAGAGACACCCGAATCACCGTCAAGTACTTTATGTAATTCGAATCGAAGTAAACTGTCCATCCGAATACTTTTTGCAACTCTATCTAATTCATCAGCAAGCGTAAGCTCTTTTTGTGTGACTGCTTGTCGTACATCATGATATACAAACGATTTGCCACGTAAACGCAGCGCATGTGCTTGTGCTTCATATTGATGTTTTTGTAATGGCGTTAATGAATCAGCGTATGCTGCTAATAATAAAATCATACCAATAGGTGATGGGGTTGCAACTTCTTGTATCGTTGCTTTTGCAAGTTGCGGAAGCATTCGGTCTGTTTGCTGCGTTGCAAGTTGTTCTTGAAGAATCTCATTTTTCGCAGAAAGAATAATTGGATGCTTCGCATTAATTGAACGAATAACAGGTAATAAAAAATGACTTGCAAATTGTTGTTTACCTGTCGTTTTCTTATACTGTTTGTATTGTTTTGTAATAAATAACGAACGAACAGAACATTGCCTGAATCTACGTTTAAATATTTCAGTCTTCTCAATAAAATCTTGTAATAATAATTCTGATTTTTCTTTTGAAACACGTGTAAACAATTGTAGGATGTCAATACGACGTTGTGTCATTAATACAAATCCATAATCATGAACGGTTGTTTGCATAACTGCTCTAAATAATCTGGATGCAGCATATTCAAAGATCATCGCTAATGTTTGATTCACCGCACGCCCTGCAATATGTTCAACAATATAATAATGATAATTCCCTTCAACATAATACTGGATAACCAGATCATCCATCTTTGTTGCTTCACCGAGTAATTCTGTTTGCATCTTTTCATCAAATAAAGAATGCATCTTTTTTGCAACTGATGGCGCTAAAGGAATTGCACCACTTTTCCAAACCGGAACAGTCGGTGAACGTTTATGTGCGTCAACAACTTGAATAGTCATTTGATTGCTCCGTGTGAATCTATACGTTTCGCCACCCAGTACAAATATATCACCAGGACGAAGCATTGACGCAAACTCTTCATCAATTGTTCCCAAGTATTGCTCACCTTTCTTTACACGAACGCCACCTGTGTCAACTATCGTACCACAGTTTTGTAAATAGAGTAATCGTGTTGAACCACGTGCTTGTAAATGTACTCCTTGAACATCAATTCGAGGATACACATGATTTTTTTGTAAATCATCAAATGGTTCAATTACCGTAAGTAACAAATCTTCAAATTGTTCTCGTTGTAAAGCAAAGAACGGGTATGATCTTTTTATTCTTAAGAATAGTTCTTCTTTGTTAACACCATTCATACTTTCTGATAATATCCATTGTGTTAATACATCGTAAGCAAGTGTTGGAATTGTAATAGGGTCAATTTCTGATTGTAACGCCATATTTTTGAGTGCAGTTAATTCAAACACCTCTAATGGATGTTGTCCAATAAGTGTTGCCTCAACAGTTGCATGTAATTTATGTCCACTTCGACCAATTCGTTGTAATAATCGTGCAACGCTTTTTGGAGAAGATAATAACACAACATGATCAATAAATCCAATATCAATTCCTAATTCTAAAGAAGTTGAACAAACAATACATCGCATATTCCCATCACGCAGTTTTGTTTCCATTGTTTTCCTGTGATCAGAAGATAAAGAAGAATGATGGGCTCCAATAAGGGCACTTCGCTCAAATGGAGGTTCTTCATTTATCTCATAATAATGTTCAGGATATTCATCTTTTAATCGATGCACAAGTTTCTCAGTTGCACTTCGTGCATTTGTAAATATTAATGTAGACTTATGCGCCTGAATAGTATCATGTAATTTTTTTAGTGTACGTTGTTGTATATCATTAAAGGATTCTTGATAATATTTCTTAAACGGTTTGAATATGTCGATGTTAATATCTTTTGAAGCAGTGACTGATGCAATAGTACAAGTTCTATCGCCAACAAGAAACTTTGCGATCTCTTCTTTTGGTTGCGCAGTTGCACTTAACCCAACTCGTGAGAATTCTGTTTCTTTTGCAAGCGACTCTAAAAGTAGACTTAATTGTGTACCTCGTTTGTTTTGTGCAAACGCATGTATTTCATCAACAATAACCCATTCTATTTTTTTCAAATGCTCTTTAAACTTAGATGCCAACAATAATGCTAAACTTTCAGGTGTAGTAATAAGAATATGTGGAGGCTTCTTGAGCATTTTTACTCGTTGATACGGAGTGGTATCACTTGTACGAGTTGCAACACGCACATTAAGTGGAATATCAGTGTGTTCTTGAATTTGTGAGAGGGGTCCTAGTAAATTATACTCAATATCATAGTTTAAGGATTTTAATGGAGAAATATAAATCGCGTACACACGATCCTCTAAAATATCAACCTCATCCATTCCAATGAGTTCACTAAGAATAGACAAGAACCCAGTTAATGTCTTTGAAGATCCTGTTGGTGCAGTAACAAGAATATTCTCCCGAGCATAAATATGAGACACTGCTAAGAGCTGCGTTTGTGAAAAAGAAGGATACTTTGCAAAAAACCACGATCTGACTGCAGGGTGAAGAAGATTCGTTACCTTTTTTACACTATCAGCCTTTGTTTTATGCGTAATCATACAGAAAGGGGAGGCTTTGATCCTTTTTAAATGCGGTTATCAGCCTGGTGCACAAGTAATTATACTAAAACAGCCACTTTTAAAATAAACATTTATAAATGATCTAATTACTCCTCCATCATAATGATAAAAGTTTATATACTTACAGACGGAAATCATGATTATTAGGGGGAATACACTATGGGACAACAAGAAGTATACGATTTTTTGAAAGAAAATCAAGGAGAATGGTACACAAGCCGTGAGATCTCTGAAAAACTTAACATTTCTATCGGATCAGTTACAATGAGTCTGAAGAAACTTCGAAAATCAAAATTACTAGATTACCAAAATACGGGTAAACGAAACATGTTCAAATATCGTTTTAAGCCTTAAATTCTTTTTTTAATAGGTATTTTTAAAAAGACTACACATGTGTTCTTACTATTATGGCCAAGGCTGACGAAAAAGTTGAAAAAAAAGTTACTGCACGAGATACTGCTAACACTGCAATCTCAGAATTAGAAAAACAGATTTCTACCACTAAATATAACAAAAAAACTCAAGGTGCAATTGGCATCATGAAGGCAAAACTTGCTATGCTTCGGCAAAAACAAGAAGCACGATCAAGTGGCGGAAAAGCTGGCGAAGGATATTCTGTTCGAAAAACTGGTGATGGCACAGTTGTATTACTCGGATTTCCATCAGCAGGTAAATCCACACTTCTTAACGCATTAACAAACGCAAACAGTCCTGTTGGAGCGTATGCATTCACAACATTAACGTGTATTCCAGGATTATTAGACTATAAACATGCAAAAATCCAAATATTAGACGTTCCAGGTATCATTGCAGGGGCTGCAAGCGGCCAGGGACGAGGAAAAGAAGTTTTACAAGTTATACGAAGTGCAGATTTTGTATTAGTCTTACTGGATGTATTCCACCCTGAGCATCACGCAAAGCTTCTCAAAGAAGTTCATGATACAGGGATCCGTATTAACAAGATGCGACCTGATGTAAAAATTACAAAAACAAGTAAGAATGGAGTTCGTGTTGGATCAACTGTCCCTTTGAAACGAATTGATGTTGCAACAATCAAAAACATTTGTAATACATTTAGAATTAACAATGCAGACATTCTTATTCGTTCAGATATAGATGCTGATGATTTTATTGATATTATTGAAAATAATAAAGTATATCTGCCAAGTATCACCGTTATTAACAAAGTCGATATCGCAGATGAAAAAACAAGAAAGGCCGCAAGAGATCTTGTTAAACCAGACCTTGAAATGTCAGCTCATAGAAAACCAGATATAGCAAAACTTAAAGATATCTTATTTGATAGAATGAAACTTATTCGATTATATTTAAAAGAAGTAAATAAACCAGCAGACATGAAGGAACCTTTAATTATGTGGGAAGGATGTACTATCAAAAATGTGTGTGAAAAATTACATAAAGATTTCTTTATAAGATTTCGTTACGCACGTATTTGGGGTCAAAGTGCAAAATTTGATGGCCAAAAGATTCTTAAAACAAAGCACGTCTTAAAAGATGAAGATGTTTTGGAGTTACACATATCATGATCGGAGTTGATGAAGCAGGACGCGGACCAGTAATTGGACCACTCATCATGTGCGGCGTAAGTGCAACTCCTGAAATGGAGAAAGAACTCATTAAAATAGGAGTAAAAGATTCTAAAAAACTTTCACCCAAACAACGTGTTGAAATGGCAGCACAAATTAGAGCATTACCACTTACATTCAAAATTGTTTCAGTCTCACATACAGAAATTGATCTCTATATGGGACGAGGGACTTCTCTTAACACTATTGAAGCAATAGCAACTGCGCAGATTATTGATGCCATTAAAGACGATGTAATTATGTTAGATTGTCCAAGTTCCAATCCATCAAGTTATGTTTCTGATATTCGACGTCGAATTGGAAATAAAGAAGTACAAATTAGTGCCGAGTATAAAGCAGATGAGAATTATCCTATTGTAAGTGCAGCTTCAATTCTTGCAAAAGTTGAACGCGATTCTATTATTGAAAAAATGAGAGAAGAAGTTGGTATTGATTTCGGATCAGGATATCCTTCTGACCCGAAAACGAAAGCGTTTGTGAAACATTATTTTGATAAGTACGATGTCTTTCGAACGCAGTGGGAAACATATAAACACGCAAAAACAATTGCAGCACAACAAACACTCGGAGACTTCTGATGTTACGCATTGGAAGCGATGAAACACTTAAAGGAGATACGTTTGGCGGCCTTGTTGTTGCAGGAGTATTTTGTGACGATAGTATGCGTCAGAAGTTGTCCGTTTCAGGTATTGCTGATTCTAAAAAAATTCTTGATAAAAATATTCCGTTACTTGCAAAACGAATCACAGATCTTTGCCCGTATGTTGTAAAAGAATTGTATCCAAAGGAATACAATGAAACAACACAAACACTTGCAATGAATACGTTACACAAAGCATGTTGTGATGAACTTAAATCGATTGTTAACACTTCTGAAAAAGTTTTACACATTGTTGATAAATATCCAGGATGTGCTGTTGGTGACATTATAGAAACAAAAGCTGAAGATAAGTATATTGAAGTTGCAGCAGCGTCTATTATTGCTCGTAAGCGCGCACTTGAACAATTTGCTAAACTTGAGTCTGAGGCAGGATTTAGAGTGCCTAAGGGAAGTACACATGTGCAAGAAGGGCTCGCTCAACTTAAACAAAGTGGGAAAGATCCAAGCTTATTTGTGAAATTACATTTTAAGAACGTACAGAAAGCGTTATTCTAAAAATAAAAAAAAAGAGTTAGATATCTAACTCAGTTTACTAGTGAATTCGTCTCTTGTAAAATAAATCAAGATGAAAATCCAAAAAGCCGTTTGTAAGAAGTGTCCGCCAATACCAATTGCAGCTGATGCAATATGTTGAGACATAACAGTCGCTACGTTAGTAAGATCAAATATATTACTTGCAACATCGAATACATTCTTTATAATAAAAAAGATTGCACCATATTTTAGTAATCCAGAAGATACTTGTTTTAACAATAGACTATATATGCCTCCCGTAAAGATAAGAACACTTGCTGCCATTGCAATAAGACCAACAATCATATCAAAGACTGTTTTTCCTACAGCAACATCAAAAATGAGTCCTAATAAATAACTGACCCATAAGTATCCCCAATACGAGAATAAAGACACTGTTACAATAAACAAAAATATTGTTACGACTATATGTATAGCTGATTTTGTTTCTGCCATTGTAGTCAAGATACGGTGCATTCTCTTATTTAAAGCTTTGTGAGGAAAAACCTTAAAAAGCAAGGGGCTATAACCTATTCTATGAACGCGTCCGACCTTATCAAAAAATATATCGCATTTTTCGAATCAAAGCAACATACTCGTATTCCTTCAGCATCACTTGTACCACAAAATGATGCAACAGTACTATTTACAACTGCAGGTATGCAGCCTTTAGCACCGTTCTTTCTAGGAGAAAAACATCCTATTGGAGCACGTCTCGTGAATGTGCAAAAATGTCTACGAACAGTAGACTTTGAAAATATCGGAGATAATACTCATAATACTTTTTTCCAGATGCTAGGTAACTGGAGTCTAGGAGATTATTTCAAGAATGAATCAATTGAGTGGAGCTTTGAATTTTTAACAAGTAAGAAGTGGTTAAATCTACCAGTACATAAATTATCATTCACAGTATTTGAAGGTGACAAATTTGTTGGCAAAGATACAGAAGCAGCTGAGAAATGGGAGTCACTTGGTGTTCCTAAAGAAAAGATCACATACTTAGGTGAAGACAACTTCTGGTCAGCAGGAGACGTAGGTCCTTGTGGTCCAAGCTCAGAAATATTTTACTGGACTGGCGATGAAGAACCAACAACACAAAAACCTGATGAAGATGAGCGGTGGGTTGAAATATGGAATAATGTTTTTATGACATTTGAAAAGAAAGCAGATGGCTCATGTATTCCATTACCGCAAAAGAATATTGATACAGGAATGGGTTTAGAACGAACACTCACTGTACTTACAGGAAAGAAGTCAGCGTATGAGACTGATTTATTCATGCCATGTATTAAAAAAATTGAAGAACTATCACAAAAATCATATGCAGATCACACAACCGAGATGCGGATCATTGCAGATCATATGCGTGCAGCAGTATTCTTATTAGGTGATGAGAATCAAACAGTTCCAAGTAATGTTGACCAAGGATACATCTTACGAAGATTTATTCGAAAATCTATTCGACAATTAACACTATTGAATATCCCAACAGGTTCACTTAGTACACTTGCACAAATATTTATCGATTCATATAAAGAAATGTATCCTGAGTTAGGTAATAATCAAAAAACAATCATTACTGAACTTGAAAAGGAAGAAAATAAGTTCTCATCAGCCTTAGAAAAAGGAACAATTGAATTTAATCGCGTTGCATCTAAATTAAAAGAACATGGTGGAACAAGTATTAGTGGTAAAGTTGCATTTTTATTATTCCAAAGCTATGGTTTCCCAATAGAAATGACACAAGACATGGCAACTGAAGTAGGATTAACTATTGATATGAAAGGGTTTGATAAAGAACAACAAAAACATATTGATGCAAGTAAAAAAGGATCTGATCAGAAATTCAAAGGTGGACTTGCTGACGATGATGAACGCACTGTTCGACTTCACACAGCAACACATTTACTTAATGAAGCATTACGAAAGGTAGTGAGTAAAGACATTGTTCAGAAAGGCTCTAACATCACAAGTGAACGATTACGATTTGATTTTAACTTTGATCGTAAACTTACACCTGAAGAAGTGAAAGCAGTAGAAGACGAAGTAAATGCTGTTGTTGCAAAAGAAATGGCAATTGAAAGAAGCACAATGAGTCCAAATGAAGCAAAGAAACTCGGCGCACAGTCTGAATTTGGGATGAAGTATCCAGATGCTGTTTCTGTGTATAAGATTAGCGACTATTCATTAGAGATTTGTATGGGACCGCATGTGAAGAATACAAAAGAAGTTGGGAAGTTTAAAATTAAAAAAGAAGAAAGCTCAGCTGCTGGTGTTCGTCGGATAAAGGCAACTGTAGAATAGTTCTATTGTTTGAGATCTGAAAGTGAATTTAAATATTCAGGTAAATGATTTTCTCGAATAAATGAAGGATGACAAAAGGTTATTGCTTCTAAGGAATCTGTTTTTCCATCGTAGTTAACTCGTGTCATAACTCTAAATGGTTCCCATTTTTTCCACCATCAGTCCAAGTAGTAAACGAATCTTTACCCATTTTAAAACCATTAACAACAGTAAGAAAACATCCATCAGGAACACCATAACTAAGATCATATTGTATGCCAGTAGAAACATTACTAAAATCAGATAAGTCATTTGAGTCAATAGCGCCACCAAAACTGTCTCGACGAAATATTTTTTCAGGAAAACTCTCAAAAACTCGAATTACTTCTCCATTATCCTTAAAATCAAAAACTTCAGAGGGTTCTAAGCCATCAGCGAGACGCCAAGATTGCGCTTCATCTTCATACTGATGATCATCGTAATCAGTAACAGGAGTCAATTTGTGATTATTACTCAAATAAAACTTAGAGTCATTTAATGTAATCACAAAAGGCGGAGATTCCCCAGGATCAAAATCCAATTTGATACTAGTCTCAAGTGCTCTCATTGAACAAGTACCAGCCACAATAGTATAAATCGGAGATTCATTTATTCTTTTAAAAAGTGTTAAACAGTCAGAATAGTCACCACGCACACTAAGCTCAAAATCATGCCAAGCGTAGCGAGAATTGCTTACTAAAGAATGAACAGACTCAATATCCATTCCCAAGTCCCACTTTACACGAATATAATCATCAGGATCAGAAGGATTAGACGAAGAACTAATCTTAATATTTCCGACGGGAGATTGGATTAAAATTGGGCTCTCTTCTGAAAGTCTATCTAATAATGTGGATCCCGTTAACATATAAAAATAAAGAAACTACTTCTTATTATTAAAGATATGTATTAAAAAAAGAAAGAAAAAAAGTGGGAGCTAAATTAGCTCTCCAATATCTGTTTCGTCATCTGATACAAAGTCTGCATCAGCAACAATAGTTTCTGTAGTT
>JBLINR010000024.1:0-16565 GCA_047639395.1 Candidatus Woesearchaeota archaeon | reverse complement strand
TGTATAAGTGGTTTATTGGCCAGTTTATACTTTTCATTTTATTTTTACCATGGATTGCGAATTTGATTAAACAAGTCAGCAGTACACTCAACACTATGTGGATACCAAAACCGAGTATTGATATTCTTTTGAAAACACTATTTGACTTTTTCGGTAGCAAGCTTTTGATGTTAGTATTTGTCGTTTTGATTGTTATAGTGTTAATTAGACAAAAATATAAACATATTGATAAAGAAAAAATAGTGCTTCTACTTTTATGGTTTCTCGCACCATTAACAATAGTATTAGGATACTCATTTATTGTTTCCCCTGTGTATCATACGCGGTATATGCTTTTTATTGTTCCAGCACTCATCATACTGTATTCTGTTTTAATAGACACTGTTACTTCTCATAAAAAATATCTAAAGCTTATTCTTATTGTAAGTATTGTTATATTGTCATTGTTTTCAGTTAGTACTCAAGTAAACACAGTTGAAAAAGATGATTGGAAATCAGTATCCGAATATATTACTACAAATGTAAAGAATGGAGAAGCAGTATTCATTAATCCATTTTACCATCATGATCCATTCACATACTACTACGATTCGGAATGTTTTTTAGAAAGTGATATTCACTCTTGTAATTATAATAAACACAATCTACTCGCATTAAAGTGGGATGCTGATTGTTGTACTGATTCAACTCGATTAACAGCAACTGATAACAAGGATACGCTTGACCAGTATATAGGAAAGACTATTTGGTTGATAAGTGTGAGAGAAGAATTGTATGGTGTTCCTTTGTCCGAATATTTTGAGCAACGTATGGATCTGTCTGAATCTAAACAATTCGGAGAGATTATGATCTATAAGTTTGAAAGTAAATCACTAATCAGGAACAATAACATTCTTAAATAAAATACACCAGAATTACTACATGGTTGCACTATTTACAGAACTTGCAGTAATCTTAGTAATTACATTCATTATCTCCTTAGTTACAAACAAAATAAAGCAACCTTTACTTATTGCATATATTATTACAGGAATCATCGCAGGGCCCATATTCTTTAATTTATTATCAACCCCGGAACATTTTGAAATATTCTCACATATTGGAATTGCATTCCTGTTATTTATCGTAGGATTACAATTAAACATATCTTTAGTAAAAGAAGTAGGGAAAATTTCAATAATTACTGGAATTGGACAAATTGTCTTTACAACTGTGTTTGGACTGGGAATTTCAATGTTACTTGGAATGAGTTTTATGGAGGCAGCTCTGATTTCACTTGCACTTACATTTAGTTCTACAATCATCATTGTAAAGCTTCTTTCCGATTCAGGAGGTCTGAGTCAATTATATGGTAAGATATCATTAGGGTTTTTACTTGTACAAGACTTTGTTGCTGTTCTTATTCTCATGATTGTTGGTACGCTTGCAACTAAAACAGATTCTGCAAATATTATTTACCAAACAATCTTTTTTGGAATCGTAAGTATCGTTGTTATTTTCACACTTATTCAACCGCTTCTAACAAAGTTACAAGCATATATTGCGGATCAAAAAGAATTAACCTTTATTTTTATTCTCGCGTGGTGTTTTGGTGTTTCTATATTTTTCCAGTTTCTCGGATTTCCTCTTGAAATTGGTGCACTTATTGCAGGGGTGTCACTTGCAAGCACACCATACCAACAAGACGTGTTAAGCAGAATCAAACCATTACGGGATTTCTTCATCATTTTGTTTTTTGTATTCTTGGGATCACAATTAATTCCAACATCCGATCTACTCATAGGAAATCAATGGGAATATATTGCAGGTACACTTGGACCAATAGTGCCACAAGCAATCATACTTTCACTGTTTGTCTTACTTGGAAATCCACTTATTGTTCTTTTGCTTGTTTCCTTTAGCGGCTATTCATCAAGAACAGGGTTCTTAGCAGGACTTACTGTTTCACAAATCAGCGAGTTCTCAATAATTCTTGTACTACTTGCAAGCAATGCTGGATTTTTAAGTCCCGAACATGTATCGCTTATTACACTTGTCGCTATCATCACAATTACTTGTTCAACTTATTTGGTCGTATACGGAGAACGTATTTATGATAAGCTTAAACCACTATTACGTAAATTAGAACACAAACAACTCAAAGATGCACGACAAGGATTACAAGGGAAAAAACACAAAATCGGAATATTTGGATACCGACGTATTGGCCCTCATGTTTTATCTGAAATAAAAAAAACAAAACAACGATATTTAATTGTTGATCACGATCCTCGAATTATTCGAAAACTTAAACAGCAAAAGATTGAATGTGTTTTTGGTGATGTAAGTAGCATGGAATTTTTAAGTGAATTTGATTTCAAGGATATGAAATTAGTAATATCCACAATTCCAAATGCACAAACAAACAAGGCACTTTTAGTGAATTATCGACGCGTGAATAAACGCGGTGTTATTGTATTAACTGTAAGTGAGCCACAAGAAGCAGTAGAATTATACGATCTTGGTGCAAATTATGTTATTGTCCCACACCATTTAGGCGCACACCATATTGAACAGCTTCTCAAAGAATTTGCTGTTAATAGAAAAAGATTTCATCAGGAACGAAAAAGACATATTACCCAATTATCAAAAGAGAAGTCTTATTCGCAAGATGCAAATATATAAAAAGAATAACGTTTAGGTTCTATGTATGACTGAACTTCGCAAAGTTACACTCGCAGTAATCACTAGTGATACATCTATCCTCTTAGGATATAAAAAACGAGGCTTTGGTTCTGGAAAGTATAATGGATTCGGTGGGAAACCTGAATCAGGGGAATCTTTGCTTGATTGTGTAATTCGTGAGACTAAAGAAGAAGTTAATATCACACTTGATCCTAAAAAACTTACAGTAGTTGCTATTTTATACTTTTATTTCGAAGACAAACCTGAATGGAACCAACAAGTACATGTGTACAAAACGAATTCTTATTTGGGAACACCAACAGAGTCTGAAGAGATGAAGCCTGCTGAATTTCCTTTAAATGCGATTCCCTACGATAAAATGTGGATTGATGATATTCATTGGTTGCCTTTAGTGTTAGAAGGTGGGAAAGTTAAAGGATCATTTACATTTGCTAAAGATGGCAGTATTCTTAAGAAAGAACTAACGCTTGTAGAAGAGTTATAATTCAAACTCGTCAATAAAACAATCGCTTTATAAATATGTGAAATGCGTCTATTTTTAGATGAAAAAAATATTGTTGTGCATTTTTGTGTTATTCATAGTCTCAGGCTGTGCAAACACACTTGGTGAATTGTTTGATGGCAGTATGGATGAAATGCAGTATGAAACACCTGATGTTGTAAAGCAACCAAAAGAATGGCAAACGGTAAATTTGGCAAAAAAAAGTTATTTTGGTAGTAACAACGAAGTGTGGAACTGGACCGTTCTTGGTAGAAACTTTAATGCGACAACAAACGGCTCACATTTTAGAATATATGTTAACAATATACTTATTGATTCTGTTGACGACATAACATTTGTTGAGTACGGAGAATTTGGAGCATCTTTTTTTCATATGCATAGAAAATTAGACAAATACTATTTCTATAGTGATGACCAGTTCGTTGCACAAGCAGAAGAATTTCTTCACCACTCTATGGCGCCAAGTGACAAAGGGTTCAGACATTCTGATACATTAGTTCGAGGGCTATACAAAGAGGATAATTCTGCCGATAATAAAATTGTTCTTATTGGAATGAATAATGGAAAAGCACAATACATAGTTGATGGGAAATACATCCCACACACTATTAAAAATGGCAGACTTGTGGCAAACCTTTCAAAACAAACGAACGGATATCATTTCTTAGTAGGTTTTGGTACTTTTGATAATGAGACCGTGTACTATGTAACAGAAAACCAATCACAAGAAATACAAGCATGTTACTTTGCTTATAGCTCTATTCGTTGTTAAAGTTCAAACTCGTCAATAAAACCAAGAATCATTTTGTATTTCTCAAGGTATGCATAGCCTCGTTCAGTTAGGCCAATAGATTTTCTCCCTTTTTTATCTGCGTTTTCCACTATAAACTCTTTTTCAAGTAACTCAGCGTAGTATTCAGAAAAGCTTTGTGAAGAGATATTTGTATAACGTAGCAAAGGAGTCGGCTTTATCTGATTACGATTGTCTCGAATAATTTTACAAATCGTATAAATAATTTCTAACCTATCTCTTTTTTTTGACATAGGAAATCCTCTTTTGCACTCGAAAGTAAATTGTTACAAAAATCCCTGCAGAGACACAGTATAATAAAATACGTTCAGTAGGAGAAAATAAGTCTCGAACAAAAGCAAGAATGTTAATAATCCAAAACACAGCAAGCATCACAAACGTTGTATGATTAGCTGAGAATGCTTTTTTTGATTGTCTAAGTATTAATACTAGCGCTACCATTAATATTAATCCCTCTGCGAGCATAAGGATCTGCGGAGATCGACTTGTGAAAACTAAGATAGATGGAATAATTGCAACAACATAAGACCAAAGAATAAGATGTTTAATTTTGCTAAAGCAACTTAATCCAACAGTGATGAGTAAATTTATCACAGCCATTGTGCTCAAGAATCCAATAAGAAATAAACTAATTTGATTTGCAATCTGTGAACCATGCGCATAGTCTGTTCCTAATAAGACGAATACATGCACTGCTCTAAGAAAATATGCGAATCCGAAGAAGAGAAATACTCGTCTGAAATAATAAATCCCTTTGTGTTGTGTAAGTGTGTATAATTCTTTTGTTCTCCAGAAAATTATGAAACAGAGAATAAAGACAACAAGTGCGTATAGCAACTCAGCACCTAGTAGTGCCATAGATACATCATCAAATTTCATATATGTATGTGAATTGCTTTTATTTAAAAATCATGTGGACGAATTGTGTATATGATCGGTTCTTCTTGTTTATAAATCAAAAACTCCTTATAGAGGTTACACATAAAAGGGTGATATTATGCAAGAAGAAACTTTGAATATTATTGAACAACGACTAATACACATTCAATCCATGGTGGAAATGGAACATTGGGCTCAAGAAATTGGGCCCGAGATGTGGACGTAAAATGTACATAATACGTTCCTCTCGTTTATATACTAACGACGCCATTATAGTACTTACCTCATAAGTAAAAGAAAAAGGCGCACCGTCTTTTGACAATAATAATACCTTACCTAATAAATGGCGCTTAGCACCCCCGTGTTGAGCGCCACACTTCTTTTTTTCTAAAACTTATTAAAGGATTAAATTCAAAATCAACTCCATGAGAAAGGAAACAAAACTATTCACATGGATTAATCTTGCACTGCTAGGCTTATTTACTATACTGTACTTATCAGCAGGAAACGTTGAGTTTCTTTTCTACGTGGTCACATTAGGCGCGCTTGTAGGCGTACTTGCATGGACTGACAAAAAGTTCACATTCTCAACTACAGCATTTACACTCTTCACAATTTGGCTTACAGCCCATTTGGTTGGCGGTTATGCAAAGATAGGAGACACACGTCTCTATGATTATATTTTTGTAAATATAGTCGGTGATCCATACAATATTCTCAAATATGATCAAATTTTACACTTTTTCTGTTACTTTATGGTTGCGTTCTTCATGTATGATATTCTTAAAAAGATTGCAAAGCCAAAAGCCTCAGTTGGCACTATTGCGTTTATCGCAGTAATGGCAGCATCTGGTATTGGCGGTGTGAATGAAATCATTGAGTTTCTCACTGTAGTCTTCTTAGGCGCAGCTGAAGCTGTAGGTGGGTATGAAAACACTGCTTTGGATATTTGTACTAATTTCCTAGGTGCCTTGACTGCTGCGATCTTCCTCTCTCGACGAGGGAAGTAGGATGGATGCACTAATTTTATAAATAAGTATCACTTCCCAGTGACACGGCGGATACAGGCAAAATAAAAACAAAAAAGGATCTTACTCAACATCTTACTGATATGCATCTATCTGCAGTTAATTGCCGTCTCAAAGAACTAATTCAAGACAGTCAACTTAGCGCAGAAGTAATGCCTCTAGTATCTGACGCATCGTCTGGATCACAACCCGCACGACAAACTATCTATAGAGCACTTACTAAACAACAGGAAATTCAAGTCTTAGACGGAGAAGTAAAAGAAGCTGAAACGGCATCTAATTTAGCATCTAAAGCAAACGCTCAACATCCAACTGAAATTGAAAATCTAGAATCACAATTAACTAAAGAAAAAAGAAGAAGTGGGTCAAATGCTAAAGGGATTGAAGCAGAAATTAGAAGAGCAAATAATCGAACAGATGGACTAGCAAAAAAAGCAGAAGAAAAAAGTATCACATATTCTAGAAAAGAAGCACTTCTTGCTCAAACACTAAAAAAACCAATTGACCAATTTAAACCTACAGTTATTTCTGATTTATTCGAATTTGACTTTGCTGAAGAAAGAAAGCCGTTAGAGCATCTTGTTCGAAACCCATTAAGAGACTTTACGAAATATTTATCTCAAACAGGACGTAATGTTAAACAGATAGTGGAAAATGCGCTCAAACCAGCACTTCTTGCAACACTGTTGATCACTACAGGTACACAAGTAATCAAACCCACCCCTTTAGCACCAACGTTACAAGATCAATTACGACAAATTGGAAATGTAGAATATATTCGCCCTTCTTTCACCTATGATAATATTGCTGGAAACATCACTACACATATAGAAGTTGTTAAAGATGGAAAACCATTATCAATCCCTGTTTCTTTTAATCGTGATTCTCACAAAGACTTGTCAATGACAGGAGTATTAACGACTACTAACCCATATAGTACCATTCGTCATGTTATCAAACCAACACTTACTAAAAATAATGGAAGAACATCCATTTTACTTACAAGCTCACCAATTAAAACATTTCATTCGCCAGAACATAAAGATAAATCTAAAAATCGAGGAGAAAACTGGAAAAATATAGTTAATATACATTCATTAATATTTACTAGCGCAGAACCAATTGATACTATCGCGTCTGTTTCTTATGGAGGCATGGAGCTTTTAGGTAGTTTAACTACACATCTCATAAATGCAAAAACAGTGAGAGCAGGAAAAACAAATACTATTGTTGTTCCGATAACACTTAGCTCATTAAAGAAAGACGGCGAAGTGTATGTACGTTCAGATGCAAGAGAGTGGAAAATTGGAATTATACAAGATCCAAGATCATTTGGAACATTTTCAACACAGGTCCATTTTGATTATGAAGAAGCTGTTGCAAAAATTAAAACAGAACTCAATTTAAATGGACCTTATTCTGCATATGCAGGGTTTGAAGTAACATCTGCAAACAGCAAAGAAGCAACTATTCGTGGATACTTACAAAAAGATGGACGCCCATACAAATTTGAAAGAACAATTCCTTCAGGAGCATTTGGTGCGACTATTCCAAAATTAAACTTCTCAGTAAAAAGACAGTCAGAAGATGTTTCATATAATATTGAGCCTCAGGTTTCAGGAAAAGGAGTAAGAATAAATAGTATAAATTCAAGCGACAGAAACCAAGCACATGTGCGTTACAGAAAAAGTTTACTTGAAAAAACACTAGTGAAAATCACACCACGAGGTGATGAATTCAGTGGTCGTTATCATCCGATTTCTCGTATATCAAATATCGATGTTAAAAACACTTCGGATGGTTTATCGTTTGTCACAGTAAACTACGAATCAGATCAACCTGCAGGCATAATGCATACCGAACTTGCCTTCAATATATCAACACATAAAGGTTATGATAATATGCCCGATGCAACTTTACGAACTGAGAAAGGAACTAGTAAAATTGCATTACGCCATCTCATGGGACCAAAAGGATATGCAGGCACGAGAGTTGATATTGTCCATAGTCCATCTCATAAGTAAATCATCACCTTTATACTTCTCTAATCACAAACTCACCTATTGCAGATACAATAAAAAAACTGTATCTACAAAAACGTGTTAAAAAGTAATCCGACAATAACTATTTGTGGAACGGCAATAACAGGTAACCAAATGGCAGCACGTTTTCCAATGTTCGTCCAGATTAATCCAATTTCAGTGTAATCTGTTGCAACACCTGCCATTAAAAACACAAAGGGATTACCAAGCGTTCCAACTTGACGAAATATTTCAAATGCAATTGGGCTACTTCCTTCACTACACACTTCTATAATAGTTGCAAATGCAAGTGTTAATAATAAACCAGTAAATGTTGGACCAAAGTATTGCATAAAAATATGACTCGGTACATACGCACCAATAACAACTGCTGCTAAAAATCCAGCTAAAATCCACCAAAGAACCATATCAGCAAGTGATACTGCTCCACGATAAACTCCTTTTGTAAATTCAGATAGTGTTCCTAATTTCCACGTATATTTTTTAACAGAGATTTCCTTTTGATTAGACTCAACCCAGCCAAAGGATTCAAGTAACATAAATACCGCACCTGTAATAAGTGCAATGACCATCGCTGCTCCAATAAACCAAAGTGCTTGTAATCCAAAGAAACCAAACAATAAAATTGTAACAGGTAAATTTGCCCAAGGTGATGCCATTAAAAATGTAATCACTGAAGATGTACTTGCACCTTTCTTATAGAGTTGAATTGCAAGTGCAAGAATTCCATGTGAACACGCAGATAACAAAAATCCTGCAATAACTGCAAAAAACAATGATCGTTTCTTTCTTTGCCCTAAGTATTTAACAATAAATCCATCAGGAACAAGATAGTCAACAACGCCTCCAATAAAAAAGCCTAAAATTATTGCCCACCAAATCAAAGAAAGATAAGAAAGGAAACTTGCATTGAGTTTTGCAAAAAAAGGTAAAAAGGATACTGCAAATACAGCAACCCATATTCCTAGTACTGTCCACGTTTTTTTACTAAACCGCGGGTTTGGTGTCTCACAACAATCACTCATTCGCAATAAACTCAACCATCATACCAGCCTCTAAATGTTCTGCAATATGACAATGCATCATCCATGTTCCTGGGTTTGTTACATCTACCATAATGTCAACAACATTTCCTGTTTCAACTAACACTGTGTCTTGCCAAACAAGATTGTCAACTGCCACACCATCAACTGCAATGACTGCAAACCGTTGTCCATGAATATGTATTGGATGTTGCATCGGATGCATCGAATCAGGAATATTTTCTAATCTGATTTTCATCACATCACCAACGTCAGCAATAATGGAAACGTCCATGTTTTGTTTTCCTGTTGCTTTATCTTTAATAATCCAAGTAACAGTTTCACTTGTTGACTGAGCATTCATCATACCCATATCATCTTCCCATTCAATTCCTGCGCTACTTCCCAGCATTGAGTCCATATCATGATCCATGTCACCCATCATCATACCAGTCATATCTAACGTTAACTCTAAATCATAGTCTGGTTCTTGTGCAAGATATGCATCTAATGTTTCTGTGCTAAATAATCTTGATGTTGAATGAAGAGTAGTAAAGTCTGATTCATATACATCAGTTGATGTTTCTGCTCCAACTTTAATCACACCTAATGAATATGTTTTTTCTGGGTTTTTATTAAGCATAGGATATTCTCCCTCAAATTCAAAATACACATCAACAATGTATCGTTGTGCAGGTGCAATAATAATCGAATCAACAAATTCTTCTTGTTCGTATAATCCTAAGTCACCACCGACTAATTTTAATTGTGCTGCTCCAATTGAAAAGTTAAATGGTCTTGCGTTTGCAGTATTTGCTAAATATAAACGAAGTACGTCTCCTTTCTTTGCAGTTAAATTGTACTCTGGCTGTCCATTAACTAACAATAGGTTTCCGAAACGACCCATTAATGCATGTGTTGCATGTTCTTCTCCAAAAGGAACTAATCCTTCTGTGCCTAGTAAAATATCACTTAATACAAGTACATGTTCAGCGTTAACTGGAACTGCTCCATCTTTAACAAGCATCGTTCCAGCAAGTCCTAAGCCTTGTTGTGAATCTTCTCGAATATGCGGATGATACCAGTATAATCCTGCGTCAGGAAAGTATACAGTGTATTCATAAGACTCACCTGGTTTTACTGGAGGTTGTGTTACACCAGGAACTCCGTCATCTTTATTTGCATGACGCAACCCGTGCCAGTGTACAGTTGTATCTTGATCAATATTGTTTGTAAATGTAACCGTTATTGTACTTTCTTTTTCAACACGTAACACTGGCCCTGGTATCATACCATTATATGCATACCCTGGAACTAGTTGTCCGTTCAAATTTCTTTGTACAATGGATGCAGTTAATTGATATGTGTCTCCTTCAGCTAAATCCACTAGTTGTGGTGCAGTTGCAAGAGTAGCTCCTAACTCAGGTAAAAACCCATTTTCAAATGATTCTAATAGTGTATCTGCAAAAGAAACATCGTGATGACATGTTGTACCTGGTTCTTCAGAACAAGGTTCTAATCCATCATGACCATGATCTTCTTTATGTTCTCCTTCGTGCGCAGATAAAATATCTTCACAACCTGACATTCCTGGCATTTGTTCACAGTGAGTCAGCATTGCATCATCATGTGCATGGTTGTCAGTCATATACTCTTCGTCATGACCATTTACTAATTCATCACAGCCCGCCATCCCTGGCATTTGTTTACAATGCTCAAGCATTGCATCATCAAAGTCGTGATCAGGATTTTCATCCCCAGCAACATGATCATTATCCATCATGTTATCATGATCCATCGGTGTACACGCTGCTATTGCGAGCGCCAGTATAACTATCCAAATTCCTATTTTTTGCATTTACATTCTCCGTGAAAATATTTTTTAATGTGCTTGTCCATTGTTACTAATAATGTTTTTCCTTCTTTTGTTAGTGAATAAACGCGGTGTTTGCCTGAAACTGTTACAATAACAAACCCGCGATCTTTTAGAATCTTTAAACTATGACTAATACTACTCTGTTCTCTTTTTGTTTTTAGTGCCAAATCACTGACACACATGTCCTCATGGAGTAAGTGAAATAAAAGCTCTACCCTAGATGGTTCAGCTATTGTCTTAAAGAATTTAATATATGTGTTGCAAATCATATGAATATAAAAGCATATGAGGTTTAAATAGTTTTTGTTCTTTGATTTACAAAGAAACTACTTTTTTCCTAACGCCTTTTTTTGTAGTCTCCCAATACAGATCTTTGAATTTTTTCACAACAGGGTTTGTTTTTGATAATGTATATAATTTTGCTTTTCCGACTATTCGTGTTTGTACAACTATCTTCTTATCAACAAGTGATTTCCAAAATAATTTCAAAGTAGAGTAGCCAACTTGCGAATAATGCGAAATGTCAGTCATGCTGTAATCAAAATCGTCATGCACAATTAAGAAGTCCAACACTTTAAGAATAGGTGAATCACCAAATGTTTCCAAGAAAATTGTTTTTTCACTCATAATAGTGAATTTTCATAGTAATTTATATAATATTCGTTTTAAACTTTCAAGAGCCATGATTTGGAATTTTATTCAACGTATTTTTAACTCATAATTTAATCATTAAGATATGAAGCATCATAGTTACTTGCATAAAATACAAAAACACATAATCAAAAAATTATATGTGCATAATGCATTTACTCATGGCCATATTCTGTACGAAAGATTGCAATCAGGAGTTCCAAGACATTTGCAAGGATTAATCAAACCCGGGCTTAAAGAATTACTAAAAGAAAATCTTGTTCTTCTTTACGGAAAAACCAAGTATGGTTTAGCTTATCAACTTAACATAACCAAACTAAAAGAAATTGAAGATATTATTTTTTCCTAACAACAACTTTTCTCTAAACCACTTGCGCCTGTAGGTGCAGGACCACAAGGAAACTCTCCGAAGTGTCTTATTGGTTGTGAAACAGTAAATGATTTTGCCAATCTTGTTTCGTCCAACATACGAGCAGTATTACGACAAACAAGTATTGGTTTGTCTCTTTCAAATATATGATGGTCGTCAAATACAAAGAAAGTTGGGCTTGTTTTTATATTACCATTATAAATAGCAAATTGACCATAATCTTCGCATAACGTATCCATCTCAGGTAACTTAAACGCACGCCAAACAACTTTGTAAAACGTTGCAGGATCGTCTTTTAATTGATCAGGTTTAGTCATGACAGCTCTAGATATCTCTCGTACGTCCCCGAATCCCGCCGTAAGCATTGCGTCACGTAAATCTTGTTCGTATGGAGCTCGCCCAATACATTCAGCAACTAATGTAGGATCGTCACGTAAATGATCATTTCTGCGATCACTAATAACATCAGAAAAATAAAGTTCACCGCCAATTTTAAGAACACGGTGTTTTGCTTGCATCACCAGTCGTGGATCAGGTGAAAGATTTACAACACAGTTTGAAACAACAAGATCCATCGTTCCAGAACCGATTCCTCGTGCAAGTTCCATATAACCTTTTCTATGAATAAGAGAATTTGGTGCTAAGTTATTTTCTTTTAAGAATTGAGTTGTGTATCGTCTCGCTTTTTGCAGTTGTTCAAGAGTCATATCTAAATTTGTAACATGACCTCCTCGTCCTGCAAGTAATCGTAATACATACGCATCTGGACCCGCACCACCTGCAAAGTCAGCTATTCGCAATCCTCGAAGATTTTCGTAGTCAGAGGGCATAACAGTCCCACAACCATAAGATGCAGCAAGTACACTTTCAGGAAGCTTTGCTTGTAATGCAGCAATAAAGGACGGAGGAGCGTCAGCACAAGTACACGCAGAATGTTCTAGATCAGTTGTTTTGTTTGCCTTGGCATAAAGAACTCGAATATGTTCTCGTAATGGATCTACACCTGTCTTCATACTGTTTAGATACTTGTCGCTGTTATAGAAACCTATCTTGCACCATCAAAATTCTGACTGAGTAGACTTGTATATGTCTTCCCAGCAATAATAATATGATCAACTAATTCTATTTGAAGAAGTTTGCTTGCTTCAAAAAGTTGTTTTGTGAAAACCACATCTTGTTCACTTGGCGTAGGATCGCCACTGGGATGGTTATGAATAAGGATAACCCCATGTGCACAGCATTTGATTGCTTCATAAAAAATTTCACGAGGATGAATGATACTTGCATGTAACGTGCCAATAAATATTGTTTCCTGTTTGATCAATTTGTTTTTTGTATCCACAAATAATCCTAGTACATGTTCTTTTTTTGCATCTTTTAATTGAGGATAGATATATGAAAATACCTTTTTTGCTGAAGATAGATCAATTTTCTTTTTTTGTGGTTGTTCGAGTCGCTTCGCTAATTCTAGTGCTGCAACAAATCGTGATGCTTTTTCAGGTCCGACTCCTCTGATTGTAAGAAGAGTATGTACATCAACTTGTGACGAATTTTCAAATAGAGCAAATACTTTTTTTGCTAATTGTGTATAATCATCTTTTCCGTATCCTGTTGCAAGCAGTAATGAAAGTAATTCAAGTACAGAGAGTACTGATGGCCCTAATTTGAGTAAACGTTCTCTTGGTAGTTCAGTGTAATGCATAGTTACTGTATATTCTCAAATTATTTTATAATCGACGCATAAAAAACCGCAAAAACGCATAGTTCTTGTTTTTTTCTGAAAATAAGGTTTGGATTTTAGTAAATAGCAAGAAGTCGATTGTTTTTGTTTTATATACACTTGTATCTATATAATAAGCATGTCAGAAGCAGCAACCTATTGCGGATTCACAAAAGCAGAGCGAGATGCACTTACTCATAAGGATGTTGAAATTCAAATACCTCGCGAACCAAGAATAAACAGAGAAGGCGGAGCACATCTTGCAAATCTTAATTCATTAACTCCAAATGTCCAGATATATCTATTAAATGATATTTATTTTTCGTTTCCAACAAGTGTACAGGAATTAGGAAGACTTATAGGATCCACAGCAGTCGCTGATATATCAGCAAACCCAGTTATATTGTATTGTAACTGGACTTCAAAAAAACAAGATTCTGTTGCAGCAATCATACTCAATAATAAAGAACTAGTTGGACGTACAGGTTCCTATAATACTCGAACTGGCTTTCGAAATCCTTTAGAGCAACTCTGTTACGACTATGAATCACGCGTCTCTACATACGGAATGAATCCAGGTGTAGTTATTGTACCGCCAGAATGGGAAGATCTTATGCGCCTATCTTTAGAACAGAAAGGATTAGCGCCATTAGAAAACCCGAAACAGTTATATGAATTCAGAACAAAGGCTAAATGTACATAACTATTATAAACCATAAAAATACCTCTTATCACTAGGTGATTATGTGAAAAAAATACTACTTTTAATCTTTATACTACTGTTCGTTACAGCCTGCGCACCGCAAGAAGTGAAAATTGTACATCAAGTACAAACAGAATTCTTTAATCCTGATCAAACACAAGATTTAGATTCGTTTGCAACTGTTGAAGAAGCAATTGCATTTATTGCAGCAAACGCACAAGGTAGCAATTCTGGAAACTTTAGAACATTTGATACAAGTATGCCAATGATGGCAGAATCCGCATCAGATGGTGCTGCAGTGAAAAATTCAGGAAGTTATTCTGAAACTAATGTACAAGTCCAAGGTATTGACGAAGGAGATATTATCAAAACAAATGGTGATATTATCGTAACTGTCAGCGGGCAAACCGTATTTATCTTAAAGGCAGGAAAAGAAACACAAATCACAAGTAAGCTTACATTTAACGATACTGTTAGCGCTTTGTTTTTAGAAGGAAACACACTTGCAGTGTTAACAACACAATGGTCATATGATTACGACACAAGTACAAGTAGTACAACAATCACCACATATAATGTACAAGATCCTAATTACCCAGTTAAACAAAATGAAGCATCATTAGAAGGAAGTTATTCTCAATCAAGAATGATTGGAAATACGGTATATCTTATTACACAATCATCACCAGCTATGCAAACATTACCATTCTTTTCAGTTGGTACTGTACGAGAAAGTATTTCACCAAGAGATGTATTTATTGCACCATGGCCATATGATCGTGTAACATATGCAAATATTTTAACGTTTGATATTGAGACTGGAAACGTAGATGATACAGTGAGTCTTGCTGTTGACAATTTACAAACAGTGTACATGTCAGAAAACGCAATCTACGCTGTTTCAAATAAATACATTAACGAATGGGAAATTCGACAAACAATTTTCAAAGAGACTGTTGAACCAACAGTTGACGTTGCAACAAAACGATTGATTGCAGCAATTAATGAAATTGATTCAAGAATACTCTCAGAGTATGAAAAAGAATCAAAAGTAATGAACTTACTAAACAAATACGTTTCTTTATTATCTAAAGAAGATCAAGAATCACTAGAAAAAGCAATTGAAGGAAAACTCAAAAAAGCAATGGACCAATATGAGTTTACGAGTTATACAGTTATCACAAAAGTTGATGTGACAGACGGACAACTTGAACCAACTGCTATTGGTTCTATTGGTGGAACACTTGTAAATCAGTTTTCATTAGATGAATATGATTCAGTACTACGAACTGCAACAACAGTCACTAGTAAAGAAGATCGAGAAACAAGCAGTGTGATTTACACACTTGATGAAGATTTAGAAGTCATTGATAGCGTAACAGACATTGCACAAGGAGAAAGAATATTCTCAACACGATTTGTTGGAGAACGACTCTATATGGTAACATTTAGACAAATTGATCCATTCTTTGTGGTTGATCTTTCTGACGCATCGTCTATTGAAATACTTGGAGAATTAAAAATTCCAGGATTCAGTCGATACTTACATCCGTATGACAAAGATACAATAATTGGACTTGGTCAAGAAGCTGATGAAGATGGTCGAACTACGGGCTTAAAAATCTCACTCTTTGACGTCTCTGATGTAACAGCACCGATTGAAACTGCAAAATTTGTCACAAAAGAAAAGTACGCACGAAGTTCAGCATTATTCGAACATAAAGCATTCTTGTTTGACAAAGAAAAAGAATTACTTGTAATTCCAGCATACAGCAACAATTACGACGATGACGAAGGATATAATGGAGCTTTAGTATTTGCAATAAACAAAACAGATGTCACTTCTCGTGGCCTAATTGATCATTCTGTGAATGTTGCACAAGGAGCAGGTAAATATCGATACTATTGGCAACCAGTAGTTGAAAGAAGTTTGTTTATTGATGATTTGTTATATACAAAGTCATTTAATTTACTTCGAGTAAATGAATTGGATACATTGGCGAAAGTGGTCAATGTTGTCTTAGTTGATGTGGAAGATGAACCGATCCAAATCGAGCCGTATTTAGAAGATGCGATTATTGTAAATTAGATTTTCCCCTATGGGATTTCTTTTTATAGTATCTTTGACTCCACTTAGTTGTGACATACACAAATAGATTTACTAATTATAAATAATCTTCATTTCGCAAATAAGAAAAAGTTCTTTCTATGTATGTTAGATCTTCCATCCCGTGCCAATAAATCGCAAGTTTAAATGCCGTTGAAAATGCGCCCAC
>JBLINR010000023.1:0-16875 GCA_047639395.1 Candidatus Woesearchaeota archaeon | reverse complement strand
GTTAAAGGAAAAATCATATATCAAGATATTCTAGAAACACGAGTTAAAACTCACAAAACAAACGATATCATTCACGTGCCTAATAGTTATATGCTCAAAAACAAACTTACTATTCGAACACTCAAAAAATCACCTAGTAAGAAAAAGGAATAAAGTTCTCTAAAATAAACAAGTTATACTATCACTATTCATAAATGGTACAGACAATTTAAATACCGTTCTCGAGAAAAATACACTATATGTCACAACATGGCAATTATAGGGGAAGTATATGAAAAAAGAGGACGAGTTTATTCTTTGGTTTGATCAATTAGGTATAGAAGATGTACCACTAGTAGGCGGAAAAAATGCAAGTTTAGGTGAGATGTATAGATCACTTACACATAGAGGAGTAAAAGTTCCAAATGGATTCGCAGTAACTGCTTATGCATACAGATACTTACTACAAAAAACAAACGCTGAACAGAAAATTAGAGATATACTTTCGGATCTTGATACAACAGATATGGATAATTTAGCGGAACGTGGAAATAAAGTACGCGAGCTTATTCGAACTCTTGAATTCCCCCAAGAATTAAATGATGCTATTTTTGAAGGATACACACATATGTGTAAACAATATGGTGAGTCCACAGATGTTGCTGTAAGAAGCAGTGCAACAGCAGAAGATTTACCTGATGCCTCATTTGCAGGACAACAAGAAACATATTTGAATATTCGAGGACGAGAAAGTCTTATTGATGCTTGTCGAAAATGTTTCGCATCCCTTTTCACAAATCGTGCGATTAGTTATCGTGTTGATAAAAACTTTGATCACTTTTCTATTGCACTTTCAATTGCTATACAAAAGATGGTACGAAGTGATGTTGGAAGTAGCGGAGTTATGTTTAGTATTGATACAGAATCAGGATTCAAAGACGCAGTCTTTATTACATCAGCATACGGTCTTGGAGAAAATGTTGTACAGGGTGCAGTAAACCCAGACGAATGTTATGTATTCAAACCAACACTAAAACAAGGTTTTAAGCCAATTATCTCAAAAACATTGGGAGAAAAAGCAATTAAGATGATTTATACAACAGATCAAAGAGCTCCTACAAAAAACGTCCCTGTTGCACAAGAGGATCAAAGACGTTTCTCTATTAGTGATGAAGATTTCCTCACACTATCCCAATGGGCATGTATTATTGAAGATCATTATTCACAAAAAGTAGGTCACCATAAACCAATGGATATGGAATGGGCGAAAGATGGACTAACAGGAGAGTTATTCATCGTACAAGCTAGACCAGAAACAGTACATTCACAAAAAGATAAAACCAAACTTGAAAAATACGTTATGAAAGAAAAAGGTCCTGTTCTTCTTAAAGGTAAAAGTGTTGGAGAATTAATTGGACAAGGTTCAGTTAATGTTATCAAAGATGTGACTAATATTTCACAATTCAAAAAAGGACAAGTACTTGTTACAGATATGACTGACCCTGATTGGGAACCAATCATGAAGATTGCTTCCGCAATTGTTACAAACAGAGGTGGACGAACATGTCACGCAGCAATTATTTCACGAGAATTAGGAATTCCTTGTCTTGTTGGAACAAATAATGGAACTGAAAAGTTACCTCCTGGTGCAGATGTTACAGTTGATTGTTCACAAGGTGATGACGGATACGTTTACAAAGGACTACTTCATTTTGAAAAAGAAGTTACTGATTTAGGAACAATTCCTCGACCAAAGACTAAAATTATGATGAACCTGGCAAATCCTGAACAGGCCTTTGAACAAAGTTTTATTCCAAATGACGGAGTAGGACTTGCACGAGAAGAATTTATTATTAACAGCACAATTAGAGCGCATCCATTGGCATTACTCAATTATGATTCGCTTACAGATGAAAAACTTAAAGCTGAATTAGATGACATTTGTGCAGGATATCCAAACAAAGTACAATTCTTTGTCGACAAACTCGCAGAAGGTATTGGACGTATTTGTGCAGCATTCTATCCTAAACCTGTAATATTACGATTTAGTGATTTCAAAACAAATGAATATGCAAATCTAGTTGGTGGAAAAGACTACGAACCGTCAGAGGACAATCCTATGATTGGATGGAGAGGGGCATCTCGTTACTACGATCCTAAATTCAAAGAGGCATTCGCACTTGAATGTAAAGCAGTATTAAAAGTCCGTAAAGAAATGGGATTAACAAACCTTAAGGTTATGATACCATTTTGTAGAACATTAGACGAAGCAAGAAAGGTTATCGGTGTTCTTAACGAAAATGGACTTCACCAAGGAGAAGACGACTTCCAAGTTATGGGAATGTGTGAAATCCCATCAAATGTTATTCTTGCAGAAGAATTTTTAGATATTTGGGACGGATATAGTCTTGGAACAAATGATCTTACACAATTAACACTTGGAGTTGATCGAGATTCAGAATTAGTTGCACATATTTATGATGAGCGAAATGAATCTGTAAAAAAACTTGTAAAACAAGTAATTGAAATTGCGAATAGAAAAGGTAAGTATATAGGAATTTGTGGACAAGCCCCAAGTGACTATCTTGAATTTGCAGAATTTGTTGTAGAGTGCGGAATTCAAACAATGAGTTTGAACCCTGATACAGTAATCAAAACTACAGTTAAAATTAACGAAGTTGAAAAACAATTAGAACAAAAGAGGGATGAACATGGTACGAGTAGCAATTAACGGATTCGGAAGAATCGGACGAACAGTATTTAGAATTATGCAACAGTGTCCCGACATCGAAGTTGTTGCAATAAATGATTTAACTGATACGAAAACACTTGCACATTTACTTAAATATGATACAGTTCATGGTCGATTTGCAGGGCAAATTACACATGACGAAAATGCATTATACATTGATGGAAAAGAATTAGTTGTACTTGCAGAAAGAAACCCATCACAGTTACCGTGGGCTTTTCATAACATTGATGTTGTTATTGAATCAACAGGATTCTTCACAAAACGTGAAGGAGCACAAAAACATTTAGATGCAGGTGCTAAAAAAGTTCTTATCTCAGGACCTAGCCCTGATTGTGATCTTGTTATTGTGAAAGGTATTAATGAACATCAATATGACAGAAATGTACACCACATTGTGAGCAATGCAAGTTGTACAACAAACTGTCTTGCGCCAGTTGTAAAAGTTCTTCACGATAACTTTCGTATAAAACGAGGATACATGACAACAGTTCACTCATATACAGGCGATCAACGACTTGTTGATGCACCTCATAAAGATTTACGCCGTGCACGATCAGCAGCATGTAATATTGTACCAACAACAACAGGTGCGGCAAAAGCAGTAACACAAGTTATTCCTGAATTAGCAGGTAAGCTTGATGGTATTGCAATACGAGTGCCAACAGCAGATGGTTCTGTAATTGATTTTGTATGTGAGCTTGAAGCTCCTGTTACAAAAGAAATTATTAATGATCTATTTAGAAATGTTGCAGCACATCAGTTACAAGGCGTTCTAGAATATACTGAAGATCCATTAGTCTCATCTGATGTTATTGGTAATCCGCATTCATCAGTCTTTGATGCACAAATGACTCACGTCATGGATGATGGACGTTTCATTAAAGTTGTCAGCTGGTATGACAATGAATGGGGATACAGTAATCGGATGGTAGATCTCGTTAGATTGTTATAATCCTGGGAAAATAGTAACGCTTGATCCCAAATAGGTGATTCCTTCACAATCTAATCTTGATACGAAAGTAGTTAGGAGATATCAAAGAATAATAAAAGAAAAAGGTAAGACAGAAATCCCCCCTATTCTTATTCAAGATTCAATTGATCCACAGTATTACAGAATAATTGATAGACATCACAAAAGTGTTGCTGAGAAATTAGGGCAAAACTCAATTACCGCATGGATAGTAACAAGTCGTCGAGATGGATTACAAAAAAAACATTTCGCAGGTGCTCCTGAAAAAGATATTGAGCGAACAAATAGTAAACTTTCTCACAGATACCACACCATAGCTGTTGAATCATATGTTGCACACGACACAACTTTTAATCCAATAGATTCCTTAGATGAACTGATAAGATCAACAAATAAGCTCTATTCACACACAGTGTGCAATTTCGTATACTAATACACTAAAAGACCTAAAGCTTTATATATATGTGACAGATCATAACTATGTTTTTGAAAGAAAACAAAACAACGAGGTGAATAATTCTTGAAAAAGATCAGTATTATCAATCAGAAAGGCGGTGTTGGAAAAACAACACTATCAGTAAATATCGCAGCAGGACTTGCTCGATCAGGAAAAAAAGTTCTAATAATTGACATAGACCCACAGGGAAATATGGAAACATGTTTTCAGTTGAAAGAAGAAAGGAAAAATTTATTTCATATTCTTTTTGAGAACGCAAACCCAAAAGAGTGCATCCATCATATTGCAACAAATTTGGACGTTATTGCATCAAGTGATGAAATGACAAAAGCGGAAATTTCACTTGCAACAAAACCAGGGAAAGAATACTTATTAAGTCAAAAAATGAGTGACTTAAAAGACTACGATTACGTAATCATCGACTGTGCACCATCATTCGGACTACTAACACAAAATGCTCTTTTGTTTAGTGACGAAGCAATTATTCCTGTTTCAACAGATGTCTTAGGAGTGGATGCATCAAAGAAGGTTATGAAATCAATTGCACAACTTAATGAATCTTTTGCGCATATGATTGAAATAACACATGTTGTTCCAACTATGTATGATAAGCGAAATAAGATTTGTCGAGAATGTCTTTCTGAGATTCAAAATCTATTTTATGAAAAAGTTACCGTACCTGTACGTGTAAACACAAAACTTAAAGAAGCAGTTCGGAAAAAGCGATCAATTTTCGCCTATGCCCCATCTAGTCGTGGAGCAGAAGACTTCAAGCAAGTTGTACGAACTATTCTACACAACCATGCTGAGGACTCAACAACGGTTATTGATATTCGTGAAGGAAAACCTGTTGCTGAAATCGCAGGAACACGCTAAGTTTAAATACTTCTTTTCTTTTTTTTTATTTATGATACAATTAGGATACGAAACCAACGATGACACTCTAGAAGTTTATCTTGTTTCTGATCGAAATGGGTATCCCAACGCGTCTAGCACAGCATCAGTCTTGGAAATGCAGCTAAGACAGTCATTAAGCGATATGGGATTCACCCGAGATCCAAGAACAAGATTTGATCACAAAAAAACCAAGTCCGGGAAACCACAACTATAAAGCAGGATTTACATTCAGACAAAAGGCAAGTAAAGAATTACTTTCAAAAGTTGAAGGTTTGTACAAGACTCATGCTACTCTTGAAATATTAGATGAGAAATATGCACCACCATGGACTGACCTCAATCCAAAATAGCTTTTTAAATCAATCCTCATTACCAACATCTAAGGAGAGAGGGAAACTGACGGCAGAAATGCTGGGGAAAGTCCACCCACCGCAAGCGCAACTTGGTGTAAGCCAAGATGTAGTAATACATGGCTCCAGAACAGAAACGATACCACTTTATTTTGCTATGAGATGTTGACCTGTGTGGTAACACGCAGTAGATAACACATCGAGTTTATTGTAAAGAACGGATGAAACGGCTGTCCTTGCTGGTGCAAGTCCTTAGAGGCGCTTAGTTGAATGTTTCCAGTGTTCGTTCATGAGTATTCGTGAGAACTAACAGAAGGTGGCTTACTCCTCTCCTTTTTTTCTTATTACATAACCTTATACAGACAGTAAACGAAACAACTAATGCCTTGGTGTAAGATCAGGAGAGAGGCTGATTCATGCAAGCCTCTCGACGAATATCAACAGCCGTTGTGAAATCACCGCATTAGTTTCTCAAATTAGAAGTACTTTTTGTACAAACCTTTAAAATATTATTTTTTAGATAAAGTTAATGTAAACAAAGACACATCAGTCTTTCCAATAGACACATCACGAACAGTAAAATCAAATTCTTCAGGAATCAAGTCTTCAAGTTTATCAGCGTCGTTTGTTAAGAACAATATTTGTCCTTTTGGTGAAAGTAATGGAGTAATTCTATCAAAGAATTCATCATATGCTGCAATTGTTTTTTTATCATCGTATTTTGAAAATAATGGAGGATAAGAAATTACACGATCAACACTTTTCTTCTCAGTCTTAAGATCTAACCAGTCTGCTTCAACACGAGAAAGATAGAGTTTCTTATTTACACCGGCAATTTTTGCGTTCTTCTTTGCAGAGTCAACATATTTGAATTCACAGTCATAGCCTTGAATACGCCCAGTAATTTCAGCATCCGTATCAAATTGATCTAATTCAATATCACCAAATGGTTTGAGTGATAAAAAACCAAAAATATGTTTCTCGTAGAATCGTGGACTTTTTCCAGAAAGTATACATGCAGCTTCAATACTGATTGTACCACCGCCACAAAATGGATCTAATACAACCATCTTTGGCGTGATCTTTGCAAGATAACACAAACCTGCTGCAACTGTTGCTTTTAGAGATGCATTGTGTGTAAACACGCGATATTCACGCTTTGATAAGTTTGTTTGAGATAAGTCAATACCTACATACACGGTGTCTTGCATAGAATACACAACAACACGTAATGATGGATTTTTCATATCAGCTTTCAAATTATACGTAGAAGCAAGATGTGTCCCATATGTTCGCGAGACTGCAATTGGATCATCAAACCCACTGGCAGCAACTTTTATTGTTTCATTTCCAGTAATCCACTCAGATAAATCAACTTTCGTTGGATCTTGTTTATCAACAGAAGATTCATGCAATAACGATAATATGCGTATTGCAGTCTGCATTTTATACACTAATAGTGCCGTTTGCTTTGATGTAGCTTCAACAGATACTAATTGATCCGCAATTTGTTTGGGTTTTAGCAAAGAATCGAGTCTTTTGACTTCTAAACAAGCTGCATCTTCAAGACCTTTATCTACAATAATAAGCACACGCATATGTAAGTAACAACACGCTCGTGTTTTAAACTTTATTCTTTTAAAATCTCAAACATAAAAAACTATTTAAACCCGTATCGATTATGCAATTTTATGAGTGAAAATGCAAGTGAAAATGTTGAAATGATTCGTGGAGAATTATGTCCTTTCTGTAATGAAAAAAAACTTACACTTATGGACAGCGAACGTGAGATTCCCTATTTTGGGCTTGTTAATCTCTTTTCTATGACATGTGCTGGATGTAAATACCATAAAGCAGACGTAGAATCTGCTGAAAAGCGTGATCCAGTGAAAATTACATTCCCAGTTACTTGTGAAGAAGATATGTCTGTGCGTGTTGTTAAAAGCGCATCAGCAACAGTAAAACTTCCAAGAATTATGACTATGAACTCAACGGAATTATCAAATGGGTACATTACTAACGTAGAAGGCGTACTTACTCGAGCTAAAAAAGTTCTAGAAGGCGTTCGAGATACAACTGACGATAACGACGAAGCGAAAAAAGCTAAGAAACTTATCAAAAAATTACAAGACATTATGTGGGGACGAGATTCTTTAACGATCACAATCGAAGATTCCACAGGTGTTTCCGGAATCATCAGCGACAAAGCAGTTGTTTCCAAAGGTAAAAAATAACTCTTATGAATATTATCCAGCTTATACAGCTAAGTTTGCCATTATTTGGTAAAAGAAAGGAAGATTATCTATTTCTTACACAGTATTGCAATAAAAAAGAGTTACAAAAGATAAAAAAGATTCTCAAATTTAATGATTACCAATTAACAAAACAAGCATATCCCATTACTATTATTCCAAATACATCCATACCACAGCTTCATAAGCGCAGAATCACAACAGAATATGCTGATTTTATTAGCTCTGTAAATAAACACATTAAACAAAAGTTTCTTGTAGAAATGTTTAAAGACTTTGCAACAAAGGCACCGTCCATTATTCCTGCACTTATTGCACCCAATATTTTAGGATTAGAAGCAATCAAACGAGCATGTGCATTAGAATTATTCGCAAAAGAACGCGCACACATACTATTACTCGGAGATCCAGGAACTGGAAAGACAGACATTATTCGTGCAACATCAGAGTTACATCCAATCGGAACGTTCGGTTTAGGAAGCGGAACAAGTGGCGTTGGACTTTCAGTGAGTGTTGTTGGAAAAGAGCCACATAAAGGATTACTGCCACTTGCAGACGAAGGAATTTGTGCAGTTGATGAATTAAATCTTATGGAAGAAAAAGATCGAGCAGCATTGTATAACGCAATGGAAAAAGGTTTTGTTTCTTATTCTAAAAAAGACATCAATGTGCAGTTTGACGCACGAGTACGAGTTATTGCAACAGCAAATCCAAAAGGAGATTGTTTTGTAGGAAAATCAATCGACATCTTAAAAAAACAGATACCTTTTGACCCAGCACTCTTAACTCGCTTTCATTTAGTATTTATGATTCGTAAACCAAATCTAGATCGATTCGAAGATATATCACGTCACATTGTGCGTGGAAAGAAAACAACATTAACTAAGTTGGATAAAGAGTTTATTCAAGAGTACGTAACACATGCTGAACAGTTAGATGTTGCTATGCCGCAAGAATTTGAAGAGAAAATTGCAAAATGGTCTCGACTTATTAAAGAAAAGGAAAAAGAGTTCCTTGTTGAAATTTCACCTCGAACAATTGTTGGCGTTATCCGTTTAGCACAAGCAAACGCACGAATGAGTTTACGTACTGAAGTTACTGGTGAAGATCTAAAAACTTCAATGGATTTGATGCAGTTATCTTTTGAAGTTTCTTAATATCTGACGCAAAGTTTATATAGTTTAAGGATAAAATTATTTCTATGAGTTTTACAGATACACAATCATTTTGTTGGTGTCTGTTTGATTTCTATTTCTTCGTATAGACTTTATGTCCTTGCGAAGTTGGGTTTTGGTGTAATTACCATCGGACCATATAACCAAGGATTTCTAAAACAATACAAACAACTAAATAGTATTTACAAAACCAAATCACAATTAAGAAAAACAGGAGAATTATATATGGACGCATTTGATTTACTATTATTTAACCAAGGAGTTGAAAACGAAGTAGAATTACCGACAGTTGAGTAAGTAATTGCAACAAACCCCGCAACACAAGAAGTCGTAGATTTAGTTTTAGGTACCAAAAAAAAGTTAGAAAGAATCTTAACAGGAACCAGATTAGATGACGACCCACAATACATTGTCTTTGCAGGACCTTGTTCTGCACATGACCCCAAAACATTTCTCGAACTTACACGCAAGCATAAGGAAATCGCAGACAGACATCCAGAAGCGCTTATTCTACAAAGAGTAATGGTTAAGAAGCCAAGAAGTAACGGGGAAGATTGGAAAGGACTAATGTATGATCCCGGATTAGATGGATCAAATAATATTGTTGAAGGAATTAAAACAAGTTACAAACTTATGATGGATGTGCTAAAGATCGGACTACCAATTGCAAGCGAAGCATTGGATCCAGTACTACAAAGTTACATAGGACACCTAGTATCTTACATGACCATTGGTGCAAGAACAGTACAGTCTCAGACACATAAACAAATTGCATCAGGTGCAGCAGGAGTCGTAGGTGTTAAACATCCTCTTGATGGAGATATTAGTATTGCAGCTGCAACAATTAAAACAGCACAGTCACCAACAGTACTTACTGGCGTTAATACTGCGAGTCTCGCTGCAGCATACGATACAAAAGGAAATATGGGAGCACATTTAATTCTAAGAGGAACAGACACCGGATCAAATTATGACGCAGAGTCAGTTCAAGCAGCGATTGCAGTTTTAGAAGAGAAAGGGCTTCATCGTGTTCCCATAGTAATAGATTGCGCACATGGTAATGCATGGCCAAAAAAAGACTATAATATGCAACCAAAAGCATATGAAGCAGCACTCGATCAAATCGCAGCAGACCCTGCAGGACCTGTAAGAGGCGTAGGAATTGAAATGCACTTACATGAAGGAAATCAATCCATTAAAGACATACCATTATGTAAAGGAGTCTCAATTACAGATCCTTGCGTATCATTAGAAACGTATGAGAAGATGCTGGATTACGGGAAACAAGTGTTAACTAAGTGATCCACTTAAATTCTGACGCAAAACATATATAAAGCGTCTTTCTTTTTCTTTTTTTAGGGGTTAAGTAGCTATATGAGCGATACAACAAATATAACATACGATAAATTATACGATGTATTACGTGCAGAAAGAAGTGAGACTGCACTTTCAAAATTACCATCATCTTTTTTTGCTGATGTTGTCAGCTATCTTGAATTAAAAAACAAACCCGTTGGAACTGATAAAGAAAATAGTCCTTATGGAATTAACCAAAGTGACGCAACAGCCCAACAATTACGTAACGTACGTAAAATTCTTCATGAAATTTATAGTAGACGAGAAAAAAAGATCTCAATGCTCGCATTAGATAAAAGTCGAACATTATCTAGTATTATTGACACAGGAAACCTTCTAGCTGAAGAAAATGAACTGTTTGTACAATTAGTTGACTTATTCACAAAATACCGAGAGGAACTTGTTCTGAAAGTACTTTCAATGAAAGTACCATTTAATGGGAAATTTGTCACAAAAGAACCCGATCTGTCAAAAGAGGAAGAAAAGGTCTCAGAAACACATTCTTACGTTGTATTAAGCGATATCCCTGAGTTTATTGGACCAGACATGGAAACATATGGACCATTCGCAAAAGACGACCTGACTAAACTTTCAGACGACGTTGCCAAATTGCTTCTAGAACAGCAAAAAATCGCACTTTCTAAGTAAAATAGGCACTGCTTTCCTCGTGCAGGAAAAGATTTATAAATAGGCCATTGTTCACGTCTGTTATGAAACTTCCAAAATTAATTCGAAGATATAATCCAGTATTGCGTAAGCATACTGAAATGAAAATCATTATCGCTAAAAAACGTACTCCTGGGTCCTCAAACCCCATGGGAAAATTCAGTAAAACTCGAACAGATTTCGGTAAAGGTACTGGAAACTTGGGCCGATACGGTTCAAGACCACCAATCTCGAAATTTAAGATGACTGGAAAAAAACGAAGTAAAAAAACAGATATTCGATTTGAATGTCAAGAAACTAAAAAACAATTCGTGAAAAGAAACACATTTCGAGCGAAAAAGGTAGAATTAATATGAATCTAAAGCAACCATCATCAAAGTTTATCAAAGTCCGATGCGCTAAATGTAAGAACGAACAAGTAATTTTCGGTAAAGCTGCAAGCACAGTATCATGTACAGTATGTGGTGAAGAACTTGCAACAACAACTGGTGGAAAAGCAAAGGTTCATGCTCGAATCGTTGAAATCTACGAATAATCACAATCATGTTATTCAATAATAAAAAAGGATTTCCTCAAGAAGGGGAGATCGTTGTTTGTACAGTAACCAAAATTCATCATCATTCTGTCTTTGTTACAGTTGATGCGTATTCTAGATCTGCAATGCTCCACATAAGTGAAGTATCACCAGGTCGTATTCGAAATCTAAGAGAATTTGTTAAAGAAGGAAAAACAATTATCTGTAAAGTTTTATCTTGTGACCAAGAAAAAGGACATGTAGATGTTTCACTTCGTCGAGTATCCGAAGGGCAGAGAATTGCAACTCTCGGGCAAATGAATAAAGAAGTAAAAGCTGAAAAGATTATTGAAGCTTTTTGTGCAGATAATAAATTAGATCTGAAAAAAACATATGCGGCACTTGTTGAAATACTTGCAAAAGATAACTATCAATTTATTCATAAAGCATTTGATGACTTTGTTCAAAAGAAATATGAACTTACTAACACAGGACTCGATCCAGAATTACATGCAAAATTACACGAAATTGTTCTGCAGAGAATTAAACCACCAAAAGTTGAAATTTTAGCAAAATTCAAAATTACTTGCTTTGACGGTGAAAGCCTAGATGTCATTAAAACAACATTTGCAAAAGCAATCGCAATTGATACTGAAAACCTCGTTGTCCAATACGGTGGCGGAGGAATTTATAATATCCGAATTGTATGTGGTGAGTTCAAAAGTGCTGAAAAAATCCTTAAAGAAGTTGTATCCATTGTCAGTGATGAATTTGAACAAAATAAAAACTGCACATATGACTACACACGTTCTGAAGGGAAGCAACTGTCATAAGTATTATAAGTACACCACGTTCTCAATATTAATATGAAAGTTACACTAGACTATACAAAATCATTGCATGATAACGCAGCAACCTATTTTGATAAATCTAAAAAGGCTAAAAAGAAACTCGAAGGCCTGTATGTAGCATTACGTGAATCTAAAAACAGACTTGATATTGCGAAACAAAAAATACTTGAAGCTGAAGTGACAAGAGCAGCTCCACGAAAAAAACAATGGTATGAAACAAAATTTCGTTGGACAAAAACACGAAATGATCTGCTTTCTGTTGGTGGAAAAGATGCAACTTCAAATGAAATGCTTATTAAAAAACATGTTAATGCGAATGACCTCGTATTACACACAGACATGGCAGGTTCACCATTTTTTGTTCTTGAGAACGGACAAGATGCAAAACCTGAAGATATTGAAGATGTCGCAGTTTGTGTTGGATGTTATTCAAGAGCTTGGCAAAAAGGATTTGCAAGTATCGCCGTATTCTATGTCAAACCTGAACAAGTAAGTAAAGAAGCAAAAAGTGGCGAATCACTTGCTAAGGGCGCATTTATGATTTATGGAAAGACACAATATGTTCATCCAAAATTAGAATTATACATTGGTGTAGATGAAGCAGGTGTGTTAATGTCAGGAAGTGATTTTGCTGTGAAAAAACATTGTAAGAAATTTGTAAGAGTTATTCCTGGTTCTCAAAAAACAAGTGCACTTGCAAAGACTATTCGAGAGAAGTTAGAGTTTAGTCAACTTGATGATATTATTCGACTTCTCCCTGCAGGAAACAGCCAAGTTGTTCGTGGATAAATCTTTTTTTTAAATTCTTCATAAACTATAACTTGCGATTAATTTCTAAAGTATTATACTAGTATGGCAATATGTCCGCAGTGTAAATCTGTTCTCGGATTTGGTATGGCGAAATATACATAGATTGAGATACAATACGATGAATTTTTAGTAGTAGTTGATCTTACACAGTAGTAATTTTAAGTACTTGGCGACTAAAGCTTTATAAATAAACTTCCTCTTACCATCCCTATGACAACATTAATGGAATTAGCGAAAAAAGCACATGATTTAGAGCCAATAGTCAGAGTAGGAAAAAATGGCTTTACTCCAACTACTCTTGCAGAGATTCAAAAGCAAGTATTTAAGCGAAGACTCATTAAAGTTAAGATGCTCAAAGCATTTGCAGACACAGTTTCTAAAGAGGACATTACGAAACAACTTTCAACATTAAAAGCACAGTTAGTACGAATTACTGGAAATATTATCATACTTGCAAGATAACACCATGTTACATTCAGATACAGACACAATAAAGAGGTTAGAGGATGCTGGTTTCTTTACACCCGAAGAAATGGAAATTGGTTCACGTAAAGGCCCGTCCGATCCTACTATTACTGACCGAACTGAAGTGTGGGGTACAAAACAATTTACTGGATTTCCAAAACCAGTAAAACGATTTCGTATCGAGAAAGAATCTGAAGAACAAGAAGTTGAAGAGATGTATTATTGGCTTGTTGATCATGCAGTAATTGCTCAGCAAATGACACAATCAATTAAAGTTGTTGACTCTCACGCAGCAAGTGTTGCTGCAAGTACATTTGGTGATTCTGAATCTCGGTTAAGTGCACAACAATCAACAGCATCTAATTATTTAGCAACAATGGGTAAGTTACTCAAAGATATGTTTGCGTTAGTTCGAGAATTACGCCAACTTGATGAACGGCTTCAATATTATTTAGATAGCAATTCAGCAAAAAGTAAAGACGCTCAAAAAATTGCAGAAAGTACTCTTAAAGATATTTGGATCACACTCGTAGAACAGGGAACACAAAACCCAAGTTCAGTTTATGGAATGGCACAAAAGGTCGGATTCACTATTCTTCCGGATTTATTTTTCCAATCACCACCGTTTAATAATGAGCAAGAGATCGCTGATTATTCAAACTCTCTCGAATTTAACAAAGCAGTTCTTGCAGCGTTAGAAAGAAAATTAAATCAATTTAGAATTTGGAAAGTAAATACACATCAAGAATTAATTAACAAACGAAGTTTTCAAATTAGATACTTACGTCAGCATTTTGAAGTTATTAAAATGTATATGGCATGGATCGCACCATACTTAAGAAATATTAAAGCACTTCAACGAAGTGATAAATACGATGGTTCAGGAGATCTCATCAATTCATTCGAAACACAAGTAAGTGAAATTGAAACACTTGTTATTAAACCAGCAGTAGAAACAGGAGATCCAAAGAAAAGTATCTACGGCGTTGTGAGTTTTCACTTCATGTATCGTACTCGTCCACAAATGGGTTTTCATGCAAAAGAATCATGGCAACAAAAAGGGCCAGTGCATGTTGGAAAAACACAAGCAACAATTCGTACATACGGTTGGTCCGGTGAACAGATTGAAAAATACAAACAATATAGAGAAAAAGAAGCATTCGATATGTATGCAGACTTTGATGCTTCAGTAAGTGATGCACTTGAATACTTAGGCGAAGATATTGAACGATATCTTAAAGAATCAGAAGCAAAAATTCCAAAAGGAATGTTCTCACGACTTGATAAGCGAAAAGAAAAAGAAGCAGAGGAAAAAAAGAAGAAGACAACTGTGAAACCAGCACAAGAAGGCCTTGCTGATTTTATTATTGGACCATTCAAAGGAATTGCGGAGTTGTTTGGGCCAATGTTAGGTTCAAAAGAATTCTATAAAAGCTTTTTTTCAAGTCAATCAAATCCTGCAATGGATCTGAGAGCTGCTGAAAAGGCTAATCAGAAAAGTTCAAGAGGTGCAGATTTTGTTGCATGGCAATGTTATAAAAATTATAAAAAATCACATAAGATGATATCATGGTAATATGGAAAAAGAACAGCCAGTCTCGGATGAAGAACTTGCGATCCAACACAAAGAGAAGTCAATAGAGGAACTACTCGAAGAAGAAACAACGGACGACAAGGAAGAAAAGGAAGTTGATGAAGAAGCGCCGGCTGTTCCACTTGAAGAACTTGTCCAACGAGAGAAACCAAAAAATCAAGAACAACAAGAAGAGTATGTTATTGCAAAAGAATCAGGACCAACAGAAGCATACAAATCAAACGAACAAGATAACATTTACAAACCAAATATGCCGCACCAAGAATACAAGGAACAAAAGGATGGTGGTGGTCATACAGCAGATTACGAACGAAATGACAATAAACTTATGACCGAGGCAGAAAAATTAGTAAAAAATGCCCACACATATAGACGATGACTTACCACGACCCTAGAGGAGAATACAAAACTGACTCGTTACAAACAAAACCACTATTTGGTGTCCGTCAAATTGGTACTACTAAATGGGTTGATCAATCACAACCAGATCCAGTAAAAGCAATTCAAGCAGAGATTTGGTCAGGTGCAGGAAGTATTGAAATTTGTGCTCCCGGAACAGGACGAGGAAGTCCACAGCAACCAACATTCGAACAGTTTGATATTAATCAAAAGCAAGCAATTCGTGAATTAATTAAAGTAAGTGATGTCGACGTTACAACACACGCAAGTCCTGCATTTACATTATCAGGATTAGGGCAACGAGGCTTTGATCGAAACCAACAACAAAAAAACAAAGAAGAAGCAATGAAAGCAATTGACTTTGCCGCAGAAGCAGTTAATGGTGGAAGTGTTGTTGTTCATACAGGAGAGTTCCCTCGATCTATTGGATCAAATGCACCAGGTGCAGGCGGATTTAATAAAGAAGGAGACAAATGGAAATTCGAAGAATATGGTCTTCAAGATAAAGAAGCACAGTATTATCTCGTTGATAAAAAATCAGGTGAAATGATTAAAAGTGTTCAAGAAAATCAAGTTATTTTCACACCAACTCCTAAGAGAGACGATAAAGGGAATATTAAATATTTAGAATCATACAACGGTGAATTTGCATATGACGATGTCTTAAAAATTGATTTGATGGACCAGCATAAAGCAAAATACGGTGAAGATTGGGATAAGTACCCTGATGAAATTAAAAACGATGCTCGTATTCAGTTGTATGAAACTGATGTCGAAGGAAATATTCAAACTGACAGAGTTGAGTTCCACGAATACAGACAAGATAAGTTTAAAGAAATAAAAGAAGCACATCCTGAATACAGTGATGAACAAACATTCAAAGGCGTATTAAAACAATTCTTTAAAGAGCAAATGTATGAGCAAGTACAAAGTGCACTTGGTAGTGGAAGACAGTATGAAGATCATTATCACAGAGGTCTTTCACAGTGGAATGACGCAAATAAAGAATTAAAGAAATTTGAAGAAATTGAAAAAAATGTCTCTAAAGAAGAATGGGAAAATTATAAAATTCAAAATAGAGAAACAGGAGAATATGAAGATCCTATTAAACATTTCAAATACATAGCCGATCAAGCACAAAGAACGTTTCTTTTCGGACGAGAGTCATCTTCATCCGGACGTCGACAAGCCCGAGAGCTCTTACGTCAAATTCGTGAATCAGATACAATTGAAGAAGTTGGATTAGCACGGACAACTGAGTCAGCAGCAGAACTTGGTATGTATGCACTTGAACGAACAAAAACGGCAAGAAAAGAACGACCAAGTGACGATATTAAAGATATTATGATCACACTTGAAAACATTTATCCAACAATGGGAGGACAAGA
>JBLINR010000022.1:0-17064 GCA_047639395.1 Candidatus Woesearchaeota archaeon | reverse complement strand
TAACGGTGCTTTCTATATGAAGAAATATTCAGATAATCTTGTGCCTTATAGAACACATCATCAACATCTTTTGCGCCAGATTGTGCAAGTCGCCGATACCAATTCTTGAACACATATTGATATGCGATAATTCGTAACATTTTACTAAATCCACTTTTTGCCCAGTTATCATGGGCGTCAATATATAAAATTCCCATAAAAGAAATACTGATCTCGCCTTGAAACAATTTTTTCTTTGTTTGATTAATTGTCACATCAACTTCTTTTAGCTTACGTCCCTTAATGTTTACTTTGACAACAAAGTTGTCAGTGGTTGTAAGCTCGCGTTCTGGGCGGGACCTGATATCAAGTGTTATTCCTTCTTCAAATTTACGTACATCTTGCACATTATCAAATCGGTCATAGCCTTTATGCTTTAATGTTTCAAAGATAACGTCGTAGAGTTCCTGAATATGAAAGATACCTTTATAGTCAATTTGTCGGTTATAGACTTGTATGAATTCATCTGGCATGTTCGGTGTACTCCTTTACTTGAAAAAGCATAAATAGTTCATCATATAATTCTTTTACCGTCTGTTTTAATTCTACTGCTGGATCCTTGTTTTCTCGGCCAAAGAATTTTTGTAGAAATGTCTTCAGAAAGAATCGACTTGCAGGAACGTTAAACATAGAAAATACGAAATATCTAAATGGTGTGTGTGCATTTGCAAGTGCACGTTCTCCTTTTGTTACTGCGAAAAATGAAACTTCAATATCTCCTTTTTGAGCATATTCTTGGCCTGTTGTACCATCAACCAAACAAGGTTTTACTTTCATAAACTTAATTGTAGTTGTTACTTGATTTGAATCAACTGTTTTTGGATAGGCACGTGCCGCCTCAATTGTAAGTGTATGATTTTTGTATGTTTTCTCAAGTGATACATTTTGTTTAATATTGTGCGGATTATATTGATGTTTTTTGAAGAATTCAACAATTGTCTGTTCAACTACACGAATTTCAAATATGCCTGAGTGTCGTAATATTAAATTTTCGAATACTATGTTTTTTTCAGTCATTGTGCAATTGTTGGAATATCAAGTATTTTTTTGAATTCGTTTTGTAATGCGATTACCTTATCATACACGGGTTGTTCTGGAAACAGTTTCTCATCGCGTCTTCTTGTTCTACTAAGTAATTGTGATAATTTTTTGATGAATGGGCTTTTAGAAGCATAGAAGTCACCATGATCTGTAATAAATGTATTTTCCATAAGAATCTGGATTCGTCCTTGAATCATTTTTTTAGGTTTACCATCAACCATAACTTCAACGTCTTTTGCGTCCCAAATTTTGATGTGAATCATAATTTGCCACATAACAAATTCGTCTAATTTGACTAGGCCTGTAAGGGACATTTCAATTTCACGTAGACCGCCACCTGCAGCCTTATCTTTATGTAGATTTTCATATGTATGCATGAGTTGGAGGTTCATCCATGAAAAGATTCGATGATAGATAGTTTCAAAGTCAATGAGTCCTCTATATCGTAGAGGGAAAGCACGCAGTTTAATATTCTCTCCCATAGTATATTTTTGATATTTGCTCTATTTAAAGCTATCGAGGCAAATCGACGAGGTATTTACAATAAATCAAAAAAAAGCTTTTTAAAGCACAAACGTTCTTCTTTCATATATGGCAACAAATCAATTACCTGTAGACGCGCAGAAAAAGATGGGAGATATCCAAAAAACACTAGAAAAATTTAATGAAAAACTTCTTGCAAAATTTGAAGGATATATTTCAGGAGTAGCGTTATTACCACCTGGATACGCTATTGAAGATGTCGCAGAACCAAATTTACCTGATGAAGAAAAGACAAAGTTGCCAAAAGATCATATTAATACTCTTGTCCTTATTGATGATTCAGACTCACAAAAACTAACAAAAGAAGAATTAAAAGAAAAATTAACAACTGTTATTGTGAAAATGGCAAAAGAGGTTGATAAACATATTTATCCTCAAGTCCTCCTTTACACTGAGTTATGGCAATTTTGTTATGATGGGAAAATGGAAGTATTACAACTTCTTGCACAAGCAGCACCTGTTTTTGAAAACGGAATGTTAAGTGCAATCAAGATTGCTGAAGTTCACAAACAAATGATTCTCAAAAAATTTGAGAAATACATTGTAAGTTACGTACTTGCAGGTTCCTTAGTACAAGGAAAAGCAAATGCGGAAAGTGACATTGACGTATTTATTGTTATTGACGATACTGATGTTAAAAAAATGAGTCGTGTTGAATTAAAAGACAGACTTCGTGGCATTATTATGAATATGGGTGTGCAGGCAGGAGAAATGACTGGCATCAAAAACAAACTTAACATTCAAACATATATCTTAACAGAATTCTGGGATAATATCAAAGAAGCAAATCCTGTTATCTTTACATTCTTACGAGACGGTGTACCATTTTACGACCGAGGAACATTTATGCCTTGGAAACAGTTATTACGAATGGGTAAAGTGAAACCTTCAGCTGAAGCAATTGACATGTACATGAGTACAGGTGAACAAATGCTTGAACGAACAGCATTAAAATTAAATGAAATTGGTATGGAAGATACGTACTGGTCCATTTTATATCCTTCACAAGCAGCACTTATGTTATTTGGATTGGCACCACCAACACCAAGAGAAACACCGCAGTTAATGCGTAAAGTGTTTGTTAAAAAGGAAAAAATGCTTGAAGAGAGTTATGTAAAAATTCTTGAAGCAAATATCAAACTTCGAAAAGAATTAGAACATGGGTCACTAAAAAAAGTGAGCGGTGCACAAATTGATAAATGTATTAGTGATGCACAAAAATTCCTTATACGAGTAAAAAAGCTGTTTGTAGATATTGAAGACAAACAACAAGGTATAGGAATGCTTCATACATACGATCATGTGGTTACTATTATGCGTGACATCTTAAAACTTGAAGGTGTGAAAAAAGCAAACGATCAAGAGTTACGAAAATTATTCAAACAACTCATTATTGATAAAGGCAACATGCCTCAAGCTGCAATTCGAATGATTGATGGTGTCTATAAAGCAAAAGATGATCATGATTCTGGAAAATTACACAAGTCAGAAATCGAAAAAGTTCGAAACCAATCTCAAGAGTTAATTCGGGCATTAGTTGATTACATCCAACGAAAGCGTGGTGTTGAATTAGAACGAATGAAAATCCGAGTGAAACACGGTGAGAAATTTGGTGAAATTATTTTGCTCGATACAATTGCATTTATCATTCACGATATTGATCAAGAAGAGAAGAAGTTCATGAAAGCAACTATCACAAAAGATGGTCGCTTAACAAACGTAACTGATTCTGATATTGACGAACTTGAAAAAGCATTAGTGAAAATTGAAATGCCACAACGCGCTTTCATCAAAGATAAGATATTTAGTGATTTAAAGACTATCTTTGGAAAAGATGTTGAAGTATTAGTCAATTATTAATTTTTTTTCTTTTTTTATTTTTCTTTTATAAAAGAATGTAAGTAAAAAATACTAATTCTTTGAATATAACTTCTTTTGTCAAAAAGTATATAAACAATGCAGTTTTTTCTATTTTTACTAGAGGTGTAACATGCAAACTGGAATAAGAGTTATTGACGCGATGACAAAGATGCCGATTACGGTGTCTGCAGATTCTACAATTGAAGAATGTGCAAAACGAATGGACCGTGATGGTGTAGGAAGTTTACTTGTAATGGATGGAAGTAAACTTGCAGGAATTCTAACGGAACGTGATTTAACAAGACGAGTTTTAGCAAAGGCATTACCCCCACTAACAACAACTGCGAGAGATATCATGACAACTGATATTGTATATGTGCAACCAGATATGGATATATTTGATGCAGTAATGCGTATGAATGATTTTGATGTACGACATACACCTGTATTACACAATGGTGAATTTGTTGGTTTTCTTACACACAAAGATATCTTAAAAATTCAACCTGACTTATTTGATATTTTTGTAAATAAATTCTCATTACGAGAAGAAGATGATAAACCTATTATGGGTCGAACATAATTTTATTTTTTCTTTAATGCTGCTTCTATCAGTCCATAGAATAGTGGTGCAGGACTTTCTAATCTTGATTTTAATTCAGGATGCCCTTGTGTTGCAACAAAATACGGATGATCTGTTAATTCAATAAATTCTACTAATCGTTTGTCAGCTGATGTTCCGCTAAAGATAAGTGATTTTCCAAGTAGCTTTTTGTGATAGTCAGGATTAACTTCATATCTATGCCTATGTCGCTCAGTGGCCTTTGTATCACTACCTCGCCACTGTTTGTATAGTGCTGCAACTTTAGTTGTTGGATCAACAACTGCTTCACACGCACCTAAACGCATAGTGCCACCAAGTTGTGTAACCTTTTTTTGTTCAGGTAAAATATCAACAACGGGTTCTTTTGCATGTTCATCAACTTCTGTTGTGTTTGCATCTTTAAGATCACACATATTTCGTGCAAATTCAATAACTGCTAGTTGTAATCCGTAACAAATACCTAAGAATGGAATATTATTTTCACGAGCGTAGGTGATTGCTGCAATCTTTCCTTCAATACCTCGTGTTCCAAATCCACCTGGTACAATCATTGCATCAATATTTTCTAACGCTTTTTTCACTGCTGCAGTATCTTTCTCAAAATCAGTTGTTTCAATCCAGACAATTTCTGGTTTTGCATCTAAGTGTGCACCTGCATGTACAAGTGCCTCTACAATACTAATATAGGAGTCTGAAACTTCTGTGTATTTACCGCAAATGGCAACAGTTACTTTTTTCTTTGCGTCTTTAATAGAATGAACAAGTTTTTCCCATGGTTTAATATCTTGTTTTACGTCAAGGGAAAGAATCTTTGCTAATGCGTGATGTAGATTCTCTTGTGAAAATATAAGTGGTAGTTCATATACGGTCGAAAGATCTGGATCACTGATAACTGCATTTTCTGGAACGTTACATAACCATCTGATTTTGTCACGTGTGGATTTTTCAAGTTTTCTTCGGCTTCTTCCAATTATAATGTCTGGGAAAATACCATGTTGTTGTAAAAGATTAATACTTTGTTGCATGGGTTTTGTTTTTTGTTGATGCATTGCATCAACTTCTGGAATTAATCCTAGATGCACAAATGCGATGTTTTCACGACCAATATTTTGCATAAGTTCGCGAACAGCAGCAAGTACCCATTCACTTTCCATATCACCAACTGTTCCACCAATTTCAAGAAGAACAATATCTGCTTTTTCTTTTTTTGCAATGCTTTGTAATTTATCGCGAATTTCACCAGTTACATGCGGAACAATTTGAACTGTTTTTCCTAAAAATTTCCCATGGCGTTCTTTTTCAATAAGACTTTGAATAATCTTCCCGCTTGTTATTGACCAATCGTGTTTTGCGGTGATATCTAAAAATCGTTCATAATGCCCAAAATCTAGATCAACTTCCCCACCATCATCTAAGACGAACACTTCTCCGTGTTCAATTGGATTCATGGTTCCGGGATCTACATTTAGATACCCGTCATATTTAATTGTGATAATAGTGTATTTGTCAGAAAGTAGTTTTCCAATACTTGCAGATACAACTCCTTTTCCTAAACCTGATAGAACCCCGCCGGTTACAACAATATACTTTGTTTGTTTTTTCATACCCGGATTATAGGTACTGTGGCAAATTATTTATAAGCCTTTTGGAACTCGAAGATATATTAACGAGATATTACTTTTTCTTCATTCCCTTCGAGATGAACAATTTTAGAAGGTCGTCCTGCAAGTTCTCCTTCGTGAATAATAAGGTCTGTTTGCTGTTCAATTTCTGGGTCTAAATCACCCATACAAGTCATGAATGCTTCTCCTTTCTTATTAACACTTGTAGTTACAATAGGGTATCCTAAATCTTGGACTACTTTTGCAATCCAGTGATTTGGTAATCGTACACCAACTGCTGATGAGTCGCCTACAATATCTTTTGATAAGAACTCTGGATTTTTTAAATTAAGAATAAGTGTGTATGGCCCAGGTAATTTGTCAACCCATTCTTGTGCTTCGGGTGTGATGATACAATTTTCTCGTATCCATTCAATTGATGGTGCAATTATTGAAAAAGGAGCAGTTGGCCTACCTTTCAATTCTCTAATTTTTTTAATTTGATTATTGATAAGTGCGTTACATCCAATACCGTAAATAGTGTCAGTCGGGTAGATGAATATTGTGCCTGATTTAATCTTTCCAAGATATAAGTCCTCTTGTTCAAGAAATTCTTTCTTGCTGATCGTCTTCATACAGTAAAAGAAACGTGAAATGCTTTAAAAAGCTATTTACACGTGCCCCATCCGTTGCAGGTTTGAGCTCCTGACATGCTGTCTAAATCGGACTTCAGCAATGGTGTCTACTGTTTGTTTATATTCATTCCATTCTACAAATGTATTGTCTTTTTTGAATAATTTTGTGAGCATCATGTTTAGGCCTCCATATATCCTAACATAAATCCTTGTTCGCTTGAGTTAATCTCATCATCATCGAGCATTTGGTCCATTGAGCTTTCTGTGTAAAAGTCTTCTTGTAGTGTTTCATAGTCATGTTTCATTAGTTGTACCTCTTTTTGTTTACTAAATGAGTTTGATGTTTTATTACTTGGAAAAACAGGTCAGCTGTTTTTTGGGATGGGTTGATTGTATAGTTCATTTTATCACCTCTGATAACTAGATGTATGGTTTGATTTCTTTATATACTGGTTTCGGGAACTTGTCTAGTGGGCTTGTAATTGTCTAGTGCTTCAAGGACATTTTTGATAGAAATTGCTTGCGATACTTTTTTAATAGAGGAGGGAGATAAAAACACTATGAAATGGGCATATGTTTCAATTGTATTAACCATCCTTTACTTCTTACTATTCAACTGGTCAGTTCTTGCGTTTTCTGTTTTATACTTTAGTCTTGTTACTATTTGTGTTTCGTATTTTAATGATAAAACAAAACTCAATAAACAAGCAATGCAGTTTGCCTGGGTTGTTGTTGCTTTTGATATATTGTATGTTGTATTCTTTTGAATGATCTAAGAAACTTTTTTAAAGCGATTCTTATTATAGTTGTATATGCAAAAAGCAACATTCGCCGCTGGCTGTTTTTGGTCAGTCCAAGCAGAGTTTGATAAACTTCCTGGTGTGGAAAAATCCACTGTCGGGTATACAGGTGGAGCAAAGAACAATCCAACGTATGAACAAGTCTGTTCTACAGATACGGGGCATTACGAAGCACTTCTTATTGAGTTTAATGAAAGTGAACTTTCATATGAAACGTTAGTAGAAACTTTTTGGAAGGTTCACGATCCTACACAAGCTGATGGGCAAGGTCCTGATATTGGATCCCAATATAAATCTGTGATATTTTATCATTCTCAAGAACAAAAAGAACTTGCACAAAAAGCAAAAGATGCGGAACAGAAAAAGCGTGGTGTGACAATTGCAACGCAGATTTTACCTTCAACGCAGTTCTACGCGGCTGAAGAATATCATCAGAAGTATTTGACTAAAAAGAAGTTGTTGTCATGTAATTTCCATTGATTTTTAAGCAGATCTTCCTTCTTAGCGATTAATTTATAAATACGTTCAAGCAAAAATAACCTATGCCTAAACATACAAAAGAGCAGTTAGTTGCTGGTGCATTAGTATTACTCTATGCATTAATTATAATTTTCTTTTTAGGCTTAAGTGGTGCTCCTGCATTAAATGTATTTCTTGCAACACTTCCAATTCTCATTCATGTGGTATTACTGATCACATTATACTTAGAACATAAAGCTGATAACTGGGTGTTATGGCTTGTTCCATTTTTTCTCGTTTTACTGTTCTATCTAGCATACGCTTCTCAAGCAAACATGCTTATTTCAAGTATGGATGGCGGTGCAATTGCAGTTTGGTTAGTAATTATATTATACGGTATGAGCATTTTTGCGAACATTTTGGGTGCAAAGAAAATGCGCAAACAAGTTATTCAAGATGAATTAGAACAATCTAGCGATTATTCACAAATGAGTCAACAATATTTAACTAATAATAAACAGTATGAAGATCACATTAGAAAATTAGAAAACCGGCTTCTTGTAACAAAACAAGAACTTGAAGTTTCTCAAGAGAATATTTCAGTTAGGTTACATGACATTGAAGCAAAGTGTAAAGCAATTAATTTTGTTATTGGTCGAGTATACGCAGACAAACGAGGAGGAAATCCTCGTACACGAGAATTATTACATATTCCACGAGAAATCTATAATAACTTTAGTGAAGCTGCAAAAAATTATGAGACGGCTGATAAAGATCGATTAAAAGACCTTCTTACTATTATTAAAAACAAACTTGCAATGTATGAACTTCCTGAAAATCGTTTATTCACGGTGTCTAAAAGCCCACAAATTGAAACAACACGAGACTCTGAAGGGAATACAGCAATTCTTGAAGTTATGTCTACAAACGATAATGATCCCATTATGGACTACTATACGGAAACAAAAGAAGTTGTTGAGAAATTGCTTACATTTGTACATCCTAAGAAAGATTTATAAACATCTCCGAGTTCAGCTCTATAGAGGGTTAACTATGAAATATCTAACATTATTTTTACTACTAGTCGTTGTACTATTTACAGCATGTTCAAAGCCACCAGATGACGTTCCAAGCGCACAGCTTGAACTAAACATTGTTGAAGAAATCGAACCAACATTGGAACCAAAAGTTGCAGTTTCGCGTGATGTTCCAGTTGATATTGAATCAAGTTCATTTACCTTCACAGGATATGGTCCTGGGAAAGAACATATAGGTTCATTTGATATCTACAATGGACATTTAGTTATAGAAAAAAATACTGTAATTGGTCTTGCAGGTGTAATTAACACATCAAGTGTTAACACAGGTATCGACGGATTAAATACTCACTTACAAAGTGAAGATTTCTTTGATGCAGCAAACAATCCATTTATTACTGTAGCAAATGGTGTTGTACTTCGAGATGGTGATCTTGTACAAGCACGTGCAGATGTAACATTAAACGGAATCACACAAAGTATTGTATTCCCAGTAATTACTTCAGAAAACTCAATTGCAGCAGACTTTTTGCTTGATGGGAGTTTATTTGAAATTGAATACATTGGTGTGAATAAAGACGTACGAATTATGTTTACGTTTAGAATTTAAGTTGCATATACTAAGTATACTGCTGTAGTATACTTTCTTTTTATTTTTTAGAATAAATCTTAATTTAACAACATTAATAAATGGATAATTGCCAATAAAGTACAATGATGTCACATTTGTCAAAGGGAAAACAGTTAGGAGTTATCCTTCTTTTTTTTCTTGTACTTTTTAGTATACATCTTTTTGTTATAGAACAGTTCTCTAGGGAGTTTTCACTTGTTGTTCCAATATGGGTGATTTTTCTTCTGAGTGTGTTATTTATTGTAGGGAGACTTCTGGAAGTATATGTTGCAGGATTACGTATTCTCAAAACAATTAGTTTTGTTTGGTTAGGATTAATATTTAATGGATTATGGGTATATGCCTTGTTTTTAGGACTATCTTATATCGTTTCAATTCCAAAAACAATTCCAACGCTCGTTATTGTATTGTTGAGTATTTACGGATTACTTAATGCGTTAAGTATTCATGAAAGAATTGTAACTGTGGTTTCAAAGAAAGTAAAGAAGTCGGTTCGTATTGTACAAATATCAGATTTACATTTAGGTGCGATCCACCAACAGGATTTTCTTAACAAAGTTGTTGACCATGTGCTTGAATACAAACCAGACTATGTTGCAATTACTGGTGATCTTATTGACGGTGAATTACGTCCAGGAACATTATTTCCACTTACACGCATTTCTTGTCCTGTATACTATGTAACAGGTAATCACGAATACTACAAAGGTATTGGGTATGTGAAAACGCAATTAGAACAAACACAAGTTGTTTGGCTAAAAAAATCAATTACAAAAGGTGATATTCAATTTATTGGTGTTGATGACCTGTCTAAGGGTGAACAACTTGTAAAAGCACTCAAGAACGAAACACTTGCCAAGAAATTTAATGTATTATTACATCATCGTCCGCATGGTATAAAAGAAGTTTCAAAAATGGGTGTTGATTTATTTTTAGCAGGCCATACACATAATGGACAGATATTTCCTTTCAATTTTATAGTGAAAATATTCTACCCTTACATTAAGAATCAGTATACTGTTGGTTCTATGGTACTTAACGTATGTGTTGGAAGTGACACATGGGGACCGCCAATGCGACTTGGTAGCGTAAATGAAATTTGTGTTATAGATGTAAAACCAAAATAATTATTTCTTAACTTTTTCTTTAATATCTTTGACCAGTTGCTTTGTAGCATGTACTGTTTTCTTTAAGAGAATATGTGGATTTAATCTGTGAATCGCTAAGAATTCTTCACTTTCTAATTTTCCAAATACATCAAAACATACAATTTCTCTAAGTGTGCATTTCGCAGGCTCAGGAACAACTTCATCTGGATACCCTAGTGTAATGATTGACTGTGGTCTGATATGATCAGGTATGTCTAAAAGGATCTTTAAACGTGCTTCTTCAAATGCACTCACCCAACATGCGCCCAGACCTAAGTCTGTTGCTTTAAGTAACATATTTTGTGCTGCAGCTGCACAGTTTTGAATAGAATATAATCGGTCACCACGAATGCCGTAAAATTGCTGTGCAATTTTCACATCAGCACAGATAACAAACATTAGAGGTGCTTGTTCCATCCATACTTGTTTGTGACACATGTTTGCAATTTTTTGAATAGTAAGTTTATCTCGCACAACAATAATTCTCCAGTTTTGGATATTACCTGCGGATGGCGCGTGAACTGCTGCATGAAGAACTTTGGACCATTTTTCTTTTTCAACGGGAATAGTTAAGTATTTTCTAATTGATCGCCGTTTGAATACTGCATCATCTAAGTCCATAGCATATTTTTGATTAGTTTCTTTAAAAAGCTTATTCTTCATTTAGTATCTATAATTAACTCATTTAGTTTGTACGTATGCCTTGAAGTGAGATCATAAAATTAGCCGATTACCAGTTAATCAAAGATTATCTGGTCCGTCGAAGTTCTTCAAACTTCAAGGGTTTGCAGGCTAATTTTGGTTTATCTCCCACCGGGAAGCTGGGAGGAAATCTTCGCATACGTATAAAAATGATATATCTATTCAACACAGTAGTTTAATCTACTGTAAGTAAAGTCATTCATGTAAGTATTTGTTTTAAACAAAGATCTTAGATATGTTGAATATTACAAGGTAACCTTTAAAAAGGGAGACTGAGTCTTATTTGTTAGTAATGGGTGTATAGTATAACCTGGCTAGTATAGGGGCCTCCAGAGTGTTGGAGCGATGAGCGAAAGCGATGATTATGCAATTACGAAGTCAGCCTCGGATCGGGGTTCGAATCCCTGTACGCCCATTCTTTTCTTTCAGGTCACTAGTCTATCATCACAATTTCGAGTGGAAACCTGATCTTTTTTGAATTTTAGGGGTATTCTCTAGCATATGTTAGGTTTATGAGAGAGTGGTCTGATTTTAGTCCCATTTTATATAAAACAAGGGGTGAGAACGTAACTCACTGCTCATCCTTATGATACAAATAAATAAATATTATTTTATTTTCATCTTCCAAAAAAGCATACGCCAATCGAAAAGGAGGAATATATAACTCTCGTGTACCTTTACGTTCATATCGCATTGGTTTTCCCAAACATGGATCTTCCAGAACTTTTGGAATTTTTTTTTTCACTCTGTTTTTGAGATCCTGATTTTTTATTTTCTTAAACGATTTTTTGAAAACATCATCAAAATCACTCATTACTACTTTTCAAGTTCCTCGAGAAAATCTTAGGATTTCATACTTTTAAACTTTCTTGGCCTGAGAAAATGGTTGAACAGTACACCCTTGGAGCTCAAACTAATTCGTTGCTCCTGATTCCTGACGATATGTTATTGATCTTGTTTAGACATTATCAAGGTAAAATAAAACAAAAACAAGAGTTAATGTATGTTCAGGTGGGAAAATAATATCATTTATCTGAAACAGCTGTTTCGCATGTGTTTAGTAATATGAATCTCCTGCCGTTAACAAAAAAGTAAGGCTCACAATGTATGTCCAAAGCAAGGCACATCTTTCTTACGTAACATAATTATTCCAAAGCTATATACTAAGGCAATGAATGCCATACTGAAGCTTTGAAACGAGCTCATAATACCAAGAGCTGTTATGTGTGCTATCATTGCACCAATCATAACAAAGAGTCCGAACAGAGCCCCAACAGGCCGTGTGTGCTTAGCAAACATACTTACTGCAACAAGTGCTTCTATAATTCCAATAAGATATCATCCAAATGGTTCCATTCCAACAGAAGTGAACACTTCAACTATTTGTGGATTTGCGGTCAATTTCATATAACTTGCCATTGCAAAAAGCAATAATGCTGCAAGCCATTCTATTGTTCGTGCATGCTTCATTTTACGACCACCGTTTTAATATTTACAAATTCTCGAATACCTAGGTATGCCAATTCACGGCCAACACCTGATTTTTTGGTTCCACCAAATGGTAACGAAACGTTACTTTTCATAAATTCATTAATTGCAACTGTTCCTGTTTGAATTTTATTTCCAATACCAACCGCACGATCAATATTTTTGCTCCAAATAGAACTACCTAGTCCATATTCAGTATTATTAGCAATTTTGATTATTTCTTCATCTGATTCAGCAATAATGACTGGAGCAATTGGACCAAACACTTCTTCACTGATAACTCGCATTTGATCAGTTGTTCCTGTGATAACACAAGGTGCAATAAACCAACCCGTATCACTTGCGACTGTTGCGCTTTCAACAGTTGCCCCTTTTTCTTTTGCATCATCAATCTGTGCTTGCAGATCTTTTGCAAAATGTTCTTGTGCAACTGGACCAATATCTGTTTTTGGATCCATGGGATCTCCAACAATAAGTTGTTTGAAAGAGTGAATGAGTTTGTGTGTAAATTCCTCTGCAATTTCTTTTCGAACAATAAGGCGCTTTGCAGCAATGCAACTTTGTCCATTGTTAATTAATCGTGATTGTCTTGCAGCTTCAACTGCTTTGTCAATATCTGCGTCTTCAAGTACAATAAATGGGTCACTACCACCTAATTCCAGAACCATAGGTTTAATTCTTCTTCCTGCAAGTGCTCCTACTTCTTCACCAGCTTTGTTTGAACCTGTTAATGATACTGCATCAATTTTATCTTCATCAATAACTTTCATTGCATCTTTTGCGCCAATTAGTAGTGTTGTAAATAATCCAGGTGCAAGTCCTGCTTCAAAAAATATTTTTTCAATTTCAAGTGCACATCGTGGTACATTTGATGCGTGTTTTAAGATACATGCGTTTCCGGCACAAATTGCAGGGACTGCACAGCGAAATACTTGCCAGAATGGAAAGTTCCATGGCATAATTGCAAATACTAAACCTAGTGGCTCATATGTAATATAACTTTGAGAAAAATCAGTTGGTATGTGTTCATCTTTAAGAAAGTCTGCTGCATTGTCAGCATAAAAATCACACACTGTTGCACATTTAAGCGCTTCAGCTTTTGCTTCTGTAATTGTTTTTCCCATTTCTTCAACCATGATTTTTGCATAGTTGTCACAGTTATCTCGAAGTAATTGACCCACACGTCTCATTTTTTGCGCACGCTCAGCGATAGGAACTGTTTTCCACTGTGTTTGCGCAGTTCTTGCAATCTGCAATTTATGGTCAACTAATTTCATAGTATAAGGTTCAAATTCTGCTTGTACTTCTTGTGTATATGGGTTGATTGATTTCATCGTGATACCTTTTGATATTATAGTGGGCAATGAAGTTCGTCTAATTCTTGGTTCCATACTGTTTGATTTTCGCTGTAATCAATAGGGCACTCAATAATAACTGGTCCTTCGTGTGTAAATGCTTTTCGTAAACATTCTTGTAAATCTTGTGTCTGATTAACTTTGTATCCATGTGCGCCATAACTTTTTGCGTAGGCAACAAAGTCTGGATTTTGTAAGTCTAATGCATAGTCTGCAAATTTGTGATTTTTTTGTTTCCATTTGATGAATCCAAATGCGTTATCATTTACAAGTAAGACAACCACGTTTAATTTTAAACGAACAGCAGTTTCAAGTTCTTGACTGTTCATCATAAATCCACCGTCTCCACAAACTGTGATGACTTTTTTATCGGGATGAACAATTTTTGCTCCAATAGCACTTGGTAATCCTGCACCCATTGTTGCTAATGTATTATCAATAAGGAATGTGCCTATGTTGTATGTTGGATAGTGACGTGAGAACCAAAGTTTGTAAATCCCATTATCCATACAAATAATATCGTGTGTGTCAAGAATTTTTCTACACTCTGCAACAATTCGTCGTGGTTTAAGTGGATATGAATCGTCTGTTGCCCCATCAATGAACAATTTGTGTTCTAGTTCATGTTTGATACGCGTTTCATAGTCACCATTATACTGGTAGCCAACAAGTGTTTCTTTTAGTAAACGAAGTGATGTTGCAATGTCACCAATGATTTCGATTGATGGATTAAAGTAAATATCACCGTCTGTCGGTGTAAAGTCAATATGAACAATATCTTTTTCATTATGTTTATTCCACACACTTGGTGGGTGTTCACTTGTGGAGTAACCCACTGTGATAATTAAATCACTTTTATCAACAACACAGTTCACGTAATCTTTTTTGTGAATACCAAATGCAAATAAAGAATTTTTATGATCGTCTCCAAGCACACCCTTTCCAAGTTGTGTATGGATAACAAATAGGTTTGTTGTGTCACAAAGATCACGTAATGCATCTCGCACCATATTTCTTTGTGCACGACTTGAGACAATGATAATCGGGTTATTCGCATCTCTAATTTTTTGTGCGAGTAAGTCAATTGTTTTTTGCGCTGCTTGCGGTCTTCGAATAGTTCCAGGAACTTGTCCTTGGAAGAATGGGTCGACATGTTCTTGACAAACATCTTCTGGAATTTCAATGTGTACTGCGCCCATACGTTCAGTTGTTGCAATTTTACATGCCTTTCTAATTTCATGACCAATTGTTTTTGGACCTTTAACTGAAACAGCGTATTGAGTGATTGGCTTCATCATTTCAACAATATCAATAACTTGAAAGTTTGCTTGCCAGTTTTCTCTAATGCCTTTTTGCCCGGTAATTGCAAGTAGTGGCATACCACCTAGTTGCGCGTAAGCAATCCCTGTGACAAGATTTGTTGCACCAGGTCCTAATGTAGATAAACATACACCAATCTTTCCTGTAAGCCGCCCATATGTTGCTGCAATCATTGCAGCCGTTTGTTCATGACGAGTCACAACCATCTCGATGGGAGAACTTCGAATACTTTCCAATAGATCTAAGTTTTCTTCACCAGGAACACCAAATATTTTGGTTACACCTTGTTTTACTAATGCATCAACAACTATGTCTGATGCTTTCATATCTTCACCGTTTCAACTGTATGCCCTTGTGGAATGTATAAATGTTTTATAGAAAGCTCTTTTGCATTTTTACAGCCTGTTGCTGTGAGTAATTGATAAAAGTCAATTGTTAATTGGTTTACATAATTATTGACTCTTTTTGCTTTATCTTCAATAACAAGTCCTGATTGTAATATTGGGTCGTGTGTTGTGATTCCAATTGGACATGTATTCTTTGCGCATTGTAATGCTTGAATACATCCGAGTGCAAGCATAAATCCACGTGCTGTGTACACTGCGTCTGCGCCTAATGCACCAAAACTCATAGCACTTATCATAAATGGTTTTCTAATTGTGTACATTTTTTCTATGCCACGTTCTTCTCCGAATGTAACTGAGTATCGTTCTAAGTCATTTTTATCAACTGGATACATACTGTGTCGTAATTTAAGTTCCGTTTCATTAAAATCAAGAAGTGATCCGAATGAAAGCGTGGGATCTTCATTTTTTGCTTTTCGATAGACTTCACTTCGTTCATCTCTATTGAATGGACGTTCTTCTGTATCACTCATGTATAAGTATTGTCTGAACTCTGGGCCTACACTTTCAATTAAGTAGCGAATTTGTGCCATGAGCCCAAAATTTCGTAATAGTGTGTGTTTTTCTTGAATGTATAAATAGTAATAATTAAGTCCTATAAGAAAAATGAATGCAACTGTGAGAAAATGGAAATAAAATGATACTAGATATCCTAAAAAGAAAAATAAGAGTGCTAGAATTGAGAAATTAGTGAACTTTGAAACTTTGTGTAAATTGATGGAAAGCCTTGACATATGTATACCCCTTTAGGCTTATTTTAGTGTTTTGACTTTAAAAATGCTTCCTTTGAATGCTGTATCTTTGGCTACTCTTACTTAGCAATAATTTACCTTTACCTATGACGCAGCTTATTGACTACACACACATATGCCTTGAAGTGAATTTGGAAAATTAGCCGATTATGCAGGCTGATTTTGGTTTATTTCTCACCGGGAAGCTGGGATAATATCTTCGCATATCTGTGGGGCTGGAGAACAGCATACATTTTTTTATATTGAGAAAGACCATACAAAAGCAATCATTTATATGGGTTTGAGTATTCCTGTTTCTATGAAACAACACTTGGCAGAAACACTTCCTCATTACTTCTATAGTCCTAATCATAACCACTGTGCTTTTTCTGTTAATGCTCAGTTTCAATGTGCATCAAAACCTCAACTCACAGGGGATTCTGAAGATCTTAAGGTGATTAAAGCATATGATGATGCTATGAGTAAAATTGAACTTGATACTAGGCGACTTATGGGTTAAGCTTCGTTAATTCCAATTCCTTTTGCTACACAACTTGCTACTTTTGCAAAGATGCCCTAAGCAAAAGCAGATACAGTGAAGACTAATTTTCATCCAGGAAGAGGTATCACGTATGATAATCAAAGTCAGCTTTATGCTCCTTCACT
>JBLINR010000021.1:0-19008 GCA_047639395.1 Candidatus Woesearchaeota archaeon | reverse complement strand
GCTGTTTTTTCTGGAAATTCTGTTTTTTTTGGAAATAGTCTTCCTAATACTTGTTCACGAAAATGATTTGCATCAAGAAAGAAGTTACTTGCAGGATCTGGTTCTTGAAGAAATCTATATGATGCAATAAGCCATGCGCCAAATCTATATGAAGGTGTGCCTTGCACTTTCGCAAGATCAGAAGGACTTTGAATTCGTTCAGCCATTGTTTCAATACAAAAAGGTTTCTTTTCCTGCTCTGGTTCATGAGTTCTTTCTGGAATTAATGTATACTCATTATTATACAATCCTAAGCTTGTCCAGGCATCTTCGTATTTTTCTTGTACTACTGTTTCAAAGATTCTTGTTGTCAAGTACCCTTTATTATCTATTTTAAACACAACACCATTTTCATATACGTGACTTCCACTATTATGATCATGATCTTGGCACCAAAGTAATACGGGGTCCCATGCTGCAATATATTCAAGATTTACAGCTGGTGAATTTGCGTGTCTTCTTCGCTTAAGTTCGTCTAAAGTTGAATTAGTTTCTGAATTTTTCATTGCCCCTAAGAGTGCAAAGTAACTTGATTCTCCATCATCTTCAGATGTTAAGAGACTCGGAAAGAGTGTTGGAGTATTTGTGCATGGTGGTTCAATAAGTGCCGGCATGTTTATTGGATAGATTATATTTATTTAAACATATGTATCTAAGGCAAATTTAGAAATGTTTGTTTAATGCATTGTACTCATAGTCTCCTCTCTTTATTGGATTCGGAAATGTATCCATCTTAGGAAACATATGTCCAAGTGCGTATATGCGAAATAAGTCTGGACTAAATCTGTTAGGACTCATTTGCTTACCCCGGACTGACGATTCGTGTAGTTGCGTAACAAATGTTGCAAGCTCAACGATTGGACTAGGACTTTGATTACTACTTGTTTCATAAGGCATATCCCGAGTAAATGGGACAGCACATATACGAGGGTCTTCTATTCTTGCTTTAATAAGCATAGGATTCGTAACATGTTCGCCTTCAACAACAGTGGAATAGTTTGCTACACTGATCCATGATCCTCCTCTTCTTTTCTGAGAAACAAATGTAACCTCTTCAGTGTCTAGGTGTCCAACATCTGGATGAAGTTGGGCAATCACGCCGTCTTCATATACATGAACTCCTGATTTTTCTCCAATAAGTGGTTTATTAAACGCATATTCGGATGCCCAAAGCAGTGTTGGATTCCATTTTGAAATTTCTCGTAAATTAAAAGCAGTATGATTTTCTCCTAAAATGTCTCGCATCTTTGATAATCTTTTCTTGCATTTTGGTTTCTAGTAGCCCCAAGTAATGAGAAATAGCTTTTTTCATCATCTCCATCATCCAGAAACGCATCTGTCAATGAAGGCGGAATTCGGTTTTGTGGTGGTGCTCCTAGTAGACTCATATATTTTAGGGATAATGCCGAATTATTTAACCCCTGTGTTCTGATTTCTTTATAAAAGACCCCTCGACGCAACATTTATATACCTATTTTTGTAAATGTTGTTTATGCATGCAAGAATCTTATTTTTAGGAACAGCTGGAGACTCAATTGTGGCTGGAACACAAGCGCGAGCGACTGGTGGTATCGTAATAGAATACGATGAAATGAAGCTAATTTTAAATCCAGGTCCAGGTACGATTGCCCGAGCTGCACAAAATGCAGTAAGTATGCGTGAGATTGATGCAGTAATTGTAACAAAGAACGACTTACTATCTACAGGTGATTTGAATGCCTGCGTTGACGCTATGACAAATGGTGGTTTAGACAAACGAGGAGTAGTTGTTTGTTCTTATGAAGTACTAGATGGGAATCAAGAATATCAACCGGCAATGTCACCATTACATCAAAAATGTCTGGAAAAAGTAATTCCACTTCGACTTGACGATTCTGTTGCATTAAATAACATTGAAATTGTTCCTACGCATACAAATGATACAAGTGATCGAACATTCGGAGTACGATTAAGTACACCACAGTTTATTGTATCTTATGTTGGTGCATCAGTATATGATAAAGATATTGTACAAGAACATAAAGGATGTGACATCTTAATTCTTAATTTTCCAAGTGTATTGTCAAAAGAAAATAAAACAACATCTTTGGAAGATATTAAAAAATTTATAACTGAGATCAAACCAAACTTAGCAATAATTACTGGTTTTGGAATTAAAATTCTCCAGGATGATATTTTAACACACGTACGAAACATTCAGCGTGATACAGGAGTACAAACAACAGCAGCAAAAGATGGATTGGCTATTAACCCACTTTCATTTTCTGCATTAGTGAGACAACAAAAGTTAGCATGATAGGAAAACCAGATTCAACATTAATTGCTTACATTCAACGTAATCTACAACGCGGATATTCTATGCAAGTAATAGAAGCAACGTTGTTCAAATCTGGGTATGATCCTAAAGCAGTACGTACTGCAGCTGATTACGTATTCGCATCAAAAACTTACAAAGGAGCAAATCCGTATACACAAACAAACGTGAGACCTATGGGTGGAACAACTAGAAACCCAGCACATATGGTATTAATTGTTGTTATAATTCTAGCTGCAGTTCTTATTATTGCTGCAACAGTATTACTTTTCACATCAGGGGCTGATTCTGTTGATGTACCAGAAACAACTAGTGCATTTGACGATACAACACCAAATTCTGATGATACATCTTCGCCTGGTGACTCAGGTTCAGGTTCTGCACAAACAATTAATTTTAACGATCAGCCAGGTGGCACAACAAGTGGTGGTTCAAATCAAAATGATTTAACTGTGGAATTTGCAAGTGGCACACTGACAACAGGACAGATATTAGATCAAGTTCGAGCTATTGGCGCAAATAATCCGCAACAAGCGGCAAGTCTCTGTGCACAAATTGAATCTGACTCTGCATCGTTTAATTGTTATGCAACATTAGCATTACTTGCAAAAGATACGGCATACTGTGGTCCAATAACTGACACGCAGACGCGAGATTCATGTTACGTAGAACTTGTTATTCGTGATGTTGCATCTGAAAACACTTGTGATTTAGTAGTTAATGAATTCTCTAAACGAAGTTGTAAACAATTATTTGGACTAAGTCAAACAATTACGGCTGAAACAGAAACTAGACAAACATTTGTAGCACCAATTATTGAAGAACCAGAAGAAGCACCTTTTGTTACAGTATTATATGGTGACACAGAAATTGATGAAGAATTAGCAGATGCTGCTCGTGTTCAATTTGCAGGCGAGAATTAGTTATTCAACAATACCTTGTGCAAATGTACTTGTTAATGATTCTGCTTTTGTAGCAAGAACTTTACCATCATAGACAACTTTTTTATCTTGAATTTTTAGTTTTAATTTGGCAAATTCATCAATAGTAATAAGTTCGGTATTTGATTCAAATCCTGCAGGTGCAACAATATCACCTGGCTTTGAGAATTTCGGATTAATAATTTCTAATTCTTCAGTTTCAGGTTCTTTTTCTTGCTTTTCTCCTTGGAATTTTCCTGCCGTTGGTTTGGCAATTCCTGCAAGTAACATTCCCTCACTTCTTTCACCACGGATTTTTGCAGGTTTAAGATTTGCAACAATAACAACTTGTTTGTTTACTAAATCTTCTGGTTTGTAGTAATCTCGTAGTCCGGAAAGAATTTGTCTTTTATGATCTCCGACGTCTACGTGAATCACATAGAGTTTATCAGCATTAGGATGTTGTACTACTGATTCGATTTTAGCAACTTTGAGTAATGCTTGGAATTCATCTTTCTTCTCTCCAAATTGTGTTCGAAGTTTTTTAATCTGATCAGCTTCAAGTTTTGCAAGTAATGGTTTTTCTGTTCCTAACTTATGATCTTGTAATGGATTTGTTCCAATATGATCCCACGTGTGTGACTTTGCACTCACATTAAGCTGTGTAAACACTTCTTGTGCAACTTTTGGAATAATAGGTGACAATGCAATTGTAAGGTCATATACTTTATTTGCAAGAACAGCTAATGTGTTTGCCGCTTTTTCTTTATCTGTTTTTACTGTCTTCCATGGTTCATTTTCTTGGAAGTAGATGTTTAATGATTTTGAAATAGTAAGAAGTTGTTTTACTGCTTGTTTTAATTCAATATGCTCATAGTGATGTGCAACTTGTGCAAACTGTTCAGTATAATCTTCATCTTGTGTAATTTGTGGTACAGCTCCGTCAAAGAATTTATTTGTAAAGCTGATTACTCTATTAACAAGATTTGCATAATTATCAATTAATTCTTTGTTAATTTTTTGTCCAAAGTCTTGCCAGTCAAAAGTCGTATCTTCTTTTTCTGGTCGAATAGCCATCAAATAGTATCGATAACAATCTGCGGGAATTCCTGTTTTCATTGCAGCGTCTCCAAACACACCTGTGTTTCTAGATTTTGAGAATTTCCCATCTGCATAATTCAAAAATTCATTTGCACTAATAGTATCTACAAGTGTGTATGGTTTTTGTGTTCCTAATAAGAATGAAGGGAATAGAATAGTGTGGAATTGCACATTGTCTTTTCCCATGAATTGAATTAAACGAGTAGTATCACTAAACCACCAATCTTTCCAATCATCTCTATTTTCTTTGAGAATACTAATGTATCCAATCGGAGCATCAAACCAACTATACAAAACTTTGTCTTTGAACTCATCAAGCGGAACGGGAACTCCCCATTTTAAGTCACGTGTAATCCCACGCGGTTGTAATAATTCATGTAACCATGCTTTTGTAATTTGACGTGCATTTTCACTCCATGATTTTTCTTTCTCTTTAATCCAAGCTTGAAGTTTTGGCTCAATAAGTGGAAGATCAATGTAAAAGTGAATACTTTCTCTTATGACTGGTGTACTTTTGGATAACGTTGATTTTGGATCTGTTAATTCACGTGGTTCTAATAGTTTGCCACATGAGTCACACTGATCACCTCGTGCATCAGTGTATGCACAGTGAGGACAAGTACCTGTAACAAACCTATCTGCGAGAAACATTTGTTTTTCTTCATCAAAGTATTGTTTTGTTGTTTTTTGTAATAAGAATCCATTTTTGAGTAAGTCCATAAATATCTCTTGACTTACTTCGTGGTTTGTTTTACTAGATGTTCGTCCAATACAGTCAAATTCTGTGTTGAACCATTCGTAGATTTCTTTATGAATAGCAAAATACTTGTCACAAACTTCTTGAGGTGTGACGCCTTCTTCCATAGCTTTAATTTGAGATGTTGTACCATGTTCATCAGTACCGATGATTGAGAGTACATCTCTTTTTTGTAGACGTAAGTAGCGCGTATAGACGTCAGCGCTGATGATACAGACTAAATTACCTAGATGTGGGACATTGTTTACATATGGCAATGCGCTTGTTACTAAATATTTCGTCATGGTAACAAGTAGCACTTTCTTGTTTTTAAAGGTATGGATAAGATGGGTAGTGTTATTATTTTCCAGGTGTCCAATACCAATCTCTTGGGATTCTTCCAACATTGTGTTCAACAGGTTCAGTTTCCCATTTACCAGGTGTATTTTCTTTCCAAAGAATACGTTGTTTTGGAAAATACAATGGACTCACTAAGAGCGTTTTAGAGATATTAATCTGGAAAAAAGAGACACTTGTACTAGGTCCTTGTATCGTTCCAAAAGTTGCAAGTCCATATGTTAGAGTTGCTCTAGTTTTAGTTTCACGAATTAAAGGTGTAAGGACACCAGCTAGTGCAAAAAAATCATATGGTTTTTCATTAAATGGTATGATGGACAAAAAAGATCTTGGTAATCCTGACTGTTCAATAACCTGATCTCTTCCTAGCTGACAGCTTAACTGTTCTGCTAATAAGGAGTAATCAAAAGGTGTTTGCTCACGATGATACACAAAGTGTTTGTATTCCCCCCCATTCATGCGAGATGAGAACAATTCATCCTATATATGCTTATGGTACTATCACATAAAATTCTTTTGATAAAAGAGAACAAATGAATCTTGATCTAATCTAATACCTGCACTCACTACTGCATCAGCAATTTGAGCAACAAGTTCAGGTGAATGCTTTTTAGTTTTACATAACGTAGAAAGTGTTTCTACTGTATGAGAACAAAGATATCCTTCATTTATGCCTAAAACGACATCTTTTTTCTTTGAGAATACTCTATTGTTCTCCAGATCAATACTAATTATAACTGTGCCTTGTGTGACTTCATAATGTGTTTTTTTCTTAACAGCTGCAAGATCAGTAAGTAATTGTTCGAGAAGTACTTGTAATGTAAATTCATGTAAATGTATACTGGGTGTGTCTCCAATCAGATAGATACGCCCGAGATATCTTTTAACTTGCTGTCGAGTTCCTTTATCGGTCCAGGCATTTTCAACAAGATATCCGTACTGTTTTTGACTTACTGTCTTTGATCGAATAAACATAATAAAAAATATAGCGGTTAGGCTATAAAAAGATTTAGATAATATCGACGCCAATATCGGAGTCGACCTTTGCTCGAGAAGGTAATGAGCGTTTTGCACAGTTGCTAAAATAGTAACAATTCATGTTGATAACGTCTTCCATACCTTCAAACCCTAACATATCTACAATTTCTCGTAAAATATGCATTTCTCGTTTTCGATATTGTTCATGCAAAATGATATCAATATCAACTTCATCATAACATCTTACAATTGCAAAGTTATGTTGTTTATCGTGATTAACATTAAATTTCCATTTTTCAACGCCGTATTCTTTATACTCGCGTTCAATTTTGACTTCAACTTTACGGCTTTCTTCTAACATAAGCTGTTTAATTGAATCTTCACTTGGTACAGTTTCTTGTTGTAAAGCAGTTATTACTTGCTGCATTTTGTCTTCAGTTGACACAACAAATTCTTCAGTATGATTAATTCCTTTATCACTATAATGACTTCGATAAATGATCCAACCATCATCAGTTTTACGACTTTCAATGCGTGAGGAAATACTTTTAGATTCTCGTTCGAGGCAGACAAAGTCCTCTGTGCTAATTTTTTGTACCCATCCCATGAATATAAGTATGTTTTTTACTCTTATAAATGTTTGTTTTTGTAGTCTTATGTTATAATAATAAATGTTTAAAAACACTGGGGTCTTTCCTTTTCTTATGGGTGGCGTCTATCAAAAAATTGATCCTGCAGTCGTACGTGCACATTACTCGCGACCAGAGATTCTTACAGCAATAGTTGCAAATAGTGCCAACAAGGAAGTTGTAGGGTCCTATGGCGGCGTAGGCTATGCGAAACGACCCGATATCATTGAATATGAACAAGACATCTTAGAACTCGTTAAACGAGGAGCAACGTCTTTTCACGCTTCTGAAGAATTATGGGGTAATCCTCTATCTATTGCAACAGGTATGTCAAAAAAAGAACTTTCTGATTTACGAACAGGTTGGGATCTTCTTTTAGATATTGACTGTGCAGAATTTGCATACTCAAGAATTGCAACTGATATTTTTATTAGAATTCTAAAAGGGTTTGGAATAAATAACGTAAGTGTGAAGTTTTCCGGAAATCACGGGTTTCATATTGCGGTTCCATTTGAAAGCTTTCCAAAAATGTTTAACGGTGTTCCCACAGCACAATTATTTCCTGAGGCACCACGCGCAGTTGCAGAATTATTAAAACAACACGTGGTAAACAATGCCGAACTTACAAATACGTTACTTGAGTATGAACAGGGAAAACATCCTGAACTCTCGAAAAATGATCTTGTTGAAACCATTGCGAAAAACGCGCAAGTTGATGCTTCTAAATTAGTGAGGAGAGAAGAAAATGATATTGGTATGTTTACCGAACGATTTGAATTATTCGAAGTTTTAGAAATTGATACTATTCTAATTACAAGCAGACACTTATATCGTCAAGTCTATTCGCTTAATGAAAAATCAGGACTTGTTTCTATCCCTATTAATCCTGACAAAGTTTTGGCATTTGATCGTGATCTTGCAAAAGTTGAAAATAACGTGTTCTCTCGATATGACTATATGAATCGAGAAAAGTCAACTCCTAATGAGGGTGCGCATTTACTTATTGAAGCATATGATGTATTGACACATCAGAAACACTTAAATGAAGTCAATAATCAAAGAACAAGTGAAAAGAAAAAAGAATACTTAAATCAGCTTGAAGACTTTAGTGAAAAAATCCCTGATACATTCTTCCCAAAAACAATTGTCGAATTGTTAGGCAAATTGAGCGATGGGAAAAAACGAGCTATGTTTATTATTCAAAATTTCTTACGATGTGTGGGTTATGCTGATGAAGAAGTGGAAGCGATGATCATCAAGTGGAATAAAGAACAACATGAACCACTAAGAGAGGCATACCTAGACGGACAGATACGTCACTTTAAACAAAACAAAAATAAAGTACTCCCTCCAAATTACACGAATGATGTGTACTTCTCAATTGTACGTCATCCATTAGACTATTCGGAAACGAAATTCAAAAATCCTGTTGCCTATTCAAAGATTCGCTACAAGACATATTTAGAGGCTAATACCAAACCTGTTAAAAAGAAGAAAGGTAAAAAGGAAGATAAGAAAGATGATGCAGACAAAAAAAATCTGGATGAACGGCCACCTAGTGGATCCGAAACTCGCAACGATTAGTGTATTAACACATACGTTACATTATGGAAGTGGTGTATTTGAAGGTATTCGTTATTATATGACTAACAAAGGGCGGGCGATCTTTCGATTACCTGAACATGTTGATCGACTATTTTATTCTGCAGAAGCAATTGGATTAAAAATCCCTTATTCGAAAGACGAAATTACTGATGCAATTATAGAAACAGTTATTGCAAATGAATTTGATGAAGGTTACATTCGACCATTAGTATACTTTGATGAGGAAACACTTGGTGTGAACCCATCACAAAATAATACACATGTGGCAATTGCAACATGGCCTTGGTCTAAATACTTAGGTGATACACCATTACGACTAACTGTTCCTGATATTATTAGAATTCATCCTAGGTCAACGGTTACTGATGCAAAAATTTGTGGGCATTATGTAAATTCTATACTTGCAAATACTTCTGCAAAAGAAGCAGGGTTTGATGATGCATTATTACTTGACTATAAAGGACACATTGCAGAAGGTCCAGTTGCAAATTTATTTATTCTAAAAGGAGATGTATTATTAACACCAAAATCTGGCAGTATTCTTCCTGGAATTACAAGAGATACAATGATGGTGCTTGCAAAAGAGTTAAAGTATGAAGTACATCAACTTGATCTAACACTTGATGACTTTCAAGATGCATCAGAAGCGTTTGTTGTTGGAACAGCAAGTGAAGTTGTCGGCATTGCAAGTGTAGATGAGTTATTGTTAGGTACGTCACATGATGTCAAAGATAAATTACAACAAGCATATTCAGATTGTGTACATGGAAAAGCACACACGGAGTGGTTAACATATGTTAGTAACGTTCCAAAGTAATGAATTTCTCCTAGAGGGTTTTTCACACGATGTAAAAACTGACAAGTGTGTTATTATTTGTCACGGCTATGAATCTAATAAAGAAGTTCCTAGGTATCTTAAACTAGCTGACCATTTTGTTTCAGCAAATATTGCTGTACTTCGTTTTGATTTTACTGGGCATGGAAACAGCACTGGAGAGTTATCTGATTTTTCTGTAGAAAAAGGAGTTCATGACATTTGTCAAGCAGTGGCGTTTGCTACACAAAAGGGATATACAAATATTGCATTAGTCGGATTATCAATAGGTGCAATGTGCGGTTTACTCTGCGCAGCACAACATGATTTGTTTTCACACATTGCGTTAATAGCACCTGGTGGGCCAAACTATGAAGAGTTTGTAACAAAAGTTTCACACTACAAAAAACCAGTATTCTTAATTCACGGAACAAATGATAGGATTGTTCCTTTACCACAAAGTCAAGAACTTGCAAACAATCTTGCACATGTTGAATTTGAAATGGTACTCGGTGCAGATCATACATTCACACAGCACACTGACTTACTTGTTCATATGGTATGTTCATTTATTGAGGAGAAATGGAAATGAGCTCGGAGATAAAAGTTCTAGTATTTGGTACGTATGATGTTTTTCACCCAGGGCATAACTTCTTTTTTGAACAAGCGTTAGAGAATGGAGATCTGTTAATAGTTGTTGTTGCTTTAGATAAGACAGTGGAACAAATTAAGGGTTCCCTTCCAAAAAACTCACAAGAAAAACGATTAAAGTGTATACAAGAAAGTAAACTTGTAAACAAAGCAATACTCGGACATCCTGGTGATAAGTACGCGGTGATTGAGAGAATCAATCCAGACGTTATTTGTTTAGGGTATGATCAAAATGCATTTACTGACAAACTCAAATCTGAATTAGCAAAACGCGGGTTACATCCAAAAATAGTTCGTATAGACAAATCATTCTTTCCTGAGAAATATAAATCTAGTATTCTCAAATGATTACTCCTGGTTTGGTTTTATTTCAAAGGACTGTATAACTGAATTATTGCTAACAAGTGCTATTTGTAATTTCGAATCTATATTTTGTTCTTTAACAAAATAAATTGGGAGTGTGAATTTCATTATTGCATCATTTCCTGAGTATTTTTTCGTTATTGGTTCAATGCATTTAGTTGTACATGATATTTTGATGAAAAGATTAGTTGTGGTTTCTTTCCCGTTTTGTATTGACATGTGAAGTTCATTTTTTAGATATGAAATAGTTGTAAGATCAATTTGTGCTGAGTTTGGTGGTGCTTCTTGTAATACATTTATTTGTACGATTGGTTCGGATCCATACTGTAGTGAAAAGAAATGTCCTGCGGTAGTAATTGTCAGTGGGAAGAATACTATTAATATAAATCCTGCCAATATGTATTCTTGATATTTCACTATGTTTTTACCAGAACCTATTGCGCGAATTACTTTGAAAAAAGAGTATGCTCCAAGTAAAATACAGCATCACTAGTTACTTTGTGTGCAATTTTATTACCTACTTTGTAACCTATTTTAACGAGGACTGCGTTTGCAATATAGAACATGGCATAGTATGAAATCACAATTTTCCAAAGGGATGATTCTACTCTTTGTGCTTCGATTAGACTTTCATTTGCATTTTGTTCAAGAATTCTAATTATACTTGTATTGGGATTTATTTTCTTAAGAAGATTTTGTGTGATATATGTAGTTACATTAAATTCAGCTTCCTTTATTCTCTTCTCATTTAGCATTTTCTATAAATCGATAATAATCTTCTACTCCACAAATTATGATGTTACTCTTAATTGCTTCACTTACGACTGTAAATTCCTTAGACTTTAACATAAGATCAAAATCTGTATATGTTATTGAAGTAATATGAAGTTTTTTTGGAATCCATGAAATAGCTTTTTCAAAACTTTTTGTGTTATCTGAAATTATAAGCAAGTCAATATCGGACTTTTTTGTTTGTGTTCCTTTGGCATACGATCCAAATAACAGTATAATTGCTTGTGACTTTACTTTTTGGATTTCTTTATGAATAACTTTTAAGTTTGAGTTGGTAAGTGCATCCTCTAACCTTTCGTTCTCTGAAATGTAAACACTGTTTGTGAACTTTTTAGTGAATTTGCAAAGTTTTGTATTTCCTTTCTTTATTACGGATATTATTTCTTCTTTGTGCAGTTTTTCAATCGCTTCGTATGCTGATTTGTAGTTTATATCTCTAACTATGGATAGTTCTCGTATTGTGAATTCTTTCTCACTATGTGTAATAAGGTGTTTTAATATTTGAATTAGTTCTAATCTAACCATAGTATTATGGTCTGCACCCATACATATAAATGTTTTGATTTATATTATAGTTAAAGATATTAGACTTATATACTTATTTTGCAGATATGTCTTGTGGTACTTAGATTATGATCAATACAAATCCTGCAAGCATAACCATTGCGCCAATTGCTTTCCAGAAGCCGTGCTTTTCTTTTAAGAACCAAATTCCAAACACAACACCAAACAAGATACTGCTTTGACGTAATGCAATCACTTCACTCACATTTGTTTTTTTGAGCACTTGAAGAACAAGTAGATAGGATGCAATCATACACACTGCACTAATACTAATTTTTGTTTTTTTTCGCCCATTCAGAACGAACCTTTTGGTAGATTATTTTTATTTAGAAATAAAGGTGTAAAAAATAAAAGTGTAGCAACTTCACGTAAATATTCATATGTGAACGGGTCAACATTAGCGATTCCGATCTTATCAACAATACTATAACATGCACTCAAAAAGGCTGTAAATAAAGCAAATGCTGTTGCTCTTGTATGCATTGCTGTGAATTTAAAGTGGCGCAAATGTTCAATGTGTAGCACAAATATTCCTGCAAGTACAATGACTATGCCTACAAAGTCTTGGAAGCCTAAGAGTTCTTTAATGAAGAAAAATGCAAGAATGGGAATAAAAATTGTACTACATCGTATGATTGGGTATGATGATGTCTGTGTTTTGTATGTTTGCATAAGTGCATATAGATACACTGCGTTGAAGAATCCACTTAATATAACAAAGAAGTACATTTCTGTCGGAATTGGGTCAAGTCTTGCAAAAAATACTGGACTATAGATAACAATGCTTGCAACGAGTACTAGCCATGCGAATGCATTTTTATGTTTGGCTTGTTTCGCAAATAAGTTTCATGTTGCATGAATTGCAGCTGAAAGTAGAATAATACGTATTATTGTAAGTTACATATATGAATTTGTGGAGTTTTGTTTATAAATATACTGGCTCGTCTCCTCGTGAGGAGATGCGTTTAAAATCCTGATTTTAGCACCTAAACATTAATAAAGCCGACAGCTCTCCTTTTATATACACATTGTAGATGGAGAAAGCATTTTCTCGTGCAGTCGCATGATAATCTCAGTTTTCTCAAGTTAATTTACAGGAATTAAAAAACATGACATTTGAAACATTTAATTTACAACAAAGCACACTTGATGCCATTTACAAAATGGGAATCAAGACACCATCAAAAATTCAAGAAGAATCTATTCCTCATATTGTATTAGGTAAAGACGTAATCGGTGAATCAGCAACAGGATCAGGAAAAACTCTGGCTTTTGGAGTTGGAATCGCAGAAAAAGTTGAACCACAAGTGGGAATGCAGTGTTTAGTATTAACACCAACACGAGAATTAGCGAACCAAGTATATGGTGAAATTAAGCAATTAGTTAAACCAAAAACAGGAATTGCAATTGTCTATGGTGGTGTAGGATACGGACCACAAATCAGCGCTATGGAAAAAGCAGACGTTGTTGTCTCAACACCAGGTCGACTTTTAGATCATATGCAACAAGGAAACATAAGTTTACGTAATGTATCTTTATTAGTACTTGACGAAGCTGATCGTATGTTTGAAATGGGATTTATTGACGATATTGAAAAAATTATTAGTCAAATACCAAAAGCACGACAAACATTACTTTATTCAGCAACATTTTCTGATCAAGTAAAACGAGTGGCAACACGTCACATGAAGAATCCTATTCAGATTAAAACAATTGTACAAGTAGATCCTTCAAAATTACATCAAGCATACTATGATATTGCAAGAAATTTGAAATTTTCATTATTAGTACATTTACTTCGAAATGAAAAATCAGGTTTAGTAATGGTTTTTTGTAACACACGAAGAACAGTAGATTTCTTAACAAAGAATTTACAAAAAAATGACGTAGATGCAATTGCAATTCACGGCGGATTATCACAAAATAAACGATTACAAAGCTTAAGTACTTTTGATAAAGGAAAAGCACACGTTTTAGTTTGTACTGATGTTGCAGCACGTGGATTACATATTGATAACGTATCACATGTATACAATTATGAAATACCAAACGATGCAACTGATTACATACACCGAATTGGACGTACAGCACGAGCAGGAAAAGAAGGTATTGCAATTAATTTAATTTGCGACAGAGACCATGAAAATTTTGGTCGAGTTATGGATAGATACAGAGATTTCGCAATTGACAAAATTCCAAAACCTCAAATTGAGCAAGTGAAAGTTGTTATGGATACTGGTCGAGATATGAATGGAAACCCACGAAGTCCAAATAGAGGAAGAACTTCTTCTAGAGGAAATCCTCGAGGAACTCGCGGTGGAAGACCTTCTTCAGAAGCTTCATCACGACCACAAAGAAACTAGTTTTCTTTTTTTTATCTTTTTATTATGAATATAAAACTACATAAATCTGATGAGCGTGGACGCGCCAACATCGACTGGTTACAATCTCGTTTTAGTTTTAGTTTCTCTGATTATTATGATCCTACGAAGATGGGCTTTGGCGCACTTCGTGTTCTTAATGATGATATTATTTCAGCTGGACAAGGATTTGGTATGCATCCACATCAAAATATGGAGATTATTAGTATTGTATTAGATGGTGCATTAGAACATAAGGATAGTATAGGAAGTGGTGGAGTAATCAAGCCAGGTGAAATTCAAGTAATGAGCGCAGGTTCAGGTATTACACATTCAGAATTTAATCATTCTCAAGAAAAATCAGTTTCATTATTACAACTTTGGATTCAAACAAAAGAGCAAAATATTACTCCTCGTTATGAACAAAAGATGTTTGACTTTAAACAAAATACATTGGTTCCTGTTGCAAGTGGGATTGATAAGACTGCGTTGTATATTCATCAAGATGCAACTATTTCGGTTGGAAACTTTGATGCTGACAATAAACAAACAATTTCTTTAGATAAGAATCAAGGCGTGTATATCTTTGTTATTAGTGGTGAATTATCTGTTGACGAAAATATACTTGCCAAACGAGATGCAATTGCAGTTTCAGGCTGCGATCAAGTAACATTCAAAACAACAAAAGCCTCACATGTTCTTTGTATTGTTGTTCCGTTGTAATTATATATTCTACTTATTATTAGAGTCTATAACTATTTTAATTAGGGCGTCATGTAGTTACTCTTGTTTCAATCGCTGTCATTCCAATCTGAGTTAAACATTCTGTGTCAGTTTTATTGCAAGCTTCAGTTAAATCAGTTACTTCTTTGATTGGTGGACTAATCATTAAAAATTCCATAAAACAATCACTATTATCTATTTTATTTTCCAAACATGCTTGTTAATCTGAGAACTGATTCCACCAAATAAGAAATCCTATCAGTGCAAATATACCAACGATTGCAACTAATATGTTTTTGATTGACATACTGATTTGAATATGTTTGAAATATATAAACTTTAGCTCAAATTAAAAATATCACTTAACATCGGGTTTATGCGAAGTTGCCGAAGGAGATTTGGGTGGAAGAAACTGCAAGTTTCTGTAACCGTTAAATTACTGTTAGTTTCGTCTGACCAACGGGAATACCTAAAATTTAGTGCAACGATGCCAAGCAAAATTTTAGAGTTAAAGTGAACTCTGGGATGGTGGGACACCGTCAAATACCTAATAAATTTCAGATTGGCGCTGATTAAATAACTCCTGCAAAACAGACTATATGTCCGAAGGACTAAGTTGGGGCCTGAATTACAGTTTTTTACTCATTAGATATTGATACTCTTTTGTAAAATGACTGAGAGGTATGAGTGGAAGAACTAGTTCCCTTAACTTCATTAAGAAACTACTCTTCGTAATTTTCCATCTTCTCAATCTAGATGCGGATCTCTTGGCTAATTCAACTCTAGGGATTCTTCTTTTTTCGTAAGATTCCATTGAACTGCTAAGTTTTTGCTTTTTACATAATTCTTGTACTAAAACCTGGGCATCTTCCATAGCCATAGTCCCTCCAATGCCTGCAAAATTTTCAAATCCGTGTGCGGCATCTCCCAGTAAAACAATTCTTTCTTTATGCCATTTTGGAATGTTTACTCTTGATGGAAACTCAATAAAGGTAGCTTTGTTATTCTTAATAACGTTTAACTCTGGAAGTATTTGAAAAATTGTTGGAAATAGGTTTTTGAGATCTTTTGTGCCTAATTCACATTTGGTATGGTAAACATTAGATGTTATAAAATAGGCACATGTTTTTTCTCCACCGTGAGGATAAATGCCAAAAAATTCATTAGGTGCAGATATTTCGACCACACAAGATTTAGGGAACTTTTTAGGGGTCGGAATCCACATCCAATAACCCTTTAATCCTAAATCTTCGTTGTCATTATCATAGATAAATTTTCTTGTAGTTGAGTGGAGGCCGTCTGCACCAACTATTAAATCATACTCTTCGGAAGATCCGTCAGAGAAAACAACTTTCGCATAATCTTTTCCTTGTTCTATGGATTTAATTGTGGTATTAAGTCTTATTTTTTCTTTGCCCACTTTATCTAAAAGCGCATTGTGCAAATCATCTCTTTTAACCTGTATTTCCGCCGGCCAATTTTCCGCAAAATGCTTCTTTAAATTGTAGTCAACAATTACACTCCCTTTTCTATTTAGTAATTGATATCTTTCAGTTATACTTCCTTTCTTCGTAAGCCCTTTTTCTATTCCTAATTCTCTTAGAATGTTTCTCCCGTTTGCCCATATCCCTATACTGAAGCCAATGTTTGAAAATCCTTTGGATTTTTCTATAACTTCGACAGAAAAATTATTGTTACTTTTTAAAAGTGCTGCAAGTGTTAATCCTCCAATTCCTGCTCCTACGATTAGGATCCTCATAGTAATTAAAATTATTTTCACGTTTAAAAAGTTCTTGTTTTCAGGCCCCGATTTTTCTTTCTAGAAAAATATTTAGGAGAGTGACTGCAGGGGGCGAACTATTCATCGTTTGTTATGTGGGGAGTCTGCAAGACGACCGATCGAAGGCTCAGTTATTTTCAAGGGCGTTATGTTCAATGAACGAATGTGAAACATAAAGAAAGAATAAAGGGGAAAAATAAATTAGTCTATTTCATCTTTGAACTAACAAGTGGACTCAATTTTTTAATCTCTTCTATAGTCAAAGGTCTTGTATTTCTCTCAAATATATCATCTTTGAGGGCTTGATTACAATATCCTTCTACACTATCTGGAGATTGACCAACTAAATATATATCTTTATCTAATATTTCTTCTAAATATCCAGAAAAAATTCCTAAATCAGTTGTGCTGCCTCTACTTGGAACGAATTCTCTGCTATCGCCTACAGGTATTGGTTTTTGAGAATCTAAACCATATTCATACTGTGTTATTTGAGTGCGAAGGACAGGTATTCCTGATTGTCTTGCAAACATAGCTGCCAGTTTTCTATCAGTTCTTTCGGTAAGGATAGTTCTATTCGGTCCTGCTGATACCCAGCGTTCATCAGTAGGAAGACCTATCTCTATTATATTCACACACTCTGGATCAATTACTTCGCGTTCAAAGGCATAAATTGTTGCATACATGTACTGTTGTATCTAATAAGTAGTATATAAATGTTGTTTTTTTCCCTCCTCCACTTTTTAGCCCTTGAAAAAATTGCACATAACATCGGAATTTAACGAAGTTTGGCTCGGGCTGGAGGAGCAAATGCGACGACCCCGAGACGAATTTGGGCAAGCGTAACGATCCGCTAAAAACATGTTAGCCGATCCGAAGCTACGAAGTGAAGTGGCAAGGACAAGGAGCGTTAGCGACGCAGAGTTTTCTTACTGCCTCAGAATCGGATAGGTGCCGCAGTTTTTACTTACTTTAAACAAAAAAATAAATCTCTACGTGAATAGATAATAAGGGTTAGGGGGAATTTAAGATTATAATGACTCACTAGTAGTAACAAAATAGAAAGGTTTATATACTCGAATTATATCTTTATTTAATATGGACAGTCCAAGAATTCAACATCCTGTAACTAATGAAAATGTTAAAGCAATTATTGCGGGTCTTGAACCAAATTCAACGGATAAAATTCTAGCCGTTTGTGGTTCTGGTGATGTAGCTTTTGCTTTGCTGGAATATGCAGATGTAGTAGCTGTAGATATTTCACATCAGCAAGTATTATATGCACTGGGTAGAAAAGAAGCTCTTCAAAAAGGTGACAATAAAAAATTTTTAAGTGTTACAGGGAAAGAATTGACGGAGATTGAGGTAGCATCAAAAAAAGAAAGAAACAACTACTTTTTGGAGGGTGACCGAATGAAAAGAATAAGCAAAAGGCTTAGTAATCTTACTATTTTACTTGGAGATGATCTTACGTCTGAACTTAGGCCACAAACATATTCAAAGGTCTATTTATCTAATATTTTAGGGATTAATTCTGTAAATTTTTCAGATTATTGTAGATACCTAAGGGAAATTGGAGAACAATTAAGAAAACCAAGTCTAATTTATATTTCTGAAAAAGGAACAATAGATCAGGGGAGACTAGATGCTAAGACATATGGTGGAAGGTTTGGAAATCTAAACGATTGGCCCACTGAATTAACTTTGGATCAAAGACTAAGTACAAATGCTAAAAACCATGAAACTTTTTGGAAGCCGGAAGTTTATAAATTTAATGCTAAATAATAATCAAACACACTACTAAATCCTTGTTTCTTGACAATAACAGAATCTTTCACAAATAATTTGAATGCTATTTTAGAAGGCTTGCCTACTATTCGCAACAATCAAGGAGGACATAGTCAAGGATTAGATCCTAAAAATGCAAATAAGAGCTATGCAGAATTTGCATTGCATCTATGAGATAGCTTTATGGTATTTTTACTCCAGAGATATGAAGAGGCTAAATAAAGTGAGTAAAATGGGACAGCAATTAGGTTTAATTAAACAAAACTCCCCATAATCCGTCTCGTTTAAAGTAAGTAAAAATTTGGGTGAAGCGTAGCCGTTAAATTCTTGTTAAGTTCTTGAGCCTACAAGCGTTAGCGGAGTGGGTGAGACAAGGTTTAGCTCCGAATAGACTGAGGGGACTAAACCGCAGAGTAATTTTTAGTGGCGCTTTATCCAATGAGGGAACGCGATACATCGAGAATAGGAATCGGGGGTGTCATTTACCGTTTGTT
>JBLINR010000020.1:0-20660 GCA_047639395.1 Candidatus Woesearchaeota archaeon | reverse complement strand
ACTACGTAGTGATTACTAACGAAATCTTTATAAATGCCAGACATTTCTCACAGTATAGGTGACACACATCATGGCTAAAAAAGACGAAAAAACTACTAACGAACCATCAAAAGATGAACAAATCGGATTCCATAAAGGATCAATTAGCGTACTTTCAAAAGAAAGAGAAGAATTGTTAAAAATTGTAAATATTACAGAGCAACTTATTCAAATGCATTCTAAAGGATTAGAAGATCTTGGTGTAAATGTAGCTGATTTAATGCCAAAAGAAGAAGTTAGACCTCTTCCACGAAAATCAGTTCCAATCGAGAACTTAATTTAATTCCATAATCGCTGCGCACGACGTGCGAGCGCTTCCATTTCATCTGCAGATAAACTTCTATTCCAATAGCCAACTGTATCTATATATCCTACTATTCCAGTTGCACTTTCATTACTAATAACAAAGCGTCCATCAGAATCTGTAATAAATGTATTTGAGTCATCCCATTCTAAAGAATGACTTAATGTTCCATTTACATATAATCGAGTTATATTATTTGCAGCGTCAACAGTTAATCCAATCGGATGCCAAATATTTACACCCAAAGAAGAACTATTTGAGAATGTTAAAGAAACAGTATGAGTTGTATTTGATAATTGTAAAACAATACCTGCACCACTATTGTGAAGCAAACTAAATTCACGATCGTTTGTACTTTCCATCTTTTCAAGAATAATTCTATTTGCGCCAAATGCTGATGGACGCATCATAACAAAAAGACTAAACGCACGCGTATTATTTGGACTGCTTAATGTTTGAGAGTCATTTGTTCGTACATACCGTGTTGAATCAGTATAGGCACACCCACCTGTATTACAAGTTGTTGTGCTATGCGCGCTGTTATAATACTCACCGTAATGTAATTTGTTAGATTGATCGATTGCTTTGTTTGAACTATCAAAGAACCAGAGTAACAGTAAGTCATCACTTAATGCAGGAGTTGTCTTACTCAAAAAACCAGCTCCAGTAAATGGCATACCTTCAAGAACCATCTGGTCATCAGATAACTTTTGACGAGCGTACGTTGCCACGATCGAATACAGTATTTCTACCTCATATGAATAAAACTCAGTTGGACGTTTGTCGCATGTATGTACATATGTGGATTCTCTTGCAGATAATATGACTGGAAGATCACCAGTTGTGATTGCGGAATTGTCCAATGAAATCTGTGTAATGTTAATTTGCACATCATTATTATTGTGTACTTGAATGAATCCACACTCTGGTCCAAAGAAGTATTCAGTAACACCTACAGGTAATGCAGCTAAATATGCGTCTCGCGCAGCAGTATTAGCAGACTGTACACCATTTTGGGTTGATTGAAAGGAAGTAAGAATAACAGCAACAAGTAATAATAATACAACAAGAATGATTATGTATTCACTTGCAGCCTGCCCTCGAGTACGATTCATAGTAGTATTTTGCTACACTCATTAAAAAAGCTTTACAAAGAATGTTTCTTAATTGTTTCTTCAATTAATGAAGGATCAACAGACGCATCTTCTTCTTTCTTTTGAGGAACTTCAACTTTTTCTTTTCGAAATTTCTTTTTTACAGAATTGATAAACGTACGCGCCGGAGATTCTTTAGATTTAATTACAGTAAGAGAATTAACACTTCGTAAGTCCATTTCTTTTTCCGCAGGTAAAAAGAAGTGTATTGCTCCGTGAAATTTCTTTTTAATAGAACGATGATATCGCTTAACTCGAGCAAGAAACGGTTCTGTTGCTGTACGTTCACGCTTTACGTGTATGCCAACATCATACTTCTTTTGTCGTCGACCAGTCAAATATGTATCCATGTCGTTATGGAAAAACTTTTTTGCCATTAGTACAGACTATCAAAAATAGCTCTTTATAAAATTAATCAAGAAATTGAGCACATTTAAAAAGAAACTAGTGTTACTCAGCAATATGAGCTACACGCAGGAGATATGCACAATTCTTCAAACATATGTAAGAAAGGACTTTATTACTCTTCATAAACGTGGAAATCAAACATTAAAGCTTTCACTTAAACATGCAGCTTATCTTGGATATACAGATATATTCATTCCTGATAGTGGAGGATGGATGACTTACGAACCATTTGCACAAAAAGCAAAACTTACTATTCATAAAATTAAAACGAATGATGGAATAATTGATCCAGCATCACTTGTCCTCACCGATAAAAGTATTGTCTTGTACCATTCATTAGGTGGCTACTATAGAAAACAAGATACTGAGAAAATAGCAAAAGTATGTCGAGAAGCCGGAGCACTTTGTATTGAAGACGCTTGTGGCCAACCAACTGTAGAAACTTACGGGACAGTTGTTGTAGGAAGTTTTGGAAACGCAAAACCAATTAACTTTGGAACTGGTGGGTTTGCAGCAACAAATGATCCAAAATGGGCTGAGTTTTTTGCAGAACATGCAATACAAATTGAAGAACCTGATCTTTTAGAAAAAGTAAAACATGCAGATGAGAGAATTTCATTTTTAATTAAAAAAAGAGAACAACTTGAATCTGTTTTTGAAAAAGAGCAAATCAAAACAATTGCTGACAAAACAGCACTTGTGCTTATTATTCCATTTACAACAGAGCAGCAACAAGAAAAAATCACTGCGTTACTTGAAAAAGAAAACATTGAGTATGAACTCTGTCCTCGATATATTAGAAGTATGCAACAAGCTGTATCTGCTGAAATAAAGCGACTTTAGCTACTTTTTGTAAACCAAATATGATTTTGGAAAACATAAAAACCATTCTGTCTTAATATATGCTTTAGGAAATAGTATTCTTAATTGTTTTTTAGAAAGTAATTGAATGCTGTCAACAATTGCTGCAGCTTTACTACGATCTCTTCTTCTTTTGATCCAACCTAATGTAAAATGTCTCACTAACCAAATTTTACAAGAACGTGGAAAGAATTGGAAATATGGAATTAAGAAATGCGGTTCTAAGGGAAAATACTTACTTGGTGTTTGTACAAAGTATGTTTTGCCCACTCGCATAATTTCTTTTGCAAATTTCGTTTGATTTTGAAAATCACCCACATGTTCAATAACTGAGTTAGAAAACGCAATATCAAATTTATTATCAGTAAAAGGTAAATCTAACGCATTACCAACAACACATCGTTTATCAGCATATTCTTCAAGATTAACAATAGTAACTGAGAGTTTGTACCTATCCCAAAACTGTGGTCTTCCACCTACATCTAAAATTGTTTTGTCTCTAATGGAAAATTGAGAAAAAAAGAAGTTCATACGACGTTTACGAAACCACGCACTACATCCTTTTTGTGGGTTTGATAAAAAGTTCTTCATATCTTTCCAACAAGATCAAGACCAGGTTTTAATGTTTTTCCTCCAGGTCTCCAATTAACAGGGCACACTTGTCCTTTATGTTCGCGGACAAATTTTGCTGCTTGTAATTTACGCAGAATTTCATCAGCATTTCTTCCAATGCTGTTATCGTGTACATCCATACTGATTAATTTCCCGTCAGGGTCAATAATAAATGATCCGCGTAAAGATAATCCTTCATTGTCAATATATGTGTTAAACTGCTTACACACCTTTCCTGTTGGATCTGCAATCATAGGATATGTTATTTTTTTAATAGATTCACTGTTATCATGCCACGCTTTATGAACAAACGTAGTGTCTGTTGAAACAGAAAGTATTTCTGCACCTTCTTTAACAAACTCAGGATACAGGTCAGCTGCAGCTTCAAGCTCAGTTGGACAAACAAATGTAAAGTCTGCTGGATAAAACAATAAAATGACCCATTTGCCTTTATAATCAGAAAGAGAAATTTTCTTTACTTCTTCATTGTGAAATGCTTCTACTGTGAAATCTTCTACTATATCGCCTATCTTCATTGTATATACCTAGATACTACTCATTATGAACATATTAAAAATGTAACGAAAAAATAGATAAGAATTAATTAATAGTAATTGTAGTCCCGATTGCTTGACCAGGCATACCAGTTTCAAAGATAGATCGAATAGCGCCACTGTTACCGTGAGCTGATGCAACTTTTCCCTTGATAATTTTACCACTTGATGTTTTGTAATCTGTAGCTTTTCCAACTAGTTTAGTAGCATCTTCACGCGTACTTACACCTTTCGGATAGATGATCATTTGATTCATTGACTGAGTAGTTACACTTCGTCGAAAACTATTTATTGTGCCTTCCATAGATAGATGGAACTCCAGCCTATTTAAAAAGGTTTTGGCAATCCATTATAAGCTATTTCGTAATCCCTCATTCCTATGAGTGGCGATATGCTTGTTAATCTTTTGGATGAAGCCGAACGAGAACGATTACGAAGCGGTATGTTACTTTCTCGTCGAGAAATCGAAGGATTATGCGACGTAACTCATTCTAGAGATAAATCACCTTCACTTGCAAGAGTGGATTCCGCAATCAAATTGTTATGTGATGACAAGGAAATTCCATTAGAAATTCTAGACGCAGATGGATTCAAAGCTCTAGGTCACTCTCTTTACCGTCTCATTCCACCTCATAAACAGCCAGTTCCTCCTATTGTCAGTCGCGTCATTCATACAGACACTAATCCAGATATTTTATTTTATGCAACATTCTTAATGCATACTTATGCAAAACGAGCAACAATTCAAGGTAAGCCTAATTCAAAACATGCACTTCTCTCATTAGTAAAAGATATGGAAGATATTTACGAAACAAAGGACTTTAGAGGAAAAAGTCTTAATATAAAATTATACAAACCTAAATCAGTTGGAGATAGAGAAAAGTTTTTCGAAGTTGCCGCTAAGTTTCCAAGAGTATTTTCAATGGATAAAGATGATTATCTGGAACAGATAATTGATACTGAAAGTATAGGGACACTTATACTCTTAGCAAAAGCAATGCAATATCCTCTTCGTGCATCACAAAAGAATCAGACTGGTGGTTTACAACTATATCTCCCTATACCCACTCAATATCTTGATCCTCATTTCGGAACAACAAAAAAAGAAAGAAAAAAAAAGTATGAACAAAAAACAAGACCCCAATACTAATTCTATTTAAAGGGTAAACGTCCATATACACACTAATGAAAAAGAGGCTTGCAATTATTACCTCAGGAGGAGGCATGAAATGTTGTTGGGGAGCAGGAGTATTACTTGCACTCAAAAACAAATTTGCTATTACTAATCCAGATTTTCTTATCTCAGCATCAGGAAGTGCAGGAACATCAGCGTACTATCTTGCAAAACAGTATAAGGATATTAAACGTATCTGGACATCAGGCATTGTAAAAAAAAAAGCTATCAACCCATTACGTTTTTGGAAAGTCATTGACGTTAATTATGTGATTGATGAAATCTTCAAGAAAGAAGAACCATTAGACGCAAAAAAAGTCTGTCAATCTAAAACAATTCTTCTGACACCCTGTATAAGTCGAGATACTGGAGCAATTAAATATTTCACAAATAAAGATAAAATTGATATATTTGAAATGCTTCGCGCAACAAAAGCAATCCCTATAGCGTTTCAGATGAATCCAAAAGTTATGATAAAAAATAAAGCATACTGTGACAGTAAACTCACATCAGAAGGAGTCACACACCTCAAAAAGGCAGTTGAATTAGGTGCAAAAAGAATCATTGTTATTGATAGTGATTTTCCAACAATACAACATCGAATACGAGATTTCTTATCTGAAATGTGGCTTGATTTCCAAGGCAGTCCATTTCGTTATACTTATTACGATGCAGAAAGAAAAGCTCGACTCTACACAGTTCCAAAAGATGTAGAAGTTATTATCATTACACCAACTACAAAACCAGGAATACGAATCCTTGTTACAAATAAAAAAGTATTAACAGAGTCATTTAATTTAGGATACCAAGAAACAGTAGACAATAAAGAATTAGAAAAATTTCTTAAGTAATTATTTTGCCATCCAAGCTGGAACAACTTTTACTAGTGCAAGACTCCATATCCATGGTGATGCTGCAATTAATAATCCAATGATTAACGCATGAATCCAAGTTTCACCAACAGAACCACCCCTTGCAATAGCTGCTGCTGTTTTTACTTTAACTGCTGCAACGATTCCAATAATAATTGGAATGATGTATGTTCCTAGAGCACCAGATAACCACGGTTGATTAATAGCGCCAACGACCCAAGGGACGTTCATGGCCAAAAATGTAAAGATAATACAAACTGGTAATGCATGTAAGCCATGTCCTAACCAATGAAGACCAGCTTCATCTTTAGATAAAAAGAACATTTCTACTAGTCCTATAATTACTCCCATGATAAGTGGTGCAATGTATATGAATTCTGCCATAAATATGTATTTGCACAAGTTTCTTTATAAAACTTATTCTTCAAGATTACTTTTTGAGCCAAGCGACTTCGTCATCCTGCAAATCTAATTCAGAAATAATTTGTGGACATGCTGGCGCATTGTGACGAAATAACACACGTATGTAATCCATTTGTTTAAATGCAACTTTTTGAGAACAATGAGTAGCTTCACCAATTTTCTCAGCAATAATCTTTCTCTTTGCATTAGACATATTCACTTGCCATATTTTGAGTAAACGAGAACTTTGTTTGTAAGGAACCTTTTTTGCGTAAGGAGCATCTTTTGCAACTGCAACTCCGCTTGTCAATAACGCACCAGCATAAATTAAAAATCGCCATTCTTGTTTTCTGCGGATTCGAGATAAATACACCTCAGCTTTACTAATCGCACCATATGCACGAGCTAAGTCTTTTGGTTTTGTATACTCAAATGCAATGTTATAATCAATCCAAAGTAAGTGTTTATTCATGTCTTCAGCAACTTCTAAAAATGCATCACGAGCAACAACTGCATCAGTAGTCTTAAACACAGTTGTAATTGCGTCTTCAATTGCTTGTGTTCTTTTTCGAGAGCCGAGTATTTCATAATCAGGATTTATGGATAGGATTTCTAAATCATTTAATGCGGCACGTACATCACCGTCACTTCCGCGAACAAGTTTGTGTAAGATTGTATCTTCGATTTTTATGTTACGAGATTCAGCGGCTCGTTTTAATACAGAAAACACTGTGGTGTTATCTAGCTTGTCAAACGCAATAGTTTGACTTTTCTTAATAAGTGGTTTTAATCCATCTTTAGACAAGTCGTTTGCTGTACAAATAATAGGAACAGAACTTTCGTCAATAATTTTAACAAGCGCACTTACACCACCGCGATCTTTCATGCCACTTAAGCCATCAACTTCATCCATCAAAATAATCTTTCCAGCATGAAAAAAACTTTTTTGTTTTACTGCAGGACCAAGCTTTTCTTCGATTTGAGACTTATTTCTCACATCAGACGCATTCACTTCAAACAACTCATGATTCATCTCTTGCGCTAAAGCAACAACGGCACTCGTCTTTCCACTTCCACAAGGACCGTATAATAATAATGATTTTGATTTAGGAAAATCAGCAAGAAATTTCTTGATTTGAGCTACTTGCTCACTTCGACCAATTATCTGATCAGTTGTTTTTGGTGCAACTTCTAAAAAAAGGGGTTTCATATAAAAAATAAATACATGCTACCTTAAAAGAATTGTGAATTTATTTAAGAATAGGAAATACTTGTTTGGTTGTAGCAGCCCACTTCTTAGAAAAAATCCAATCTAATGGTTCAAGTAACCGATCCGTTAAAAATGGAAAATCAGAGCCGAATAAAACTCGATCTCGTCTTACATCATTTACAGACCATTCTAACGCGCTTTTGAACCCGTTCATACGAGTTACTTGTTCAGCGTCTGATTCACCGCCATGTTTATGTGTAACTCCAGTTACTGTAAAATACACATTTGCATAATCACCGGCAAGCGCCAATGTATCTTTAACTCCAGTGTGCAAGCCACCTAAATGAGATAATACAAAAGTAGTATCAGGAAATTGTTCTAGTAAACTATCATATACTTCTAGAGTTGTATATCCATCACTTCTTTTATCACAACCATGGATAAGCACAGGTAGATTAGTCTCTGCAGCGAAATTATAAAATGGAAATAATCTCACATCATTAGCAGCAGTCTGTGCAATCGAAGTGTGAACTTTAATCCCACACACCAGTTCTTTCTGACTAGCATACATTCGTTTGAACTCTTTAATAGGAGTTGGTTTAGATATAACTGTACCTCTGAAACTAGCAGAATTCACTAATGCAGTCATATACGCGCCCTTAATACGAGAATAATCGTTAACAAGTGGCGCTAAATTTCGATTATACGCAGCGTCAACAGGAACAACCAACCCATGCAAATTATGTAACTCTAAAAAATTCTGAACTTGAAAAGGAAGATAATCCATTCCTGCGGCATTTTTACCTACAAGTGCGTGCATATCATATCCCATTTTTTTAGAATTTCGACCCATTAGTTATAAAAGAAAAACTGAACTGTTAGTAAATTGGACCCAAAACAGCAATCTTTATAAAAGAAATCTGGTTCCGTCAGATATCATGAAAATCTCAGACCTAAAAGCACGAAGCCCTGTTGATGAAATAACTCTTCAGGTAGAATCTATGACAGAACCGCGAGAAGTACGAGGCGGATCACTAAAAGTTTCCGACGCACAATGTAAAGACGACACAGGAACTGTGACAGTTACATTATGGAACCAGGAAATCGACAAAGTTAAAACAGGCGACACAATCAAAATAACAAAAGGTTGGACTAACGAATTCCAAGGTAAATTACAGTTATCAGCGGGAAAATTTGGTCAGCTTGAAGTAGTAGGAGCATCTGACGCACCAGCAGAAGAAGCACCAAAAGAACCTACAGACGTAGATCATGCAATTGATGAAGATATTATTTAGTTTTGTACTTATTTTAGCAGTTATTGTAACTGGATGCGCTCCACAAGAGACATCTGTTACATGTACTAAAGAATACATGCCTCTCTGTGGTACAGATGGGCAAACATACAATAATGAATGTCTAGCAAATGCTGCAAACATTGAAATCGCACATACAGGCGAATGTGAAACACTTACAATTTGTACTGCTGAGTATAATCCAGTTTGTGGAGATGATGGTAATACATATTCAAACGCATGTGTTGCAGAATCAAGCAAAGTAACAATCGATCACGAAGGTGAGTGTGTTGTTATTGATGGAAGTTACGATACGTTAGTTATTATTACTGAAAAACGAGGAATAACAGCACCAGCATTTGAATTATTAAATGAACATGAACAAATAATTAAAGTTCAAAATGATGCACCAACTGAAATGGTTATTTCTATTCCTTCATTAGATATTGAAGAAATAGTACAAGCACAATCATCAGCGTACATAACAGTTACGCCGGATCGTGTTGGATTACACCCAGTTCAATTTAATAGAATTCATTTAGCTAACTTGCGTATAAATTAATTTTTCCGGGATAATAGCTCAATCCGGGAGAGCGCTCGACTGAAGCTCGAGAGGTTCAGGGTTCAAATCCCTGTTATCCCATTTTCTTAAAAATCAATTTCTAAAATAGAATCTAATGAAATTGTTTGACCATGAACAAACTCACCACCTACATCTCTTGCATCTACATATGGAAGTGAATGCGAAAACCGATCACTAGGATCAGATAAAAGCTCACCAGATAACTTACTCGGATAATAATGAGGAGAAAGCCTACAATGCCCTCCCTCGAGAACAGAATAATAACAATGTAAATAAGTAAGATGGTATTTTGCAATAAATTTTTTGAGTTCTCCATGTCTTGAAACATGATGACGGACCCGTTTAAACCAATTTGATTCAGATAACTTTTTTTCAAAAGCCCTTTCACCCAACACTAATTCATACGAGGCAGGAATATTTATTACTTTAGCATCATGAATCTCCCACAGTTCTTGGTAGTATAATAATTTTAAAGTTTGATATACGTTAATGACTTCATCTGGTCGAAACTGTGAACCTGATATTCGTTGCAAAGGAACTTCTAATCGTTCATTTACAGGTAGACATTCTTTCCAAAAATCCTCATAATATATCTCTGCTTCAAAATTGATATATGCAAAAGGTTCATCACCCCCATGAATACCCATTTGCATTTTTCCTCCCCTAAAATCTTTAAGATCAACATCAGAATGTACAGAACCGGATGTATAATCCCAATAACTAACACTATCTTTGTTTAACTTAACTAGTTCTTCCATAAAAAGGCTAGTTAATGCAAGTATTTATATTTTTATAAAGAAAATCGAGTCAAAATTTATAAATATAGACCAACATCTAAAGTTTGATGCTAAAAGAAAAGGAATCAAATATTATTTTTGAAATGGATTTTCATGCAAGATCAAGTTATAGTAAGATAGCTAAAACGCTTTCTTTGCAGAAACAAACCGTTACCAATACTATTAAATCTCTAGAATCACGAAATATCATTAAAGGATACTACGCAGATATCAATCCAACAAATCTTGGGCTTACTATATACCTAGTTTACTTAACGTTTCATAAACTAACACCAAAAAAAGAAAAAGAGTTTATTGAGCATATAGCTAAAGAATCTCATATTGGAGTGAATGCAAGCTGTGCCGGTCAGTTTGATCATTGCATAGGTATCTGGGCAAAATCAATTTTTGAATTTAATGAAATACTTCAAAGAGTTCTGCGTCCATATGAAACATATATTCGAACGAAGACAGTTATGACCGAAATTGCATTTAGTTATTTTAAACCAACATTTCTCGGATTAACAAGTGACGAGTTTATAGAAATAACGCCTTGTGAGAACCCAGTTTCTATTGATAAGAAAGATAAAAAACTTCTTGAAATGCTAGCGAAAAACTCCCGAGTCAAACTCACACAGATAAGTTCTAATTTAGATCTAACTCCTGCAGGAATCATAAGAAGAATAAAGAATTTAGAAAATGAAAAAGTCATACTAGGATATCGCCTTATGATAAATTATGAATTACTTGGTTATGATCATTACCGTATATTCTTATTTTTAGAGAATAGCACTTCTGAGAAAATGAAAGCAATAACTAATTATTGTAAAAATGCATCACAAATAATCTCACTAACAAAAACAATTGGTTATTGTGATCTTGAGTTTCGTGCAGTGGTCAAGAATATTAATGAATTATATGATCTCCTAGACGATTTGAACAATACATTTTCAGGCATTATAAAAAATAAACAAATACTCCTATATAGAAAAATTCACCAAAATCTGAATTACTTCCCTATTAATTAAAAATAACTCAATAATAATCTTATTTGTCTTACCATAAGAAACGCGCTTAATCAGACAGTTCTCATTAAACTTATCTAATAAGCGAGTTACTTTGGCATTTGTAACTCATACACAAGATCATTTTGAAAACACACCTCTTTCTCAAGCAAATAGGTATACATCTTTCGTAAATCACCATCAAGCATCCGAATACTCACCTTTTGAGTTATTATCCATTAATAATTCTTATAATACTAAGGGTGACTACAAAACAGGCAAATGTAGTCACCTGTTGCAAAAATTATAAAATTGTGGTCGCCCACATAAAATCTACTCAATAATAATCTTATTAGTCTTACCAAATGAAATCCGTTTAATCAAACCTTTTTCGTCAAGCTTATCTAATAACCGAGTTACTTTAACTTTAGGTATCTGTAACTCATACACAAGATCTTTTTGTAAACACTCTTCTTTTTCAAGCAAATACGTATACATCTTACGTAGATCGCCATCTAACATACGTACACTGACTTTTTGTTTTCGAGTCAGTTCTAGTTTTGTACTGATATCAGAAAGATAATATATTCCTGATCCGCCGGCTAATAAACTAAATACTACTAAAAAAATAACTGTAAATAATGAGAAATTAATAGGAACTTGTGTTGCAACAGTTTTCCCATTCTCTAAAGTCAGATTAACTTGTGTATCAACACCAGAGAACAAAACAAATCCTAATAAGAAGAAACTCACCAAAAAGATTCCTAAAGAACTAGCCTCTCGTTTATTCATTTTCAAAGTATCCTACTCGCACTACTTGAATTTCTTCAAAGAATGTGTCAACAACAATTGTTTCTTCATAACAAATGTCCAAAGAGAATTGTTGTGAAAAACCACAGCTTTCCTTTTCTAATATAATAGAGTCTTCTTCTTTGTCTATTTCATACCCTTCTTGTACAGCGTATGCGTAAATATCTTGATCAGATGTTATCTGTAAGTTTGCAAAACTTCCAAAAGATTCATAGGTAAATCTATAGGATTCATAATGATCACTATCAATTACTGCTAAGCCAAGTTCTGCAAATTCATTGCCACCAAGTAATATTGGTTCTTCATAATCAAGAAATGAAGTAACAACACCAATGCCCGATCCAATTAGTGCAAAGAACACTGCTACAACAATAAGTATAATAAATTTTGTTTCCATAGTGTACCCGTTATTCGTTTATATTCATAAGTGTTTTGAAAAAAACCCGCACACTGTGTGCAGGGAGGTTTATTTTAGTGCCTCAATTTGGGAGATTACTTGCATGATTTGCTCTTGCGTTGCTGATTTATCAAGTTCCAACTCAATAAGTTCGTAAACTAATGCATCTACATCGTCTGTTAATTCATACTCATCGTCAAAATCAGCATAGTCACCTAATCCAGATTCAAATCCTTCAATAACTGAATCACTTAATTCTGCATCAAAAAATCCGCCAACAAAATAGTCCATCACTTCTTCTAATTCATCATATAGTGCAGATTCAAACGCATCATCAAATTCACCTTCTATTTCATCTAACTGATCTTCGAGCTGTGAAATTCCAAATTGTTCGTTTAGAAGTTCATACCTATCATCAAGTACGTCCATCTTATCCCAGACATCATCTAGTTGATTAAAAGACAAATCGTCACTCCAAGACATTTCTAAGAGTGCATCGTACTCAGCATCTATTTCGTCATACGCATCTTCATTCTCTTCATACAGAGCGTCAATTTGATCTTCAAGTGCTGCTGTTCGTGAAAGATAATCTGAATCACTAAATGAATACTCAAACTTTGTTTCCTCCATTTGCTCTACTTGTTCTTGTACATCGTCATCTGCGAATACTTGTGATGATCCTGCTGCAACTAATCCTGTAAGTGCCAAAGCACCAATACCTACTGCCATTATTTGTTTTGATTTCATTATTATTTCCTCCATGGTCCGAATTGTTCGAAACTCATAGTAATACTAATGAGTGAAACAATACTTACTTGTTAGGTGGAATGCATTCCATGCAGAAAATAAAGGCAAAATAAAGTGCTATTCAAAATTAAACAGATAATCAGGTAAATAAGAGGAAATAGTTACTTAAATCCAGAAGGTCCAATCTTCAATAGTACTTCTTTTATAGAATTTATTACTTTTTGCTGTCTCTTTTTATCACTCATTCTGACGAATCTAAATAACAAGTCAACTAGCTCTTGCTCATTCATTGCGCGCAAAGTCGCTCCATCAAAAATGCAATAAAATCTGAATTTTTTATATTTTAATTCCTTTATAGAAATTCCACCAACGTGACCAATAAGTTTACCTTTAGTTGGAGACTGTTCCAAAGATTCTAAAAGATCCAGTATAACATGCGCTTCAGTTTTAGAGAATTTTTTAAGAATTTCTTTTACAAGAGAAGAAACAACTTCGATGTTAGGCATTATCAATTAATTTCCTTGCTTGTGTAATTGTCAAGACGTCAGATGATGAATACAAAAATTCTCGTAATTGTTCTTTTACTGCAAACTGATACATACGTTTAATGATATCTTCATACGTATCTTCTTTTGATCCAAAGGAACCAATCAACTCTTTTGTTTCCTTGCTTAATTGTATAGTTGAATTCATCTATAGTAACTATAGCGACTATAGTTTATAAAACATATGCGGAAAAAACCGTAAACCTTACGCTTTCTCAAAAAGAAAGATAATGTCTCCACGTAACATTTATAAATGAAACGGGGATCCCCACTATATCAAGAGATAAACTGGTTTCGGCTCGTTTAAACTGGAGATGGACAATCTAAGATCCTTTTCCGTTGATAACACAACAAGATGGCAAAAAAATATTCAAGAAGTAAAGGACAAAGTGGTTCAACAAAACCCTACGTTAAAGAAAATCCAGCATGGATGACTCATAAAGACAAAGAAGTAGAAGCTTTAGTAGTAAAATACGTAAAGGAAAAACTTACAGCAGCACAAGTTGGAATCAAACTTCGAGACCAATATGGAATCCCGTCAATTAAAATTGCAACAGGAAAAACTGTTACACAAATTCTAACTGAAAAAAAGTTAACAAAATCATTACCTCAAGATTTAATTGATTGTATTGCAAAATTCATTGCTGTTACTAAACACTATGAAACAAACAAACAAGATAAAACATCATTTAGAGGAAGACAACTTGCAGTTTCTCGAATCAGTCGACTTGTAAAATACTACAAAGAAACTGGAAAAATCGCAAACACATGGAAATTCGATCCAAACAGAGCAGGTATGTACCTAGAATAGTTTTTTTATTTTTTTATACACAGGTCCAGTTGATTCAAAAAGATATACTGGGATTCCTGTCACTTTCTTTTTTTCCAATATAATTGATTGTAATGTACTAATTTCTTTACTAATTAACTCTCTTTTTGCTCGTGCGACTGTAATGTGTGGTACGAAATTCTTTTCTTTTTGGAAGATATCTGCTAATAGATGATCTAGGTGTTTTTGTAACAGAGACAATGATTTACTTTTGATTGGAATGTGAATTGATTTTATGTTTTTTTCATTTGGAAAGAAACCTAATGCTTCTTGTGTTTCTAGAGATATGTTCTGTTGTTTTAGTGTTCTTAATTTACTGAGAATAGTAGCGAGTTCTTCTTTTGTTACGTCACCTAAGAATTTGAGTGTGATATGTGTATATTTTGGAAATGAGAGTTGTGGTAATTTTGATTGTATTGCTAAAAATTCGTCTGAAAGCTCCGCTGCTATGAATAGTCTCATAGTATTTACTTATAGCAGTTACTTAAAAACGCTTTCGATAGGTTTATATGAGAATTCTCTTTCCCTATGATTATGAATGTTAACAATCTACTTAATAGAATAGAAGATTACCAAGCAAGAGGATACGGATTTGATTTTATTCCAGGATATGCTATCCATAAACCACACGGTGCGATTATTGGTATCCATGTTAGACAAGGAAGTAAATAAATGGTATATGCAACAATAACTCGGCCTATAGATGATACAAGAACACATCTTATTGAAGCTGACGCGCTTCAAGTTTTCCGATCAGAAGAAGGTTGGGAAATTCAAAGTAGAGGTCAAAAAACAAGAGAAATACCCTACGGAGCAATCAGAGGATACCTCCTTAACGTTCATAAAACAAAGTTACTGCCAAGGCATCGTAAAGATCGAAAACATTTATCGGGAGAATATTCCTAAATCTAATAATGTAAAATGATTCAAAGCGCACTTGTTACAAGAATTCTGGAAGTAAAAAATACAAATCAAACTATTGACAAAGCCTCAGGTTATATTGATGGTTTACCCGATTGTTATTTTCTTGCGCTTCATGTTAGAGAAGGCAATAAATCAAAAGTTTATGTAGGTTATGCCCGCAGACATACTACAGATTCAGTCATAACATTATCAGCAACAACAGCACGAATATCTGCTCAAGGTAAGGTTGAAGGTATTGATGTGGTAACGCCTAGCCAAAGATATGAATTTCAACATACAGATGTCCTAGGTTATTTCGTAGCAGTATACAAAAAAGATAATACTCCTGTTATGTTGGATAAAAGGAAATAAAAAAATAAATCTACATAGACACCTCTTCTAAACCTCCGGTTGTTACCATATACGCAGCTTCTCCATCAGGTAGGTTTGGTGAGTCAATTAATTTCACAACACGACATCCTTTCTTCCCTTTTCGCAAATACATTCGAAATGTACTTGAATGGGCAACGATGTGGCCGCCAATAGCTGCCGTAGGATCACCAAAGAAGGAATCAGGCTTACTCATGACTTGATTAGTTACATAGACGCAGACGTTGTAAAGATCGGCAATTTTACTCATTGCGTGCATGTGTTTGTTTAATTTCTGCTGTCTTACTGCAAGTGTTCCTCTTCCCACAAATTCTGCTCTGAAATGACTCGTTAATGAATCAATAATAAGTAATCGTACGTTTAATTTATCACGATTGATTAATTCTTCAACTTTTTCAACTAATAACATCTGATGATCAGAGTTGTATGCTTTAGCCACTTTGATTTTACTTAACACTTCCTGTGGATCCATACCTGCCCCTTTTGCAAGTTCAATTATTCTTTCAGGACGAAATGTTTTTTCAGTATCAACATATACAGCAATTCCCTCAGGATGTGCTTTAATCATCTGAACACATAATACATGACCAATCTGAGTCTTACTAGAACCAAATTCTCCAAAACATTCCACAATTGAACCTGTTTCAAATCCTCCACCTAATAGTGCATTAAATGATTCAACACCTGTTGAGATTTTTTGTACTGTTTTTCTACGCTCAAGTACAACTTCACCAGACTCAAAGCCCATGTTCATATTCTGACGACAGTAATTAATAATTTTACGTGATGCAGTTTCACTCATCCCAGTTGCGTCAACAAGTTCACCAGGAGTTGCAACAGCAATACTTATAGTAGAATCAAATCCACCTTCCATTAATTTGTCAGCAGTTGATGCACCAACACCTGGAATATCAGTTATTGTAAACTCTTTTTCTTCAGGTTCAGCTTTTTCCGCTTTTTTAGACACTTTCTTTGTTACCGGCTTTTCTTCAACAACAGGAGTATAATCTTCAATAGTTACAGCTTCAGTGCTCATATTACATAACCTCCGCTTTTGTTAATGTTAAATGTTCATACACCTTATCAAGTACTAATCTTGCTTTCGGAATATCAGTAGAACGTAAACTTTGTGTATGTTTCCAAGCACCTTCTTTGTCCTTGTACGCTTTCTGTAAAGATACTGTTTGTATCTCAACTTCAGAACCATTAAATTGTCTTTTATTTGTCCAAACTGTTGCACTTATTGCACCAGCAGTAAATTTCTTTTCTGGAATATTTTCACTCATCTTTTCACCTTAACGTTCAGTTCCTGTTTCAGATTTTATTTCAACAACTTGAAGTTGCCTGAACAATAGTATGGTGTTTTAAGTCGTTTAAATACTGGTTTTGCAAACTTGTCTAGTGCTTGTGCTAATTAAAATAGATATTTAGAAAACAAATTTAGACTTTTATTAAAAATAAAGAAAAAAAGAAACTGTGTTGCGTCTACAGTAAACGGTATGTTGTGATTAACAGAGACGCCTTGTATAAAGGGCACAGTTTCTTTTAAAGAAATTGAGTTGTAAGAACTTGTTGTAGTCAACGTTATGTATTTTGACCATGTTGTTTGGGACAGGTTAATGAGAGTAGAATTTTTTACGATTGTAGGAGTTTCATACTGAGCAAAAAAAATAGAATTATTTAGGGCTGTTGTTACATTCCAAGTGATTGGATGGTTAAATTTGATTTTATGTCTTACTATAGAAAAGACTTGCTCATTTGGAGTAGACTCGATGATAAATGACCGCTCAGTTGCTGTAAAAGCTGATGTTATGAATAGGAAGGAAATAGCTACATACACATCCAATGCAAATTAGATATACTCCTATACTGTGAGCTGGAAATACCTTTATCCAAACTAAGTTACCCCTGTTAATCCCATAGAGAAAAGCGGTATTTTTCTTTTTAAACATTCCTAGTAAATTGAAAGTGAAAACTCGTCGAGAAACCCACGTTTCATTTAAAAATCAGAATAGTATTAAACTAGTAAATCGAAAACACTGGCTTGATGCGCTGTTACCAACACTTGTGTTTACAATTATGGTACGTGTTTTACCTATTTTTGAGAAGATGTGGGAACGCCATATTGTTAAATAGGTTCTAATCGAACAGGATACAATTTGTCTGGTTCTAATTCATCAGTTTGAATTTTCGCTACAAAATATCCTCTTCTTCGTTGGCTAAAAGGAAACGATCTCGCGTTATCTCCTATTTGAATTGTTATCGCGTGTGTTTGAAATAGAGACTGTGTTCTAAGATATTTTCCCCCTTATTGATAAAGAGGCATTAGAAATGCTTGATCTCTTTCTCCAGGCACGTATGCTAACGAGAATGGATCTTCTGAAAATATGAATTAATCAGGAAGCATTGAAAAATGGACTTCAAATAATTCACTCCAATGTTTTTGCATAGGAGTAGAAAGAGTTTTTAGATCAGACCTATAGCCATCAGCAAGAAGTTCCAACTGTTCTACCTTCCTAGACCTAAGAACAGAACTATGGCCACCTAACTGAACAAACTCATCCATACTAATAAAAAAAGCAGTTGATCTTTATTTGCCTTTCGTTATTTCTTGATCTACTTTACGAGAACTCCAACCAGCATCAAGAAGTCGTTGACGTGTAAGATCATCAGAAATACCTTTACCACGTTGTTTTTGAACATACCGATCAACTTTTTGCATTTCCTTAGCTTCATCTATGTTGATCTCTTTGAATTTTCTACTGATAAAGACTAAAGAGACCATACATACTAATACAGTCAGTATAATGTACGGGAAGTCGCTTCGTTGCTGTAATGGTAATTGTACCGTGATTAAGTGTACTGACAATGGATGTTTAATAGTCATTTGCGTTCCTGAAACTTCAAAACAAGGGATTGCTGGTCCATTACAAAGTTCAATTCGTTCATAATCAAACATAACATAGTCAATCTTTGATGCATCTAAATTTCGATCAAATGTAATTGTTGTTGTTGATTCTGGGAAATGTAATGTGCTATTCACAATGATTTGTGTTGTATGATGAATTTCATTTACAAACTCATAATATTTTGTTGTATCAGCGTGCGTATTTGTTACTGAAACAATTGCTGCTTCATCGCTTGTGTTAAGCACAATACGTTGCTTTGGTGAACCATCTACGGCTACAGTATTTGGACAGTCGGAATCGTATACGTTGGAGCAATCCGCTCTTGCACCGTTTGCATCAACAAAGTGTGCAGGACATACTCCGTCTTCTTGACCACATAAGTATTCTTGATTACAAACGTTCACACCTTGAACTGTTAGAGATTGATCAAATGTACAACAGATGTTTGTGTTTAATTCATCACAAGCACCGATGTGCGAATTTGTACCCGCACCAGTTACACTGTATGCTTTTGCAGGTGTTGTGTTAATACTTGCAACACATGATTCAGTCGTAGTACAAGGAGTTCCTCTTGGCTTTTGATTACATTGTGCAAAACCATCGTCTGATTTAATACATACTCTTGACGGTGCAATAATATTTGCGAATTGTGATACGTGACTATTTTCAGGTTCGTAAAGTGCTAAGAGTTGTGTTTCTTCACATTGAGAACCACCAAGTGTTACTTCACCTTTAAACGCACAACATATATGATACTCATAATCGTCTTTATTGTAAACAGATGCTTGCGTATTTTCATTATCGTATAAGCTTAATATTCCAACTTCGTTTGCCATACAACCAACGCCTTTGTCAACGTTGATAATTCGACATGCGCCGTTTACTATATCATCTTCTTTAGGAGTGAAAGCTGGACCACATCGGCCGCCAACGTCAATATCAGTTTCGTTACCATTTTGAATAGTATCACTACATGTTCCACAAACGCCACCTAGATCAATGCCAGTTTCATCTTGGTTTTTGATACCATCAGTACATGTCGCGACTGAACAGCTGCTTAAACTATAAACTAATATTTCCGAAGTATGATTCTCACCATGATATAATGACCAATTTCCGACTGCAATTTCTCCAGTTTCAGAGATCGAAACTAATTGTTCAAAGCCATTCTGAGGTTTGACAGTGTTATTCGTACCTGTTAAGATCTCGTCGATTTGAGTAAACGTACCATCAGTTTCTTGAACATACACATACACTTTCGTATTGAAGGCCCAAAAATTTCTACCATATGTTATACCTGTGCTTAAATCCGTCCACGGATTATCCATATCCCAAGGACCAAACTGACCGGCAATAACTGCATATTTTTTCCCATTAATTGTTTCAAGATCTAAAGAGTGACCAAAGATAACATTCGCATTATTATTACTGTCAATATAAGGACCACCCTCTAAAGTATCAACTAATTCCCAATTAGAATTAATTAATTTGTAAACAAGTACTGCACCTCTTCCAAGTAATCTGCTATTATTAAAACGTATATATTCATTATCAGGAGCTCCAACTAATAATGTATCACCTTCTAAAGCAACCACATGTCCTAATGCTTGAGCATTTAAAAAATCTTCAGTTAGAGTTTGAGTTTGACTCCAAACACCAGCCTCGTCTCGTTCATAAACATAAGCGCCACCAACATTAACACCGAGAGAGTTATACATACTAGGTGCACCAGCAACAGCATAATCACCATCAATATCAACTCTCAAACCTGACCCGGCATGATCAGGATATTCTGCATAAAAAACTTGATTCCAATTGTTTGAGTTATCTTTTTCAAAAATAAATACACCATTGTCTGGTCCACCAGGGGATCCAGCAATCGCTC
>JBLINR010000019.1:0-21238 GCA_047639395.1 Candidatus Woesearchaeota archaeon | reverse complement strand
TTGTCTCATAACATGTATCAGATCAAAGGATACCCTACGTTTTCTGTAAGGGGAAATCCTGTCACATCGGAAGAAGGTAACTTAGCTTTCGCTATTCCACAAAGTACAAGAAACCACGCGCAAGTTTTTGTTACAGCGTTACTTGGCGCAACGAGATTAGCGAGTGCTTCGTACTGGGCTGATAAAGTGAAACAAGAAGATTAATCTTCTTAGAAGAAACTATCTAAACTATTTTGTTTTGCAGCGTTTGTAAAATCTTCTTTTTTATATCCAAACACTGCCATGATACTTTCAACAACAGGGACAACTTGATTGTTTATATAATACTCTTCGTCAATTTCATTATCTTGAGTTTCTGACGGAATTTTCACACGTTCAAATAAACTTCCCTTTCCTTTAACAACTAAATAGGGAATATTACTTCCTCTTCCAAGTGTATCTCCTTTTGCAATCATTTGTTTTGCAATAACAACATGGGGAAGATTACTTGTATATTCATTTACGTCTCGTGATAATTTTGAATGCATGATAAGATCTTCGCGATCAATTTTTCCTGCAAGCACAGCTTTAATCACATCTTTGATGTGTGCGAATGCTTTTTCTTTATTTTGCTCGTTAAGAAGAATTTCAACAACTTCTCGTTGTGTTCTTTTTGCAAGTTGTGACCAGTCATTACGTACCATTTCAAATCCTGCGATTTTAAATTCACCTGATTTTGCACGTAATGCATATCGTTTTTTCGCACCGCCAGTTCCGTTTTTCGCACCGACGAATATTCCTGATGTAAATTCATCTTCAAATTGAAGTTCCATAATTCCAGGTAATGTTTTGTTTAATGTTTCAACAAATGTGAGTGCATCTTTGGTTGTTTTATCCCCAAGTGCCAAGAACACACTATCTGTGTCTCCGTAAATGACATTGAATCCATCTTTTTTTGCCATTTCAATTGTTAATTTGATATAATGACGTGCATAGGCTGTTGTTGCACCGCCACATTCATTACTATACCACCGTGCGTGTACAAAAGATAAATATCCATACATCGAATTTGCAAGAATTTTTAAGTTATATATTCGGGCCGCAAGTAATGCTTTCATTGCAGCATTCTTTTCTTTTTTGATTTGACTTTTCAATTCAATTCGCCGTTTGATGATATCACCAATAACTTGTGGGATAAATCCAACAGGTTTTTTTGTAAAGTATAATTTGCCATCGTATTCTGGGACACGATCACTTTCATTTCCTGTTTTAGTCATTGCACCTTTGTCAATATTTAGTGATGCAATAATTGATGGGTATAGTGATTGGAAGTCAAACACGGCGATATTGTTATACAAACCAGGAGTTGGTTTGAACACAAATGCACCTTCGTTCATTGGTTGTTGCATTCGTTCTTTGAGTTCGTCGCCAATTGCTTTGTTTGGAACAAGTACATTGTATTCTCTTGATCTGTTGATCAAATAATTTTCAACAAGCTGTGAATACGCCATTCGTGTGATATCTTGAACAGGGACAGGGATAAGTCGCATAAACTCTGCAATGTTTGCATAAAGATGTTCAACAAGTTGCCATGTGAGTCTTGTATCGTGTAAATTATATTCTAGGAAAACATCCAAACGATCCATGTCTTGTTTATCCCATGCGTCATATAAATCATTAATATCAACATCAACCTTTTGATTATCAAGAAGCTCTTTACTGACTGCGTTTAATGAGAGTGATGTTGTTTTAAGATTGGTTCGTAAGTTTGTTCTAATAAATGTGAAGATGTCAATATGTGGTGTTCCTCTACAATGTGCACTTGGTTGTTTTCCACCAGTAAAATTAAATCCTGTGTTTTCTTTTGTAAAACTCAACTCAACTTTATGTACGTCACATCTGTCTTGGATATACGGCATATCGAAGCCATCTGAATTATATCCGCAAATAAAGTCACAAGAAATTTCTTTCATACGTGTATTAAATAACTCGAGCATTTCTTTTTCATTCTTACAGTTAGTTACATACTTGTGTTTAGATTCTTTCTTAGTCCAAGTAAGTACTTCTTCATGTTTGTGTGAATATATTGCAATTGAAAGAATAGGATTGATTTTTGTATTGATACGTTTTTCTTTTGCATATGTTTCAATGTCAATTGCGATCAAATTAAAATCTTTGAAAGATGTTTCTTTTTTTGCTGGAGCCCAAGAAGTAATTGTTCTATCTTGTATTTCAACATCGTACGCTTGAAGTGGAGTGACTTGATTATCTACGAGGAATTTTCTTATGAATGGAATATCCCACTCTAAAATATCATAATCAGGCAGATCATCTCGTATTTGACGAACATCAAATGGATTTTTCACATACGCTTTTACAACAGTGACTTCTTTTCCAAAGAGAAGTTGTTTTACTGTTTCTTGCTTTACAATTAGATTATGTTCAATTTTCTTAGTAGTACTTATTTTGAGATAGTTTTTGTATGCACTTTGATAGGGTTCTTTTTGACCCGCACAGTAAATATGAATGATGCCACTTTTAACAGTTATATCTGTTGGAATAATAATCATAGAAATTAAAAAGAAAAAAGGTTATATAAAACTACTTCTTATCCTTAAGAAATTTGTAGTTTCGAACTTTAGCTGTCTTTCCAAACCCGCATGATGAACAAATACCAGTAGTTTTATGTCTACTTCGGCTACCACAACGTCGACAGATGATGTGTGATGATGATCGGCCATGCAAACCTTGGGAAGCTGTTCCTTTACTCATTTTATGCTAGTGTGAGCAGAATAATTGTATCACCGCGGATAAATGCTGTTCCAAGCTTTCGCTTAACTTCGCCATTTTCTCGCTCTTCTGCGTCATCTAATGATACGTTAATGTGAATGTCAAACGCTTTAAGCGTTCCTACGAATTGTTTTCCGTTCTTAAGTTCAATAATTACTCGTTTGTTACGAGCTGCGTTTAACGCGTCTAATGGTCTTGATTGTTCCATGTGTAATACCCTTAGTATGATTGGGTTAGCAGGCTGTTTATAAATGTTACGCTAGGCTGTAATATTTCCTTGTTTGATTTCAAGCGCTTTAAGATCTTTAAAGCTTTCAGTGAGTATTCTTCTAAGTTTTTTCCATTCGGTAGGATGAGTTGCTGATGTGATATTTCCAGGAATAATTTCTCGATTTCTGGCAGTTGAAAGTTTTTCTACAGCACTTTGTAGTAATTCAATTCTTTCTTGAACAAAAATATAATTTTCATAGTCACATTGTTTCTTTTTGGCATCTCCTTGAACTTCAAAAAGCCTATTTTCCTCAGTGCTCATTATTTCTAACGCTGATTCAAATTCTCCTTCATCTCTAGTTAAACGTGAAACATCGACTCCTCTGACTTCTAGCATCTTAACTCCTAATAAAATATTTTTTGCAGTAGGTGTGTATTTGGCATCAAGAGTAAATATGGTGGATTTATCTCTGCTTGCAAAATCTTCTTCGAATGCGTGCATGATTCCTGGTTCGCTTTGCATATAGTTTAAGATTGCTGTCGGCGTATTTGCAATATCGAATCGATACTTAGTTCTTGCTGGGGTGAGTGCTTTCTTTCCTTTTTCTTTTGGAGAACGAATTTGTGACATTGCTCGTTCTGCTTGTCGAATTCCTGCTAATAGTGGGTCAATTCTATTATCAACTACACAGAGTCTATGATTTTTTTCCTTTAATGCTTGAATTTGAGAAACACCTCGATAAAAACCATCTGTAATAAAACCAAAAATACCGCCCTCAATATTTGGACCTAAGTTATATGCGGCAATTGCGTTATCAAGTGCAGCGAGTTGTAGTGGAATAACAATTTCATCTGGAACAAGTTCGCGTTTTTTCATATATTCGAGTGCTTTCTCATTAGATTTTAGTAATGCACTCATTTCTAGATGTGTAAATCTTGGGAAACCTCCAAATTCGCGAAATCGTTCATCAGCAGTACTCAAGATGGTTCTATAGAACACATTGTTTTTTATGCTTTGACGGAGTGTCTTTGGATTCTCGGGATCAAAAATATCAATATATTCGGCAGTTGTTCCTTTTCCTGATCCATAATTACCTGATAAATGAAGTTGCGGGTGATGATAAACACCGTATTTGAGAACTTTACGCCCATAATATGCAAATTCAGGTAGCTTACTTGGGCCATTTTCCTTAACATCTGTTGCTACTCTTTGTAAATCATCAATTACTTGCTGAGAACCGAGTTTTTTGTTAGCATATACCATTTATTTACTCCTTAACAGTTGTGGTGAAACTGGTTTTGTTTTTAAACTTTCTCTTTAAAGTTACTTGGAAAATGATGCAAACCTTTAAAAACAGCCTCTTGTTCCATTTATAGATATCACGCAGGAAATGTGGGTATTTGTTTATTGTAGTGATTCCCAAATCACCAATAACGGCCTGAATCCAACAAGTGACAAACGAAAAATGGGATTATACAAATATATTAAGAAGTTGTGGAAGCAACCAAAAGCAAATCTAGGAGATTTGTACAAACAAAAGATCATTCAATGGCGAAAAGAACCGGTAACTGTTCGAATTGAGTTTCCAACTCGATTAGATAAAGCACGAGCAATCGGTTATAAAGCAAAACAAGGATATATTCTTGTTCGACAACGAGTTTCTCGAGGAAGTCACAAGCGTCCTAATATTACAGGTGGACGACGAAGTGCACACACATCTCAAAAAATGGTACTTCACCTTTCTTATCAGACTATCTGTGAACAACGTGCAAGTAAAGCATACCCGAATTTGGAAGTATTAAATTCATACTTCGTAGCAAAAGACGGTCAGCATTACTGGTATGAAATCATCTTAGTTGATAGAGCACACCCTGTTATTACAAATGATCCAAAAATTAATTGGATTTGTGAAAAACGAGGACGAGCATTCACTGGGCAAACAAGTTCAGCACGAAAGAGTCGAGGGCTTCGTCATAAGGGCGTAGGTACTGAAAAAGTTCGACCTTCAGCTAACGCTAATAAAGGACGAATACATTAGGATCAATATATGCAGTGGTACAAACGATTTGGGTACGAGAAGAACCCTTTTGAATTGAACCCACTAAAAGCACCTTATACAGTTATCCATAATAAAGAACTTATTGCGGATTTATTGTATTTAGTGCGAGTGGGCAGTATGGTTGTAGTTGAAGGAGCACAGGGTTCTGGAAAAACAACACTATTAACGCGAGTTATTAACTTGTTCAAGGGCGAAGGGAAAGCCGTATATATTGATGGTAATAAAATCCCTGATGAACTGGACATCGAAGATGTCCTTAATAAAAAGGGACGCGGAATTATTCGAGGTTTATTTAACGATAAGCCTAAAGGAATGATACTATTACTTGACAATGTCCACAGTATTTCTTCTCGAAACTGTGAAAAAATCAAATATTATTTTGATCAAAACTATATTCGTTCTGTTGTGTTTACAACAGAAACTTATAGTAAACTAAAATTAGACCGAAGTATTCATGATAGAATCATGGGTCAAGTCATACAAATTGCACCATACAGTAAATTTGATGTTTTACGTGTTGTACGTGATCGATTTTTAGATGATGATTTCTTAGGTGACGATATGATTCTTAGTATCGCTCGTATTTCTGATCATAATGTGAAAGATGCACTTGCAAATACATCTAAGTTATGTGAACACGTGACAAAAGAAGGTCGAGGTGAAGTACTTCCAAAATACTTACCATTAATTAATAAAAAACCTACTCGAAAAGTAAAACGAACTGTAACATTACGATCTGTTCCAAAACAAAGCAATGCGTCATTGCGACTTGCAGCTTCTGCAAAAGAACAAAAGGTGAATGCATGAACGTTTGGTACGAACAACTACATTTAAAGCAAAATCCATTTACTATTAAACCCACACATGATTACTCTTTACATGGGAAAGACCGAATTTATGAACGAATTTTATCCTCAATAGAAGTTGGATCAATCACACTTGTTAAAGGACAATATGGTTCAGGGAAAACATCATTTCTCAAAGCTGTCATTAATTTCTTTAAAGGACAAAAACGTGTAATTTATTTTTCATGTAATCGACTAACAAGTGAATTAGATGTTGATCAACTATTATATGAACGAGGCATTGTTACAAAATTATTTAGAATTAAAAGTAAACAAATGATTCTTTTATTAGATGAAGCTTCCAATTTATGTTCTGTTGATTATGATAATTTGGAGAAATATTACATAGAAGGATACTTTAAATCAATTGTACTTGTAACACACGCTCCAAAAGATATGGCTATGCCAAAATCATTTGCTGATTTACTATCTGATAACACATACACATTTGATCGTTTACATAAATCGCATGCAATTAACATTGTTCGTGAACGAATTGGCGAACATCCGTTTTTAACTGATGAAGTTATCATGCATATTTATGATAAAGATAAACGAATCAGGAGTTTCTTAAAGAATTGTGATACATTTATGCGTCATATGATGCAAACAAAGCGAAAAACTGCAACATCCAAAGATGTTGAAAAGATTCTGAGTACACATGCTTATTAGATATAGTAAGAATTATATAGTTTGTTAGTATTCCGTTCTTATGAAAAAATCATTAGCTGCATTATTGGTCGCTGCTCTTCTTGTAACTGGTTGCCAGACTCCAAAACAAACACCTAGACATCTCTCCCATAAAGCGCAGACTGTCTCTATTGCAGGACTGCCTTATATAACTAATACTGAACTGGATAACCAGTTACGTGAACAAATCAAAGCGTATGTCACAAATGACAAATTATCCTTTACAAAACCTACATTAGTTGCTACTCCTTATTTTGCTACTTCGAATGGAGTTACTGTTGGTCCTTCTTTTACTGGGACGTCTACTGAGCCTGTTAATCACAGTGCAGGCATCGCATTATCTCTGATTGGTAGTTATGAATCACCTAGTCTTGCATATGCGCATAGGCATCTTAAGCCCTCGGGATTGAAAGTTGGTCCAACTCAATTAATTAAAGGGTCGGGACATACGAGAAATCATGTTACAAGTTTAGGATATTTTATACCGCCTCGGAATTTACGAGAAGGCCCTCATGAATTCATTCTTAGCAATGGGAAAAATCAAATTAGTCGATTATTTTGGGAATATGCGCCTCCTGTCCTTAAAAAGCAAATATCTAAAGGACGGTAAATTATAATTGTTTATAATAAACTATAGTAAGGATTATATAGTAGCATTTTTTCTTTTTCTTTGAGGGATTAAACTTTATTTACTTTGAGCAACTATCAAAAAACACTACGAGAATCTGTACGATTACCTGGAATGAATATGTTTAATGGTAAAGATAGTTGGATGCAGATTATTCCGTATGATAAACCTGGGTGTGTATTTTCGTGTGATGAAGATAAGGTTGGTGTTCCAGCAAATCTAGATACTGCAATTGATTGTAGAAATTTCTCAACGTGGTTTGCAAGCGTTATGGGACTAGCATATGCTGGTGTTGAACGATATAAAGTTGAACATGTGCTAGGTGAGCTTCAAGCAAAAGGAATCCATTCTGCAAGAATTCATACGCCTACACCATCAATTCCGCGTGCAACTGGTGGTTTCTCTAAAATTGCAGATGCTTTAAACGATAATGTGGCTGATACATAATATCTTCGAAATATTGTAAAGTATGTTGGAGAAGATCCACTTATTTTGCACCCAGCTAATAAACATCTTGATGATTATATTGCTTTTGTACAAAGACCTAGTGGTCTTCATTATAAGTATCATGCGGAGTATCCACATAAATCTATTGGTTCACAAACGTATGATTGGGACGCTTTCGATCAGAATATATTTGATAAAAAAATATCTACTGCAAGAGCAGTACGTATGGTTCCTGAATTATTACAACCGCTAATGATATTGCAAAAGCCATTATCTCGTTGGCACGGACTTCGTGATGATAATGCGCTTATGGTCGGAAGAAAAGCAGAACCTGGATTTTTGAATCAAGGTCCATTAGGCCGAGAAGAATTTGTTTTACATAAAATACTTGATATGCTAGGTTCTTGGGCTTTGACAGGTATAGATCTTCAGGATACAGAAATCATCTATTCAAAAACTGGTCATAGAACTGAAATAGAGATGTTACGTAAGCTTTCTCCGGATGCATTTATCTCAGTTAATTGATAGCATATTCTCTCTCTACGTGTATTAATTAGGAAGCTTTTTAAACAGTTCAGATACCTCAATCTTGACTTGTAGGTGTGCCGGAGTGGTCAAACGGGCTGGATTTAGGCTCCAGTAGCTTAGTGCTTGCGCGGGTTCGAGTCCTGTCACCTACATTTTTTTCTAATAAGTAATTATTTTATTTTAAAGAATTGTCTTACTAAAAAAACTATAATTTAGATGTGTGAATTTGTATTTGAAAAATGTTTTTCTATATTTATTAGTTTTACATTTTTATTTATTTTTATTTTATTTTATTTTTTCATTTTCTAGTGAATGCGTGTTAGTATCGTAAAACGTATATTGAAAACTAAATATTTATAAACCAGTTTTTTGAATATGACTGTAGCTGATGAACCAGTAGTTGTACCTGAGCCTGAAGTGACTCCTGAACCAGTAGTTGAAACAGTAGTTGAGGAATCACCTGAAGATATGGACGATGGCAAATCATCAGGGATGAACTATTGGATTATAGTATCAATCATTGTTTTGATTGGTTTAATCGCAGCAATTATTATGTGATCACGGAAATAATTTTTTATTTTTAATACGCATAGCTTAGGGGAAATATTTATGAAAAAAGAAGGTACGGTAAAGGGGATTAGGTTTGTTACAACAGCCGTTTTGGTATTATGTTTAATGAGTGTTTTTGCATTGGCAAGCTTCACAAATACAAACATAACAGTATCACAAACTCTTCTGAGTAACCAAACTACGTATGTTGGTCAAACAGTATCCTTCTTAATTAACGTTACCAATCTTAATACAACTGAAAATGCAACGAATGTTTCTCTGTTCGATCAATTTAATTCCACATATCTTAGATTTAACTCAAGTAGTATCGCGTTTAACGAAAATAATACGGATGAAGTTGGGTGGTTATTTAATTTATCAAATATGTCTTCTTATCTTATTTATGTGAATTTCACAACTATAAGTTCAGTTGCAAACACAACTAATCGTGTACTTATCGAAAATACAAGTGAAAATGAACTTGAAAGAGATGAAGTTAATGTAACTATCCTCGGTGGGAATTCAGTTAATATTAATATTATGGCGATCTCTCAAAATGGGGGGACGGCAAATAGAGGGGATAATATATCTTATACAATTAATGTTTCTAACAATGATATGGTTTCCCATCTCAATATGTTAGTGAATCATACCTTTGATTCATCAAGACTAAACTATACTGGTACAACAGCAAAAGTCATTGGATTTAACCAAGTACAAGGCTATGTAACATATATAATTAATGTATCAAATCAATCTAATACAATTATTACATCAAATTTCACTGCTGGTGGCTCAACTGGTGCTGCACAAAGTAATTTTACTGGTATAGTTAATAATACACAAGAAGCAACTGCTTCTGTTTCTATTACAATTAATAATGGTGGTCAAATGAACTCACTTGGTAATTATTCTCCACTTTGGTCTAATGCACAACCTGCATCATTCTTCTCAGATAATTCTGATCGATTTAGTTTCCAAGGTGCTCCTCACGTAGCACGTGGACCTGGTTGTTCATTACAAAATTTAGAAGATTATGACAATTCAAGTGCAGGATACAACTGTTGTACAACTAAGTCTTCTAATGGAGGAGATGGATGTAACGCAAAAGGTAATGTTGCATACGATTTAGGTGCTGTATGGGTAGAAGAAGATGGTGATTACTTAGCATGGAAAATTGTAGGAGATTTTCACAAAGCTGATAATTTAAGTGTCTGTTCAGGAATTAATCAAACAGCAGCGTATGTTGTTGAATTTGATTTTGATGATAATAGTAGTACAGGATGTAACAATAATTACGGTGAAGGGTGTTATCCTGGAGCTGATTACCAATTATGGTTTTTCCCAGATTCAAATCAAACATTATTTGCGACTTATTATAATAAAAGTGGACTTGCTCAGAATATGAGTTATGACATTGCGTTTGTTGAAAATACAACTGCCTCAACTGACTCTATGTGGGCTTATTACAACTGTTCCGTTGATTTGGGTGGAGAAAATTCTACTACGCCTATGCGTGAACGAGGACTAACTATTGTTATTAACAAGACTGCGCTCTTTGGAAATCAGACTCTTTCTTTGAACTTTGAAACTAATTCGTTTAATACTACGGAGGCTGCAACAAATCCAATTGATCTATTGACAGATTACGCTGGTGGAAATTTTATTAATTCATTTGCACAAGGTGGATCTGGAACTGATCAAGGTGCATGTTTCGAATGGGATAGAACAAACAGATCTACGTGTGAAAGTAATGATGAAGGATTTAGTTGTATCTGGACTGACCTAGGTGGCTCTGGTCATGGCTTATGTGATCCTGATTTTAGAAATTTTGGCGCTGGAGCAGGATGTTTCCAGTATGAAAGCTCAGGTGCTTGTAATACTGATGCTGGGGATATTGGGTATTGTCAATGGGCTCCGGGATCATTTCCACTAGCAAACGGAAGTGTTGCTGATGGATTATGTATTGAAGAGTTTAATCCGTTCGAATTTGGTGGCGGAGATTGTGATAATAACTGTGAATATTGTTTTAAAGAAGCACAATGTGGTAATTCAGAAGCAAACGGTGGTCAAGCATGGGGTGGATGTGCATGGTATAATGATACATACAACCCGCAAGGTTTCTGTGACGCAAAAAATATTAAATTTGGTTGTACTGAAAATTCATTACATTGTTTAGATTCAGTATCTTGTTCTGGATCTGGTTGGACATGGAATACAACGTATTCTATTTGTACAACAGGTGTAAATTCAGAAATTTGTTATAATAATGGTGATGACGACGGTGACTCATTAGTTGACTGTGCAGATCCTGATTGTAGTGAGTTAAAATACTGTGGTTTATCTATTAATACGCTATCAGGAGAGTACAAAGGGTTCTCTGTTGATCAAGCTTTAACGGAAAAATATAGTGAAGGAATGGGACCTGTTCTATTCTTGAAAAATGATGATCTAAATGATTCAACAAATGCAACATATGAAATCAACGGGCTTGCAATTGCAATTGCTGATTTAGGTATGGGTATTGGTATTATGTACCAGAATCTATCCAAACAAATCGCATGTGGTGGAACATATGCTCTTGCAAACTTGTTCCCTATTGATACTGATGCAAATAATTTAACTGGATGTAATATTACTGTGAATGGTGATAATATGGTTGGCTTTGAGTATGTTGTAAAAGATTATAATTATTCGGAAGCAAATACGAGTTCTCACAGTAAAGAAATGTGGTTCTGTACTAACAGCTCTTCAAATAAATGGGTCTTTAAAGATGGTATTATTATTAATCCAAATGATGCTGGGGATCCGGAATCGAACCAGCCACTTCTGGCAAGTCATTGTCAAGAAGGTAATCTAAATGATCCTGAAGACGGACCTGCAGCAATTATTATGTTTGATAAATTAGCTATTGGGAATCCACGAACTGATATTAGATTTGCAGTTATATCTGTGAACGGCTCAGTTTCAAATCTTTCAAATATTAGTGGATATGATATTATTGATGATGCATACTACACTCCAGGATCTGTAAACTTCGAACCAATTGATTGTTTCCAAGAACCAACAAAATGTGGTACTGAATTTATCGTAGTTGGTGGCGGAGAATTCATGCCATTCGAAAATTGTTTTGCACCAGGTGATGAAGATTTAGATGGTGATACTGATTGTAATGATACAGATTGTGCTTTTGCACCACATTGTGCTGGACTATCTAGTTATAATGTTTCAACTGATAACACTGCGCCAAAAGTTAAAATGAGTAAAGTGGATATATTTGATGTATTTGTGCTTATTAAATGGGCAACAAATGAACCAACAAATGGAAGTGTATTATACTACTCAAATAGTACAAGCTGTCAAATCTTGAACACAACTCTTGTTGATGAAGGTATTGTCGGAGTTTCAGGTGACGATTATTCACCATTCCATCATGTTCCCATTGATATATTTACAATTGATGAGGATCTAACTCCAAACTCGACATATTTTTACAAACTACAAAGTATTGATAGAGCGGAAAACAAAGCAATATCAAAATGTTTGAATTTTACAACTGGAGTAACTGAAAGTAATGTAACTATGGTGTTTAATTTCACAGGAAATGAAAACAGTACATTCTTTGACAATTTGTCTGTGAAAGTAAACGGACAAACAGTTACTGTTGGAAGTGAACGCGCCTTTAATAGAACAAATGGTAAAAATGTAAACTTATCATTTGGCAATCCGAATGCGAACAGTACAAACAATTGGTCTATAACGTTTATAGGAGTAGATATGACTGAAGCTGCTGTTCTGGATTTAGCAAGTGCTTTTTCTGCTAATGGAAGTGGTGAAAGAGGTGTAGCTATTGGTATGGATACTTTTGAATACCAAAACCTAAAACAGAAAATGGGTGTTGATTTCTTACATCTTCAAATTCCGGGACTCGGGAATAGATTCTATCACTGTGCTGATAACGGATCCGACTGTACTGATGTAACAGATCAATCAGGTGTATTACTTATTCAGCAAAATACAACAGGGAACTATTCTATTTGGAAAGTTCCAGTGAATCTTGGGTTCTCAACATATGCAACTCAAACAGTAAGCTCACAAAATGCATCTGTATTTACAACAACAGATAGTGATGAGTTTAGTGGTAATACGAGTGTTTATAGTATTAACATTACGTTAAACTCAACAAGTGTAAACGGTACGTATAACTTTACATTAAGTAACAGTACTACAAACGCAACCTTGTCGAGTATAGAATTTTTTAATAGCAGCTTTAGTAAAGCGCTACCGACAAATATTATACTAAATGATACAAACCAATACTACTTGAGAATTAATTTTAGTAGTAGTTCTACAAATGTAGCGGGTCTTGTAAATGTTTCAATTCAATTAACAAATGCAACAAATGCGACTGATCAGTTTAATGCGAGTCATCCATTATACTTGGTAGGGTTATTCTTTGTGCCAAACACAAGTGATGATAGTACACCAACAATTAATGTGTCATATGCTACATTAAGCGGTGATGCTGCTGCAAGTTGTACGGTATATAATCTATCTGATGAAACATCATTAGGTACATTTACAACTAATGCGAACGGATTTGGACAAGTGACATTATCAGAACTTTCAATACACTTACATAACATGACTGTGAGTTGTACAAATAATGGTGACATTGTTAATAGTACGGCATTAACATTAAACATAACTTTGGACACAACGAATCCATCCGTTTCAATTACAAGTCCAGCTAATACAACATTAGTGAGTGGATCAGTAAGCTTTAACGTGACGGTAAGTGAAGAAGCATATACAGTATTATTTAGTACTGATGGTGGGGCAACAAACTTAACTGCTTCATCAACTGATAATTTGTCTTGGAATTACACGGCAGCATTATCTGATGGAAGTTATACATTAAACGCATACGTGAATGATACATCTGGAAACAGAAATGATACGAAGAATGTAAGCTTTAGTGTTGACGCGAGCGGTCCTGTAATAACAATCAACAGTCCTGGTACAGCTCAATCCTCAACTACGGTACGGGCAAATGTGACATTGGATGAAATAGGGAATGTAACCTTTAGCCTAACTGCAGGTGCGACAAATTTCACACCGTCAACAACGGATAATTTTACTTGGATTTATACATTTACAAGTATGTCTGAAACATCGTTTGTATTAACGATATATGCAAACGACACATTTGGGAATACGAACACAACAACTCGTTCATTCACTGTGGATCTAGGAACTAGTAGTGGATCTTCAGGTGGAAGCGAAGCATCAAGAGTTAGTACTGTGGGTATCGGTGTACATGGTGGTCAAATCCAAGCAATCAAATCACAAACATTTACAATACTTGATCCAACAAACTCTGCAAAGAATATCGTGACAATTGTTGATGAAGATATTCCAGTAACACAAATTAAACTTGATGTGAAATCAGAAGTAAGAAACTCTAGAGTTACTGTAGTTGCACTTAAAGAGAAACCTAGCGCAACTTCAGATTTAGGAGGAAGCACATATAAGTATATGAGTATTACTGCAACAAATCTTAATGCTGATAATGTTAATGGTGCAGATATTGGATTTAGTGTTCCTATATCATTTATCATTGACAATAAAGCAACAAAAGAAGATGTGAAACTATATAGGTTTACTGATAGTGCTTGGGTTCAATTAGAAACAACATACGTTGGTCTGAAGAACGGTGAACATATGTATACTGCGAAATCACCCGGATTTAGCTTCTTCTCTGTGACAATTCCACAAGAGAAAGTTGGATCAGTTTCACCTGGAGGAGAAAACATTATTGATCTAGAACCAGAAACACTTCCACCACAACCTGTAGCAGAAGTTGTAGATGATCAAGGACAAGAAACGGCTCCATTAGAGCCAAAGGGTAAGAATCCTATGAGTACATGGATAGTGCTAATAATTTTAGTGGCACTTGGACTTGTTGGTGTTGTACACAAAAGAATGCAAGAGTAATCTTGTAGTTTTTTATTTTTATTTTACTACATTTTTTTATTTTTCTTTATTGAGTCGTTGCAAGGATGCAACATCATCAATATCTTCTTTTTCTTCTAAGAATGTATATGTAATATGTTGTTTTTTTGGGTTTCGAAGTAAATCTTCAAGAGTATGTTCTGTTGACCAACGAATATTCTCAAAATTGAGTTTATCATTTTTAGCTCCAATAAGATAATATCCCCCATCTTTTGCAGGCCCAATAACAAGATCTGTTTTTTGAAGTGCAAGTTGAGTGCTTGTTATGTCTTGTTGTGAAAGTGTAGGAAGATCACTTCCAATAATAATAACTTGTTCATACTGGGCAGTGTGTGATTTTAGAGTGAGATTCTGTTTCTCTCCTAATTCTTCACCGGGTTGAGAGACAGTCTGACAAGAATACTCTGATTCAAAGAGTGAACGTTTGTCTTCAGGTGAGAGACTTACTGTGAATGTATATTCTGTTGCATTATTATGTGTGTGTATGAGTTGCTTGAGAAATGTCACATATATATTTTTAGCAGCTTCACTGCCTATATTCTTTGCTAGGCGTGTTTTCACCTTTCCTGCTTGTGGATATTTTGCAAACATAACAACAAGTGTGTTCATATTAAGTGGATGAAGTGAAATCTTTATAAATTCATGCTGCGATAGTAGTAAGTATGGTAGTAAAAAAAGCAAAAAAGAAGGATGTACCATCATCTTCTACATTTGGTCGAATAAAATCTGAAAAAAATGCGTCCTTAATTGTGGCAGCAGTCATAGTTACAGCATTAGTTATTATTATGGGAATTCTGTATCACGCGGTTGTATCAACTGATTCTCGAAATATCGCAAGTAAAGATGCAATTACTGTTATTGAATATGGTGACTTTGAATGTAGATTCTGTGCATTAGCCCAAAATAGTCTAAAAGAAGTTCACAAATTATTTGGTGCAGAGGTATATTTTGAGTACCGCCATTTTCCTTTAGGAACACAACATCCTTATGCATTTGATGCTGCTATTGCTTCAGAGTGTGCACGTACACAAGGCAAATTCTGGGAATATCATGATGTGCTTTATGCAAATAACCTCGCACTAACTCGTACTGACTTAATTGTGTATGCAACAGATACTGGTTTGAATGTAAATAAATTTGTTTCTTGTCTTGATGAAAGAAAAACAGAACCAGCCGTTCGTGAAGATATTTCTTCTGCAAGAGATGCAGGTGCGACATCAATTCCAACATTCATTATTGGAGAAACAAAATTAAGTGGTGTACAATCTGTTGATGTTCTTATTGATACTATTAATAAAGAAATTCTTAAAAATCAAGAACGTCGCCAGGAGTAATCTTAGCTTTTTTTATTGTTCCTACAGGCACTTCTACTACGTATGCTGCCAATCCTTTATGTGGTATATGCGGGGCAAAGGGACCTGCACGAGTGCAATCAACAACGACTTTTTTGGCATTAACCCATATAATATCTATAGGATAGAAAACAAATAACATGGTCATAGGGCATTTTTTCTCTTTTCCTAATACAAATAGTAATCCGAAATCTGATTTCTTCTTTGTAAACATTAATCCATTTGCTTGTTCAAAATGTGTTTTAAGAATACGTGTAAGTCTACACACTTGGGTCTTTTTTGTTTTATTTAGTATTTTCTTCAATTTCAAGAACACGACCTACAGGCCCTGGATTGATTAAGAGTGTCTTCTTGATCACATCTTTTTTGTATTCGTTGTCGTGAATATGTCCGCTAATTGCAACAATAGGTTGAACTTGTTCTATGAATTCTTTAAAATCACTATTTCCTACATACCAGTCCTCATCAAGGCGATCAAGATTTGTCTCAAATGGAGGTTGGTGTGTGACGAGGATAACATTTTTTTTATTCATATGATTTTTTGCGAACTCTACAAATCCTGGTTCTGTTTTTGAGAACCCTCCGCCTCCAAATCCAATAAATACAAAATTTTTGTATTCATGCGTATCTTTATGAAGCCAGATTACATTTTTGTGTTCTGTTGCAAATTTTTTAACTTGGTTCTCATTTTCATGATTTCCGTGAATAAGAATAACTGGGACTGGGAGAGCTGCAATTTTTTCGAAAATTTCTTTTGTATGCATACCAAATATTGTGAAATCTCCTGCGCAGACAATTAATTCAACTTCATGCTTCTTTGCTTTTTTTTCTAATTGTGCAAAAGCGTCCATATCTGCGTGTAAATCTGCAAATGCTAAAATTCTCATATAGGTTGTGAAGCTCGTCTTGTTTTAAATAGTTTTGTTTGTTAGGGATTACTTATTCTTCAGAATGAAACTATTTATCCTCTCATTATATGAATATTTATAAATGGTAGAAGGCTAAAATTATCTATGACTGACAAGGTAATAACTGTAGGAAAACCACCCCTTTGGGCATTTATTTTAAGTGGAGTAATTGTACTCATATTACTTTGGTTTTTAAGACCATTATTTCATGGAGTTGTACTTCAAATATTCACAAATCCTGCTGCCTTTCTATTTTTCATAGCACTAGGTGCTGGCGCAGTAATGGCTGCTTTAGACAAAAAGAAACTAGCTAGGGTTTGTTTTACAATTGTTGCGTTAAGTTTTGTTGTTATGGCAATATCCATTCCTTTATTTCATTTATCTGTTGTGAAAAACACAGAGTATTCAATTATACCGACAATGTATGAATCTGATGAGCTCCGAGTTGTTCCATTAGCTGTTGCACGTCGTTTTGGTAGAGATAGTTTAACAATATCTACACAGCAGTCGGGAGATTATGATTTAATTTCAAAAGAAGGAAAACAGTATTGGGTTGCTCCACGTATTCCAAGTAGTTTCTTATTAAGTTTATCACGTAATGTGGAAGGATTAGTATTAGTTGATGCACAACAACCATCAAGAGTTATTGAACTAGCTGATCAAACATTTACTGTTGGTGAAGGATTATTCATAACTGACAATATTTTTTGGAGATTAGCAAAAGAAAAGTATTTTGCAAAAGTTACAGAAGTATTCTATGTTTTTGATGAGTCTGTTCGTGATTACAAAATAGTTGCTCCTTTCCTTACGTATGAATGGGCATTTCCAAGATTACGTCCAACATTTGGTGGCGTATTTATCGTTGAAGGTAATGGTAAAGTGACTGAAGTTTCTGCAAATGAAATTGGACAATATGATTATTTAGTTAATTCTCGTGTATATCCTGAAGAACTTGCACGTCTTGTTGTTGAAAGTTACCAGTATAAAGATGGATTACTCAATAAGTGGTTTATTCATAATGATCAAATAGAAGTGGTAGATTTACCTGGTCAAGGTAATCAACAACCGTTCCTCTTACAAACAAAAGATGGCTTAAAATGGGTTATTGCAACAGAACCATTTGGGCAAAGCTTTGGTGTATCAAAGATATTCTTTATTGATGCAGTAACAGGGAAAGTTGAATTATATAATACTGGGAGCGCACTAACTGGTCCAGTTAAAGTTGCAAGCTATGTACGAAGTGAATTTCCTATGATTGATTGGTTCCAAAATACTATTGTAGAACCAAGACCGTACATTTTTAATGAAACACTATATTGGCTTATGTCAATTACGCCAAGTGATTATGGTGGGATAGCAAAAACAGTACTTGTAAGTGCAAAAACAAATGAAGTCTTTTCATTTGATACACATACAGAATTATCATCCTTTATTTCCGGAGAAAGTACAACTGTCTCTATACTATCAGCTACTGACAATGAAACTATTGATCAGAAAATAATAAGCATTGAGCGTTTGCTTCAAGAAATAAAAGAGCTTTCAAAAAAAGAGGAATAATTCATGGAGCCGCTTATACGGTTCGGAAAAATTTGTAAGTCTTTTCGCAAGGAGAAGGTATTAGATGATCTTAACCTAGATGTCTTTCCAAACGAAATTTTTGGTTTGGTAGGTCGCAGTGGTTCTGGGAAGTCAACTCTGATGCGAGTATTAATGGGTTTCTACAAACCTGATTCTGGAAAAATTATTTTTGAAGGTGTTGATATTACACATGATACTCATGCGATCCGAAAACTCATCGGATTAACAACGCAAGAAAATAGTTTCTATGATAAATTAACTATTGTTGAAAATCTTCATTATTATGGGAAAATGTATGGAATAACAAGTGTGCAATTAAAATCACGTATCCCTCAACTTATTGAACTCATGCAGCTTAATGGTCACGAGCATTCTCTTGCAGGATCAATTTCAGGAGGAATGAAACGTCGTCTTGACTTTGCAATCTCACTTGTCCACGACCCACCACTTTTAATTTTAGATGAACCGACAACAGGATTAGATCCAATACTTCGTAAGAGTATTTGGGATATTATTTGGAGAATTAGAGGATACGGGAAGACAATTATCATTAGTACACACTTTTTTGATGAGTTACAACAACACTGTTCTCGAATTGGTGTACTAAATCATGGGCGGATTATAGCTGCTGCATCTCCTGCGCAATATCACAAAATATATCCACATCACAGTCACTTTTCGTATACATTTGAGGTATTATTACACCAAGATGATCAAACACATAAGGAAGATAAGTAATATTATTGGGAAAAATATTAAAATTATTTTTCGAAACTGGACTAGTTTCATGCTCCTTATTTTAGGTCCGTTTGTTCTTGTATTATTGATAGGATTAGTTTTTAGTAGTAGTTCAATAACTGGAATCAAGATAGGTATTGCATCAGATAGTTCATCCGCACTTGATTTAATTTCAGGACAATTATCTAAAGCATTTCCTGTGACAGAATTTGAGGAATTGGAAACTTGTAAGGATAGTTTGATTCGTAGTGATGTTCACGTTTGTGTCAATGTAACTGCGGGAGACTCCTCGGGGGCATTTAATGGCAAGCTACTTATTGTACATGACAATTCTAAAATAGCTGTATCCAAGACCATCATTGCATATATGCAAGAACGATTTGGATATGAATCTGATCAAATAACATTTGCTGCAATTAGCCAAATATTAGGAAATATTGAATCTATTGTTGAATTTATGAATCAGAGTCAATCCTCTCTTGCAGAATTCTCAACACAAATAAACGGATTAAAGACTGATTTAGATTCGTTTGAAACTAGAATCATTGAAGCACAGACTTCTTTTTCTCCCGTTCATGCTGAATTAAAAAAAATAGAATCTCAGATTGGTACTGGTACACTAACTAGTGGGAGTTTAACACAGAGTATTAAAGAAATTGAAGACTCTCTAAATAGTTCTGGTACTGAAGTTCAAGCATTAAATGCTGACATAAAAGAACAACAAGAACGATTAACAAGTGTTCGTGAATCATTACAGGAGAGTCAGCTTGCAGTAAGTGGATTATTAGCAACACCTGGCTTGCCCCAACCGGTAAGAGATACCTTAGAACAATTAAATTTAGATTCTGCGATATCAGCACTTGATAACAAACTACTTTCTGATGTTTCAACAGAAATGGCGGATGTCTCATCTCGACTTGATACTATCGAAGGAGATATTTCTGTTTTTACACGAAACTTAGATGCACTTGAAGGTCAGATTCCTGGCGAATCAACTGAATTTACACAAATGGTACAACAAGCGGATGAACTTGCAGTGTTTATGGAGGACGCGGTAGTTTTAATTCAGAGTAGTAAGTCTCAATTACAAGGAACAACAAATCAACTTGAAGCGATGTCAAGTTCTATTGAAGACAATATTGCTTCATTTGATAAGATCACACCTGAACAAACACGAGCTATTGTCAGCCCTATTACTACTTCGCAACAACCACTTATTCAAAAAACTGCAAAAGTCTATTTGATTTTTCCGGCAATTTTACCAATCATTATTATTTTCATCAGTGTGTTGTTTTCTAATATTATTGTATTGGATGAAATTTATTCTTCTGCACAAATGCGTAACTTTATTATGCCAATACACGATGCATTCATACTTCTTGGTTTTTATTTAACAAATATGCTTGTAGTTTTTCTACAAGTAACGGTCCTTCTTGTATTCGCACAACTACAGCTGGATATAGATATTTTCGCAAACGTTTTCTCGGTTGGTTTTACAACAATGTTACTTTCTTCGATTTTCATAATTATTGGTATGATATTGGCCTATGCAACAAATTCGAAAGAGAATTCTATTCTTATCAGTACTTTTACTGCTGTAGGTCTGTTCTTATTTTCTGATGTTATGTATCCAAGTGAACTTATGAGTCCTGCAGTTGCATTTGTTGTGGGTCTAAATCCTGTTGTTGTTGCTGAAGGAATGATTCGTAAGATTCTATTCTTCAATTTATCACTAGGTGAAATGTTGAGTTCCGTTGTGTATATGTTTGGTGTAATTGTTGTGTTAGCAGGAGTTCTTTATTACACTGTGCACAAACATCGTCATACGTACTAAACAGTAATGCATATAAAGCAGTATATTGTTTTCTATTTTAATGACTCAAATAAAGGTTGGACTTGAAATTCATGGGTATATAGATGA
>JBLINR010000018.1:0-21423 GCA_047639395.1 Candidatus Woesearchaeota archaeon | reverse complement strand
TTAGGATTAGGAGAATCATATTGTGAAAGCTTAATTAATGTAAAAGACGAAGACTATATACACTTTGTAAATATATTTGTGAGAATTGCAAAATCTCCAAAAAAAGCAAAGATCCTTCGAAAATTAAGTATTCTAGACAAATTACAAATTCTTAAAGCACGATTCGGATATTTTTTAAAAATCAAAGGTGGCCTTGAAACAAAAGGTAGCAGAAAAAAAGATATCAATACACATTACAGTCTAGATGAATGGTTTGACAATGATGAAGATTCAAACAAATTCTACATGTACTGGTTAAAATCACCCTATGTACAATACACATGTGCTCGATGGGATCCTGAAATTAAAACGCTGGATCAGGCACAAAAAAATAAATTTGAATACTATGCAAAACGTATGGGTATTACAAAAGCATCTAAAGGAAAAACAATTGCAGACTTAGGATGTGGATGGGGCGGAGTTTCGTTCTACTTTGCAGAAAAATTCGGGGTTCATTGTACGTGTATCACACTTTCAACTGCGCAAGCTAAGTATATTAAAGCTGAAGTTAAAAAAAGAAAATTAAGTAAATTGATAACAGTCGTACTTGACGATGCACATAATCTATCAGGAAGCTTTGATCACATCATTTCAGTAGGTATGCTTGAACATATTCGAGAATTCGACGCATTTACAAAACAGTATCAAAGGCTTTAAAACCAAATGGTACGGCACTCTTCCACGCTATCTTTCAAAAGGCATCTATGCACATAGGTGATGGATTTTTAGGAAAATATATTTTTCCAGGAGCATGGTTTCCAACAATTCGTACTACAGAACAATCAATGAATAGGCACTTTGGATTTGTTGAAAGAAAAGAACTTCCTAAAGGAAGCTATCCAAAAACACTTCAATGTTGGTACAAAGATTTTTGTAAAAATGAAACAAAAGTTAAAGCACTTATTGACAAATCAGGAAAATGTAAAGACCCAGAGTTTGCAGCACGAATTTTCAAGCACTATCTTGTATTCGCTGAAAGTGTTATGGTCGAAGAACATCGCATGTGTAACTTTCTCTTGAAGAAACCAAAAAAATAATCAGAGTTTTATTCTAGGAATGAGAACGAAAGAACTCATAACTATCAATTATTACTAAATGCATAATCAAAATATTCTAGAAAGTTTGTTTTTTATAAAAAATTAAAAAAAGAAAAAAAAAGAAACACTACTGTGTCTCTTCTTTATTTTAATTACTGGAATTAGTTTCGTTTCCTGAACTACCTTGCGTCACAGTAATGTTTCGTGAAGCAGTTGCAGTATCGCCGTCAGCATCAGTTACAGTTAAAGTAGCTGTAAATGAACCCGCACTAAAGTACGTATGACTTCCTGTTGCACCAGTAGCTGTAGTCGAGTCACCAAAGTCCCAAGCATACGTTAATGGAGCATCTCCGCCAGTTCCTACACCAGTTAAGATCACAAAGAATGGTGTCTCACCAGAGTCTGATGGTTGAACATCACTAATTGCTGCTGTTGGAGTTAAGTCTACAGTTTCTGAGTCACAAACGCCTGCTGTACAACCTAGAGTACAAGTTTCAACTAATACCGAAGTTGTATCTGTACTACATGCTGAATCACATGTACCTGCTGCTGAACAAGTATAAGCTGCTGAATCTTGATACACATTATCATCAGTTCCACAGTAAGCTACACCCGTATTTCCATCAGTACCACAATCTGAAGTTGTTGAACATGCTACTGTACACGCTACGCCTTCACTTGTAACACCCTTAGAAGTACATTGTGTGTCACCTGGTGTTGAACCATCAGTACACTTAGTTTTTCGATGATCTGTATCACAGTATCCATCACCGTCATTGTCAATTCCGTCTTTACACTCTGTTGGTGCTGCGCCGCCTTTTCCGCCTTTTGCATTACCAGTTACACATCCTGAAACCAGAAGTGCCGCTGCAATGAGACAGATAAAAATAATTAATTTTTTATTCATGTTAATATACCTCAATAGACTGATTTTTGGTTCATATGTATTTAAAGTTAACTAAACAGTGAATAGTCAGAAAAAAAGAAATAAGAACAAACTCTTATAAAAGCAAAGTGAGAGTAAGTAGTCTTATGTTCGCGCAACAATTCATAACCAAAGAAGTCATACATAAACATCCAAGTCTTATTTTTCTTATTTCATTTGTTTTATGTCTACTAGGGATCGGAATGTCAATACTAGTCTCAGCAGAATTTGATACTTCCGCAATAATGCTTGCAATTATTAGTATTCTTCTTTTAGCAGTGTTTGGGCGTATCTTACCTTCACACAAAAGTGTAGGGAAAGTTGCAAACAAAAAAGTTCTTATTGAACAAATACTTACAATATACAAAGGCGTTATTGGGAATTATATGCTTATCTTTTTAGGTGTTCTTTGTGGATTTGCAATTTTCACCATGTTATTACCAACTTCAGTGAGTCAAACTGTCTTTTCAAGTCAAGTTGATCAGATTGTAACATTAGACGCGAATAACGTTTATTCTACAGAAAATGGATTATCAATACTTCTTAATAATCTGGGCGTACTTGTTGTCTGTACTATTGTAGCATTTCTTTTTGGAATTCGCGCAATATTTTTCCTTATACTTGTATGGAATGCATCCCTTGTTGGCGTACTATTAAGTGAAATTTCAAAATCATCATCTCTTTTGTATCACTCATCACCCTTACTATTTTTCACACTCATATTTATTGCAGCATTCCCACATTTAATCTTTGAAATTGGCGCATACTTATTTGGAGCCATAGTTGGAGAACGATCAGCAAAAATTGCATTTGATAAAAAAGAAACATCTCTTCACTTACGAAGAACGTTTACAACATATGGTACTCTCGCATTAATTCATCTAAGTATATCTTATTTATTTGAGACAATGTTTGCACCACTTCTGATCTCACTTGTTATTGGATTCTTATAAACACCCACATTTGCCTAAATATTTATAAGGTGTGAGACTGAAAAACCATATATGATAGGAGTTATACTTGCAGCAGGATATGGTACACGATTACGTCCATTTACCAAGCTGCTACCAAAACCACTTTTACCTATTTTTAATAAACCTATGATTTCTTTTCCTATCAACACATTAAAACAAAGCGGAATCAAAGATATTGTTATTGTGGTTCTTCCAGAACATAAACAATTGTTTGAAACAATTATCGGAGATGGATCCCTTTTTGGAGTAGATATTCATTATGTATTACAGCATGATGCGAAAGGAACAGCACAAGCGCTCTCACTTGTTAAAAAATATACAAAAGATAACATAATGGTTGTTTGTAACGGAGATAATATATTTGAAGCAAAAATTGATCTGTCTACATTTACAACTGGTGCACATTTGATTGTTCGAGAAGATGCAACTCCTGAAAAATTCGGCGTTGTCTCAGTTAATGAAAATCAGGTCACACAAATTGAAGAAAAACCAACTAATCCAACAAGTAAGTTAATTGTAACAGGTATGTATGCAGTTGATTCAACAGTGTTTGATAAGATCGCAACTATACAAACATCACTTCGCGGAGAATTGGAAATCACAGATGTATTCAAACAATACATTGCAGAGAAAAAATGCACATACACAAAAGTTGAAGGATTTTGGTCTGATGCAGGAACATTTGAATCATTATTAGAATCATCAAACTGGGCAAACAATGGCAACACTAGGAATACGTAATCAAAAAGCAGGATTACAAATGGTACCAGTATTTATTGCAAGCATTTTCAAACTATCAAAAGGAACAACTCCCTGAGAATTTCCTTCATTATCAACAGCGACTTTGCCACCTTCATAATTTGGAAATCTACGGCTTGCCATATATAGTGGTTGCTCGATATGTACTTAAGCGTTGGCTTTTTACTCAAAATAAAGTTTAAGAGTGTTTATCCTTGAAAGATAGAACCATTAATGTACAAGTGTTCAATTGTCGGATTACAAAATGTATCTACTCTCACAGCCATTGTTAGATTGCTAGTACCCATAGATTTTTCAATAAATAACGCAGACTCTTCTTCTACAAAATAAGAATCAATATTATATCGAACAAAAACAGTTTCATCTGATACCCAACGGATTTCACCGCGCATACATAATTTTGATTCAGGCTTTGTTCTTGAGACAGTTTTCACTTTATCAAGTACAGTGTCATGAAATGTCAGATAAACTGTTTCTCCAGGATTTGGTTCATAAGAAAAAAGATCTATAGCTATTTGTGAAGCATCATATCTCATATCAACATAGTTACCACGAAATTTGTCAACAGGATCAATAGGTTGTACAATTTGTAACTGTAATTGTTCTCCAGTATTCACAACAAGTGTAGAATATGAAAAGTAGCCTATAATGATAAGAAGTGGAATAAGCAGTATAAGATGTTTATTCATTCACCATACCTTTTGTTAGTTGCTTTCGTTTCTTTTCAATAAATAGTCCTAAAGCTAACAATATGATTCCACCAATAATGAATCCAATTGATTTTGGAAAATAGGAAAAGATTCTTGTGAAGTATAAATACATAATTTCAAACAAAAAGAAAATAATTCCTATGTTTACATATGCAGGTCTTGCAAGTTTGTATCCTGTTGTCATTGCAACGATTGTCAAAATAACAAAAGCGATATTGAACAATACTACAATCACTGTTGGTGGGTTTGTGATGTTCAAGAATGAAATGATAAGTACAATTGCTGCAAGTACAAAACTCAATACTCCCCAACCAAAATCTTTTTTCTTCGCAATACGCACACCTAGTAAAATCGCAGCGATGATAAGAATAAGATAGCCTAACCAATTTGTGCCTAGTTCATCAATAACATCAAGCTCCGCAAATATTGTAATAAGTAAAATCAAATGTGTGAGAATAAAACCTGTGATTTCTAACGGATAGGAAAATGATTCATACTCTTTTTTATGTACTAATGAAATTCCGTATAAGAATAGTCCTAAGAATAATAATGCACCTAATGATTCAGTTTCTGCTTGCGCGATAATCCACGCAACAAGTACACCAATACTCACAAAAAGTGAAGGTCGATGTTTGTATACATATGTTATAGGAATAATTGCTACAAGCCATAATAATAGTAGCCAATCAGCATTTGCACGTACATGGTACATTTGCGCTACAAGAAAAATAGAAATCCCCGTTGCTATCGAGCCCATCATAAAAACAGCACTTCCCGTATTTGGGAACCTCGCTTGTAATTTATTTCCACCTAAGTAGAATGTACCTGTAATAATAACTAAGAGTATAAGTTTGAATAATTGTGGAGTAGAAGACCAGTTTGATGCAATAAAAACCAAAATTCCGATACTAACTAAAACCGCACCAATAATTGAGAAAATTGTTGCATTGTTTCCTTCTGGGTATTTCGCAAGAATAGTTTCTTGTTGTTTTTTTGTAATAACTTTATCAGATACCCAATCATTGGATTCTTGTTGTAACCAGTCTTTTTTTGACATAAGAGTGATTTTTGGGTTAGAAGCTTAAAAACCTGTCGAATTTTATAACGGAACTCCGAATGAAGTATCATTTACGCTAGTAAACACGCTTTATGGGCCAAAATCATAAGCCATAACCTTTTTAAATACTACCAGAATTCTACACTATAAATGCGACTTATCCTCGATACGAACTTTGTGCTGATTCCTTTCGCACAGAAAGTAGACATATTCGAGGAAGCAAACCGTGTTTGCCCAGAGTATCAAATAGCCGTTGTGAAAGCAACATTAGATGAACTTCAGGCACTAAAAACACCGGATAGTGGTCTTGCATTACAATTACTAGCAAAAAAAACTGTTGAAGTTCTTCCTTGTGAAGGTTCATACGCTGATGATGCTATAGTAGCGTATTGTAAGCAACATACTGACACTGCCGTTGCAACACAAGATAAGGAGCTCAAAGAACGACTTAATGCTCATGGCATACAATTGGTCGTTTTGCGAAATAAAACGCATTTAGAAAGATTATAGGGGAATATATACACATGTTTTACAAAACAAAATTAAAAGATACTGCAAGAGTTCCACCACATTTGTTTGGAACTGATATTAAAGAATCAATTGTTAAGCAACTTAAAGAAAAATACGAAGCGTATATTTCAAAAGAGTTAGGTATTGTTATTGACGTATTACAAGTAGAAAAATTCTCAGAAGGAATTTTAATTTCAGGAGATGGCGCAGCCTTTTATGAAGTTGAATTCGAAGTACTTACATTCAAAATTGATCTTCAAGAAGTATTTGTTGGAAAGATCCTAGATATTGCTGAATTTGGAGCATTTATTACACTAGGTCCAATTGAAGGTATGATTCATATTTCACAAACAATGGACGACTTCGTAAGCTTTGGTAAAGACAAAGTATTACAAGGTAAAGAAAGCAATAAAGCATTACGAGTAAACGATATCTGTCGAACACGAGTAATTGCAGTGAGCTATAAAGATATTACAAATCCTAAGTTTGGATTAACAATGAGACAACCAGGACTTGGAAAAGTTGAGTGGATTATTGAAGCAGCGGCGCCAAAAGCGGCACCAGCAGCAAAAGGTAAAGCATAATGGCAAAAAAACGAGCAGGAAAATATACAAAAGTTTTGACTACGGACGATGTTAGCCCAATGGATCCAAAAGAACCACTTACATCAACATGGATGGGAAGAATTATGGTTAGTAATGCTCAAAGATCACAATTAGCAAAAAAATTAGAAATTAGTAAAGAAGGCGAATACGCAATCAAGGTACGATAAAATGGAATTTAAAGTAATACAAGATCAAGAATCAAAAATAACACATCGAAGAGAAATTGATGTAACAATCTCATACGCATCAGGTTCAACACCAAGCAGACAAGATGTTGCAAACGAAGCAGTAAAAAAACTTAAAGTAAATCGAGATTTACTTGTAGTAAAAGCAATTGAAGGTCGAACTGGAAATGCTACTGCGAAAATCAGATTACATGTATATGAAGATAAAAAATATTTACCAATATTTGAACCAACATATATGATTGATAAAAATAAAGTCCCTGAAGCACCTAAAGCAGAAGAGGCGGCACAATAAAAATGGCAGATAAGAAAAAAGCACCAGAAGCGAAAAAGAAAAAACCATATCATATTCACAAATTATACGAAGTTAACGGTGATAAGGTTACACGAAAAAATAAATGGTCTCCAAAATTAGGAGAAGGATTTTTCATGGCTAATCATAAAGACCGTGACACATGTGGCTCAACAGGCTATATGGAAAAGAAATCAAAATAAAGTATTCTTCGTTGTGCACTTAGCACATTTTTTATTTATTATCAGGTTGAAATTCAACATAACTTGTTTCAAACATATTTAAAATATCAGGATGCTTAGCAAGTTTATCTCTCACATGTTTGATTGCAATCTTTTTTAATGTTAGTGAAGGAATCCGTGTAATATTACCAATATGCGAATACAGATAATTACTAACGTAACCAAGCATTAATGGCCTGGCCTTCTGTATACCTAAGCGACTATGCACATCAACTACTTGACTTTCCAAGAATTTTGCAAGAGTTAGGCCTTGATTCTGCAGATGCCAAAAAACATTAGAATTAAGCGAAGCTTGACTATAATATGGCTCACTCATAATATCTCGAGCATACTTCTTTGTTTCTTTACGCCGAATACATAGCATACGATACATATCTAACTCAAAATACGTGAAAAGATGCATATTATCTTTAATACCAGAATGTAAAGTAGAACCAAATATATCAGGAATAGGTTTTTTATCTTTACCGTGGGCCCTTAAGAAGAATGTGTCAATAGCACCATGCAATTGTGTAAGTGTAACTTGTGGGAATAACATAACAATGAAATTGTTTTATTTATTCACCGTCTTTTTTTTCTACTGGTTCAGGATCAGCGCTTTTTCGCTGGAATACAAGTAAATCTTCAGTAGTTAGTTTTACTCGCTTTTTAATTTTTTCTTCAACTTTACCGACTTGCTCTTCAATACGCTCTTTTTCTACAGCTCTTGCTCGCTCATCACGCGCAGTTCGCTCATATCGTTTTGTTTCACGATCAGCATCCATATTGCCTTTATTATCATCGTAAATTTTTGAAAGTTCACCGGATTTGTTCTTATAGATACCTTTTAATCCAGCTGATTTTTCAGAAGCTTCTTTTTCTTGTTCACGTAATGCATCAATTTCAGTTGATAATGCAAGAATTGCATCATGTTCAGTTTGAGATTGCTTCGCACTGCTTTGAATAACATCGTGAACAGCGTCAGATTCTTTTTTTAATTCATCAGTTAATTTTGATAATTCTTTTCCCTTAGTATCAAACTGTGTTTGCCCACCAGCTTGTTTAAGTTCTTTATTTTTCTCTTTAACAATTTTCATTACTTTTTGTTCTTTGTCAAAACTCATACCTTCAGTTTCAACTTTAAAGAGAAGTGCTTTAATTTCTTTTTTGATAATACCAGCAGGCCGTTTTCGGTCTTTGGATGGTGCAGGAGCAGGATATTTTGCGCGAAGTTCAGCGATTTGATCTTTTATTTTTTTATTAAGTTCATCTCGTTTCTTCTTATGTTCATGTACTGATGCTGTGAGCTTATCACGTGCTTCTTTATGTTGCTTAATTTTATTGATTCGTTCAGCAATCTGTTGAGAAACTAGTTTTTTCTTTTCAAACCATTCTTCTTTCTGAGTGTTTAAGTCAGAAATCTCTTGTTTGAGATTTGAAATATTTGCTTTTACATCTTCTGTCATTGTTCGTAACCCGATTTAATATTTTGTTAGTTTAATTTAAAAAAAAATAAAAAAATAAAAAAAAGAAAACTCTATCCGAATAATGCTCCTAATCCCGCTGCGGCATTTGGATCTTCTTTAGGTTTTTCTTCTTTCTTTTCTTCTTTTGGTGTTGCTTCCGCTGGGGCCGCTGCTGCTGGTCCTGCTGCTACTGCTACAGGGGCTGCATTCTTAATTGCGTCTTCAATATTAACACCGTCAAGAGCTGCTACAAGAGCTTTCACACGAGTTTCGTCAACTGTGATTCCTGCTGCTTCTAGTACTTTCTTAACTGTAGCGTCTTCTATTTTTCCGCCGGCCTTATGGATAAGCATTGCTGCATAAATGTATTCCATTCTTGATTCCTCCTAGTTGGTTATAGTTTGCAAATGACTTGCTTGTGCTTGTGCTCGTCCAAGTAATTTATCAACAACTTCTTTGTTAACAATTGCTTTTTCTAACGCAAGCGATACTGCATCATTGGAAGCTTTTCCGATGAGCAGTTCAATTGTTTGCGCATTAGGAATAGAACATTCCATTCCAAGTGCAAACGCCTCTTGATGAGCTGATATAATATCTGCCAAATACTGATCTTCGTCTACTGCTAGGATCTTTTTGTCATATACCATACCATCTTCAACACATGCGACAAGATCTAATCCGATTTCCATCGGGTTAATACCTAGTCGTGTTAAAACTGATGCCAAACCTGCACTGATTACTTCGCCTTCTTTTGCTACGAGACTGTCTTCTTTAACAACTACTTTTCCAGCGTCAATGCCTGCTTTGATTTGAAAACTACCTAATTCTGCAATAATTGGACCAGGTGCAAAACCTGTTGGACCTGCAGGAACAATAATGTCCGTTGGTGCAGTTTGTCCGCCCTTTGCAGGTGCAGGTGATTTACTCTTTTGGAGTTTTTTATATAATTTGAAAGGATTATCTCTTGCACAAAGAAGTGCAGGTTGACCACGCATTTTTTCAACAAGATCTTTTAGACCAGGTGCTTTTGCTTGTGATAAAATAATTTTTAGAAGACGTTTTTTTGTCATTCTTAAAACAACACCGTCATTTCGAAGACTAGCTCGCATAGTTTGAAGCTGCGGAGTTGGTAAGCCTTCCATGTTTACAACACCAATTATTGGGAATTGATCAACAAGTTTTGAAAACTCTTGTACAACGTCCTTTTTCTTTTGTGAAACATGTGCTACCATTTTAGAATACCTTCACCGCTTTACTCATAGTTAACTTGAGTAAGCCTGTTTTTAAGTTATTTTTTTCTTGTGGTAAGTGATGCACAATTGCATCGTAAAGTGAGAGAATATTTTCAGCAATTTTGTCATCATCCATTTCAGTTGATCCGATTCGTACTTGGATAATTGGCGATGATTTTGCTTGTAATCTAATTGTTGATGCTAAATTTGCTTTAATAGCATTTAGATCAGCTTTTGGAGGAACAACACATCCTGCTTTTGGGTTTGGCATTTTCCCACGTGGACCGAATACTCGTCCAAAGCTTGCTGCAACTTTACTCATAACATTTGCTTGCGCAACAAAGAAATCAAATTCTTCTGCTAATTTTTTAGCTGCAGTTTTATCGATAGTTGTAAAATCAGAGTGAATAATTGTTCGATCGAATACTTTCTTTGCATCGTCAACAAGTTCTGGACCAACTAAAGCACATACTTTTCGATTCTTTCCAAGACCATGTGGCGCTTTAAAATAAAAATCTACTTGTTGCTCTTGTTTCTTTAAATCCAAATCTTTAAGATTAATCACGAAATCAATAGATTGTGTAAACTTTCTATCTTTTGCATCCTTTCGTAGAGTTTGCAAAGCTTCAATAACAATTTTTTTATCCATTTTATTTGTACCCTACTACTCTGCTTCGAGACTAGTTCTTGGGATATAACAAGCGGAACTATGTGTGGTTTATAAAGCTTTTGGTGTGAACCATTTGAAAATAACAAAAATGCAATTACTCTCTAAGTATAAGTAGCGAGAAAGTTTAAAAATAGATATCCTAGAAGTAATACTAGATTAATGTTATACACTAAAAAAAAGGGACAAACATCTACTGAATATATTCTACTATTAGCCGTAGGTATCATTGTTGCACTTCTTGTGCTCGCATTACTTGGAAAAATAGGAGGAATTGGACAGACAGTATCAGGTTCAAGTAGTTTTTGGTCAAGCACACCTGTTGGAGTCAGTAATGCATACTTTACTGAAGCAACAAGCGAATTTTCAGTTGTTAATAACAACCCAACAACATGCGAAGTCATTAGTATTTCGATCCTTATGCCTGATGGATCAACATCTGATATTCCCATAGGGTCAGGATTTGCAATTTTGCGCCCAGGACAACAAATGACATATACTCCATATGGATGGACAGGATGTGCAACGTATGAATTTTTCACTATTTATCCTACAATTTGTTATGAATGTCCAGTTAGTAGCGGAGCAACATTTTGTACTGGTGGACCAGAACATGCTGGATACCTAACAACTTGTGTATAAGTGACATAGCTTTTTTAAAGACAACATATCTCGTGAAAGAGTAAGTATAAATTAATCTACCTGCACTGGTAGTTTAGAGGTAGAATTGGGCCTTGCCAAGGCTCAGGCCCGGGTTCGATTCCCGGCCGGTGCATTTTTTTCTTATATTTTTATAAAAAACTAGATTGATTAGATTCTGTAATCATAACCTATTTCTTGATCCTCAGAATATGATACTTAACAAAATAATAAAACACCGCACAATCTTTTAGGTATCGCGGAAATAACCGAATCGGATCTTGTACCATCCTATGAAACCAACCTAAACAGGATAATTGCATCCAACGTGGAGCAACAGAAAGCGATCCTGAAGCAACATCAATCGCAGATCCTAATGCAACATAACTAATAGGTTTAGAGCTATGCAAATTAGCAATTACGACATGGTGCAAAGGTGTGCCCAGATAACAACATACAACGTCTAAAGAAGACTCATACGCATCTAACTCTTTTTGTATAAAAGTAATTATTTGAGAAGTAGTCAAACCCTCTTTAACAAAACAAACTTTATGCTTTTTTTGAACAAAAGGTTTTACTGATTTACGGCAATGCGTATTATCCCAATGTACATGGAGAACACGCACAGGTTTTACAATAAACATAATATCATTCACAACAGTGTGAGCAGGTGTATAATATATTATCTTTCGAAGTAATCTGCCAAAAACATAAATGGGACGACCATCAATATACAGATATTCAATCTTTGCTAAAGAGTGACGTACATCAACTTCTCTTTGAGCCCTCACAAGTTCATCAGAAGCTGCAAATCCAATACGCACAGGTGTTCTCTCAGATAATGCGCGCTCTAGTATTTGTGCAGGAAACTCAGCCCCAGAATACAAACGAACACCGCAAATAGTGACATGCGACTTATCAGGAGTCAGATTCGCAGAAGATTGTTTCATATTCGATTTATATAAGCGGTATCTTTTATAAATATTCAGGCATATCCTAAAAATTATGAAAAAAACTGAATCTTATGAAATTTGGATTTTCGCACATAATGAGGTGAAAACTCTTCCACATGTTATAGAGGATATCAGAAAACAAACAAACAATATAATCCATATTATTTGTAATGGTTCGACCGATGGAACTGTAGAATTAAGCACTCATTTCTCAAAGAGTGATTCTAAAATTAAGATACATACATTACCTGAAGCAAATAAAATTAAAGCATGGAATTATGCTAACACTCATCTAAAAACAAACATAACTATTTTCTGTGATGCAGATATACGAATTCCGCACCACACCTTAAGTAATCTATATGAGAAAATAACAAATGAAGAAGAATATGAAATTATAGGTTGCTTGAACAAACCACTTAATACAACAATCTTAACAAGATTATTATTATTCAACCCAAAACCAATATTCACAGGAAGATGTTATATCATGCGTAAGAAAAAAATTCAAATACCAACAAATTTAATTCATGAAGATCTATATTTAAAACAAATATGCAAAACAAAAGTCAGTAAAGACCAAACAATTATTCAATACAAAGCGCCAACGCTAAGCGAGTGGTTTTATGTAGAGAAGAGAAGACTTATAAATCTTCAAAAGCTTAAAATTTTATTTCCACATTTCCAAAATACAAAAAGGCCAATCGCATTTATTATTAGAAATAATAGACTGACCTATTACATTTTAAGTAGAGTCACAAGATATCTATGTAGACTATATGCACGGAGGGTAACAATAAAAAAGTGGTATCGAGCAGCATCAACAAAACAGTAACACATAGTATATCAATATGTATTCCTGCATATAATGAAGAAAAAACAATAGAACGAACTATTGATAGTATTCAAAAACAGCTCAACTGTGAAATTAAAGAAATTTTAATTTGTAACAATGGTTCAACCGACAATACACAAAAAGTCATAAAGGAAATCTTAAAAAAGTCAACAATTCCAATCACCATATTAAAACTCCCGTCACCATCTAAAAGTGCAGCATGGAATATATTATTCGCGAAAGCAAAACATACTAATATTGTCTTTTGTGATGCGGATGTTATTCTCCACCCGTTCTGTATATCCAAATTACTTATAGAAAATCATCATACCATTGTTGGTGCAAGGTGCGTACCAATATATTATGACGACTCAGTTTTAACAAAGCTTGTAAACTACCAGATAGAACAACCATATCTTGTCGGGCGGTGTTATCTAGTTAATAAAGAAAAACTCAAAGAATGTTTCTCTAAAAAGAAAGTTAAAGAAATGCCAGAAATTATAGGTGATGATATTTGGCTTCAAAGGCAAGTGTCAAACTATAGAACAGTCAATCATTCAAAAGTATATTTTCGTGCAATTCCTTTCAAAGAGTATGGCACATACATGAAAAGACATAAACAAACAAGAAAAGAATCAGGATCAACACTCATACAAACCTTAACAACGATTTTAAGAAATATTCATCATCCACGCAGAATAACCAAGTTTGTAACAGGTAGATTACTTGCAAGATCAAGAATATTATTCCAAACAAATCAAAAAAAGAGATGGGAAAGACCAGAAACAAGAAATCTAGGAGACAAAAAACAAAAAGTATTTGTCATCGGACTCTCAAAAACGGGAACAATGTCTATGACGCATTGGTTTAGAAAAACAGGCTATCTTGCAATTCATTACAAAGATACATTGGACCTTCTCTCAATAAAGAATAACAAAATAATATGTAACCCGAAAGTTGCGTCAGTATTTGATGCACTAAGCGATACGCCAGTAGCGCATTATTTTAAAGAAATATACCAAGAGTATCCAAATGCGAAGTTTATTTATTTAACAAGAAATAAAGAAAAATGGCTAGAATCATGTCAAAAACACTTCACAAAAGGACATTACAAAGTGTCAAATATTATTAGGAAAACATTTAATGTAGAAGTATATGGTTCGAAGATATTTAATAGACAAAAGTTCTCCAACACATACGATCAACATCATACAAAAGTTATGACTTTTTTTAAAGATAAACAAAAACAATTTATCAGCGTAGATTTATCAAACAAAGATGCTAAAAACAAAATAGCCACATTCCTCCAATTAAAACACACACACCAAATCCCAGTCAGAAATAAAAAGACAGATATAAATGTCATATGGGGGAGATTAAAACAATGGCTCGCGTAAATCTATTCGTTGTAGGACAACCTAAATCCGGAACAACAGCACTTTATTTTTATCTAACTCAACACCCTGACATCTCTATGCTTAATCTTAAAGAACCACGCGTATTTAGCGCAGACATGTTATATCCAATACACATGACCAAAGCAAAATATGAAAAAGAGGCAGCTACATATTCAACAAAATATATAGGAGAAGCAACAGCAGATTACTTATTTTCAAAAGAAGCTGCAGGTAATATTAAACAATATAATAAACATGCGAAGTGTATTGTTATTCTAAGAGATCCAGCAACATTTATTGTATCTTATCATAGTCAACAATGTCGTGATGAGCAGAATATTAAAAGAAATGTGCCACCATTAAGATACTTACTAGAAAATCCAAAAACATCTAAAGATCCTAGCCAAAATTATAAAGAATGGATAAATTACACAGATCAACTAAAAAGATTCTTCAAAGTCATACCAAAAGAACAAGTCCTTATTATCTTCCAAAAAAACCTTCTTGATCATCAACAACGTACTCTAGATAAAATATGGGGTTTTTTGAGTGTGAACAAAATCAAATTAGCTCCAATTAAAAGCAATATATCTGGCGTATATAGAAATGAATTCTTAAAAAAAATCCATAAAATTTCAAATTGTTTTCCAATTAACCGTGTGAAAAAATATGTTCGTACATTCACACCACCAAAACATCTTGTCAAACTAAAAAATACGTATAGATCAATTATTTTAAAATCAAATGTTATAAAATCACCAGATTGGGTTAAAGATATATGCAGTAATGAAGTAAAAAGACTATCTACGTTTCTTAGAAAGGATCTTTTGACTTTCTGGGACTATAAGAATATAACTCAGAAAAAATAAAGTTGTATATATGTTATAGGGTCTAAACCAAATTGATTCAAATAAGTTATACACTAGCGAAATGCCAAGAACTAAAATAAATAATAAATAAGTAGGGTTTTTACTTTCTGTTAAAATTACAAATGACCCACTTATCATCTTGTACAAACAATAAGCAAATAACAGAAATAGGAGTATACCACCGCTTAGCAATATATCTAAATATCCATTGTGTGCATTTGGAATCTCATAAAAAGTCTCATATGTAAGTATCAAATCATCATCCCAGAAACTCAAATAAGAATAACCTACTATAGGTGAGTAGGATATCGCATCAAGTGCATAAACCCAAACAGATGTTCTCCCAGTGAAAGAAGTATTATCAATTGTCAAGAATAATCCAGCAGAAATTACAAGAAGTAATAATATTATTGATAATAATATTTTTTTCCGAAGATACACATATAAAAACATAGCAAAAAAACACAGTATAATACCAGTTTTGGAGTACGAGAGTAAAACAAGAATAAATGATACTAAAGAAGCAAAATATTGTTTGTAAGAAAGAAAAATAACAAATAACAAAACTAGAACTTGAGCATAAATATTCTTATTCCAATATGCTGATTCTGAAAATCCAAAAACAAAAGAACTGACAACAATGATGGCGAGTAAGGCGTAGGCATAATGTAAAAATATCTTTCTTAAATATTTGCGATAGTATGCTAAATGCATAGCGTGAAAAATACCCATTAAAAATAATACAAGTAACTTTATAGAAGATCCATTTAATATGAAGACAAAAAGTATTAACCCAATAATGCATAGTAGTCTATTATCAACAGTATACTTCCCAAAATAGTAAGCGGCAGCTTGATACAACAAGATTATTGAAAAGATTGTCTCTTCAATATATACGACTGATCTCCCAAATAGCCATATAAGAGGAAGATACGAAAAAACAATACTAATACCAACTAATATCCATAATCGGATAGGATGTATTTTTTGCATGTTAAACCACAACTCAGTACTAGTATAAAAAGTATACTTACACTTACTATCCAATGAATGAAAAATAGAGGCACAGACAATAAAAGTAAAGCGATATAACGCGCCTCATATTTTGAACGAACAAAAGTCAAAAATACAAGAAGTGCACTTACAAACATTAAAAGACTAGATGCTAGTATGAAGTCATTAATAGTTCTTGCATAGATACTTATTCCAATAAACACTAAAAACGCTAAAAGATCATATAGAAGAACAAATGTCCATTTATCTTTATATCTTGCAAACAAACGATATACGCGGCTAATGCTAAACAGAGCTGCGCAAAGTACTAAAAATGGCAAATACTGATAGTGAAACCTTGAAACTATAATAAAAAGAACAAAACATAACCCTGAAAATATAAAGATACTTCTTAAACCAAACGATGCAGTTTTTGCACCATTTCGAAAAGCAGGTAGAGCCCGAAGTGTTAATGAATTACAGATAATATCCAAGAAGAAAAGAAGATACAAACATAATTGTAATATACCTACTTCTTCAAGAGTAAGGACCGTTGCAGCAAAAGCAATTGTAATAGGAACACGAGCAGCCCATAATATTTGACTAACGATATTTTTCGCACCGTATATCACATCTTTTCTTTCTAAACTCCCGCTTGAAGAGATTTGTGTAAAGTAATAGACATTTGAAAGAGAAAATGCAATTATGAGTGCAAGTAGTAAATTATGTACTGTAATTGGTGCCAATAAATATATCATCAACAGAAAAAAACATCGACCAATTTCACCTTTATGTAATATGGTTATGTTATTTGCACCTCTTAAAGCGAAAAAGAAGTTTTTATGTATTACAGATAACAGCGCAAGAATGATTGAGTAGTAAGATAAACTAGTAACTAATGCCGCAAAGACAACAACAATTGCGAGCAGAGTTTGTATTGAAAAAATCTGTTTTAAGGGATTCTTTTTATCACCGTGTAAATGAGGTATTTCGTGTAATCCGAAACCTATAAGTATTGATAATATGACTGCCCAACTAATAATTATCGCATAGGTACCCAAATCGGAAAGCGAGGATGCAAGCAAGGCAATAGCTAAAAGAGAAACTGCCCGAGGTAAAATAAAGATAAGTGAATCTAAAGTCAAAGACTTCATTAGTAAATTCATTTTAGTTCTCTTGCAAAAGCTACCAACAAACTAAGGAAAAAACTAATTACTAACACAAGTAGAAAACCCAACTTTGTTTTCCATAAAGAATATGTCATGTAAGGTGTACTTACAACTTCAGGTGGACGTGAATTTTGCAGAATCATATGTTGTGTATAAACTGAAATTGCAAATTCAGTATGGATTGTTGAATCCAATAAGTCTTGAATACCGACAAGTTGAATACTCTCATTAAGTACATTTATTTGTTTAGATAATGCCACTGACTGTGCAGTTAACGTTTGTGCATAGCGTGCAAATAATTCATCTCGATATGCATCAACAACTAATCGATTCATTTCAAGCGCGTATGTTTCATGTGAAACTTCAATCACAATAAATTGAGTAACAAGTAAATTTTTTCTATCAACTTCTTCTGAAAGAATCGTTGAAGTTATAGAATTTCTAACATCGTTTGAAGTAATGTTAAAAGTTGTACTCGCTAGATCTATAATATGGTCATGAAATACAAGTTCTTTTGCATCTTGTGGCTCAGTCACAGACTCCCCGTTGATTAAGCCTAACTCAACAACCGCACTAGCGGTTTGTGAAAGAGGGATAAGTAATATTAAAAAAATGCCTAGAATAAAACAAAGAATAGTTACAGTCAAAATTGTTTTAATTTGTTTTTTTACTAATCTAACTATATACTCTATTTCTTGCATAGAATATGTAGCACATCGGTTTTTATAAACTTTCCTCATGGTTGTATAATAGCATAATTTGAATTGTTAACAATTATGGTACCGCATGATGATGCTGATATTGGAACTAAAGCAGTTGTCGCACCACGATGATTCAAGACTGCTTTAAAATAAGAACAATGAACCAGATTTTTAGGGCGCAGCGGATCAAAAGGAATCTGCCAAGGTTCAAATATTATAGGTTCAGGGACATTTAGGCAATTCATACAAAGAAAAGGAACATAGTAAGCTGTTAGAGTGTCTACGAGTAATTGTGTCGAACCATCATATTGTTTTAAAAGAGATAGTTTATCATCAGTACCTATATCATGCAGCAGTAAATTTATTGAATCCACAGAGTGATATGAAATTAATTGCGTGGCAAGTAAAATTGCAAAACACAACAGAATAATTGTTTTTGCTTTCTTTGAAATATATTTAGTATAGATATAAGTAAAAGAAATACTTGCATAATAAGTGAAAAAAAGAGTAAATAATATTGCCAACTTGTTTTCAGAGAAATATGTTAAAATAAGATCAGAACCAAATCCCCACATAAGAATAACTGTAGAAAATAATGCAAATATGAACAAATTAATATTCTTCTTTTTTGATGAAATAACTACGCCAAGTGTACCGAGAACAATAATCCACCAAGGAATGAATTGCCAGAACAATACAAGTTGTTTGTGGTCTAGTGCGATAAAATAATTTAACTTCACAAGTGCATAATGAAGAATAAATATTAACACTAACACTGATGAATATAATGAAATATTTGATCTAAGTGAATCCATTCTCTTTGAAAGGAATTTCACCACAATCCAAACGAAAAAACATAAAGTAATCCATAACGATAAACTCGCATGAATCAAAAATGCAAATATCAAAAGACAGATTTTAATTGATTTAGAACTATGCTTTACAAGTGATAATGCAAATAATGACCAGACGGCCAATGCCGCTGTGAACCCAATAAAGAACCAAAAACCAGTAACAAACACATTATTTGTGGCTAAAGGTAAGAGTGCAATAAAAAATAATGCTTGTCTACGATCATATGATGAAACAACTGCATACATGCTATATTGAAATACAAAAAATGCTAGTGCAGGAAGAAGCACGTATGCTAGGATAATATTATTTCCCAGTAACACCAACAATCCATGTAAGAGAATGTAAAACAAAGGTTTGTAACTTGCATACGACTCTTTAAGCAAACTATGTCCCCCTTCATCTATTGCAAGTGCAATATTTACATCGCGTATCTCATCAGTATGCCAAGGTTCAGCTTGAAGTTTGTTTTGTGCAATATGCAATTGTAATTGTGACTCTAGATCAGGATGAATAGTTAGATATAATCCAGAAAATAATAAATGGACACTTACAATTAGGAAAAATGAAACAAGAATAATAATTCCAGCAGCAGTATCTTTTTGGTATAATCTATAAGAAAAGTATAGGACAATTGCAATACTAGCTACAAAAAAAGAAAGTATTGGTGAAAATAAGAAAAGTACAAGTAATAATAGGACACTTACACAGAGTCCTTTTAATTGCAAAGAATCTTTAATAATTTTTCATCACCCGAAATACATGTTTCAATGTCTAAAGCTATATCTTCATAGCACAAATCTATATCATAATACTCAAAGTCTTCCTTAAGACAGCCAATACCACCAACACCATAAGGTGTTAGACTTAATGCTTCTCCACTTCGCATAATAAAAGTGTTATTTGTTACTTGATATTGAGTACCATTTAATTCAGTTATGTTAAATGTGAGCAAACGTATAGATCCAGAGTGCCTATTTTTTAGCACAAATACATCCACAGTACCAACAGCAGCATCAATAATTGAAACTTGCTGGCTCTTCCAATAAATAGAACTTGCAGAATCTGCGCTGTCACCTCCTTGTCTTTGAGGTGTTTGCAATATAGATAAAACAACAAGAATAACAACAAAGATCATCCCAATTATCATAATATATTCAGTTGCAGTTTGGCCTTTTCTCGTCATAGATCTATATTTAGAACAAAATTACTTTTAAAGTTACCTACTCAATACGTTAACTTTAATAACAAGAGTGCAGGTTTATGAAATATATCATGGGATCGTTCATTTATATTAGAAAATGTTTTGGAAAAAATAAAAGAAATCTAAAACTATACAAATTACGAACTATGAAGTTGAATGCAGATAAAAATCTAAAGATAGCTGCTCAGAATGGTTTCGATGGTTTAGGTAAGCCTGTTAATGATAAGAGAATTACATTTTTCGGGAAATTTCTTAGAAGGTACTGGATAGATGAACTTCCACAACTCTACAATTTTTTTAAAGGAGACATCAAGTTAGTTGGTATTCGACCTTTATCTGAAGCAGAATGGGAAAGATATCCTCCAGCTCTTATGATACGCGCACTCAAACAAAAACCAGGATTGATGGGTTTTCAATATGCATATAAAAAAACAGTGAATTTTCAAAGCCATCTTAAACAATTAGAGGACTATTTGCACAAATGGGAACAGAATCCTAAAAAAACTGATAGGCACTTTTTTTTTCGTATAACTAAAAATATTCTTTTTAAAGGCGTAAGAAGTCGTTAAGAATATTATATAACGGGAATAAAGTATTTTCTCGACGAGAAATAGTCAAATCTGACACAACCAGTATAAATCTTTATAAACAGCCACAAAAGCACAACAAGTATGTCCTTGGCACAAGTTCAAAATACATCAGCTGATGCAGTAAATGCAACGTTTGCTCAAAGTATTGATAAACTAATTAACGGAATTGCTTCAAATATTGTATGGGCAATCATCATCATTCTTGTTGGTCTTATTCTTGGTAGATTACTAGGTACATTTCTTGCTAAAGCACTACGAGAGATTGAATTAAATGCAGTTATTGAAAAAATGACTGACAGAACAATTAAACTCGAAGAACTTATCGCAACTACATCAAGTGTAATCATTTATTTTCTCGCAATTGTCTTAGCACTCAATCAAGTAGGTATTGCAGCATTTGTTATCAATACACTTGCAATAGGTTTACTTGTGCTTGTACTGTTACTTATTTTACTAAGTCTCAAAGATACGTTGCCTAATATTGTTGCAGGATTTACACTCGGATATAAAAATTTGTACTCTGTTGGAGATGAAGTTGAAGT
>JBLINR010000017.1:0-21664 GCA_047639395.1 Candidatus Woesearchaeota archaeon | reverse complement strand
GGTGATTTTACCTGATTCTCACACCAGTAAAGATAATCACCCACCTAACTAGCTACAAAAAATGACACACTTGACCAGATTTTCAAAGCCACAAGAGAGTTTTAATAATTTCAAAAAACTCATATTCCAATCATACATTATGTTTTTAGCACTCTCAGCTTAAAGAAGAAATAGAAAAATAGTTAGGGAAAAATTACAACAAGACCACATACAAATGTAAACACAGTAATAGAAAATAATTAAGGCTTAGAAAAATCATATACAGCCAAAACTTCAGCAGGTGTTAATTCTCGCGCATATAATCGAACATCATCGACATCACCAATAAGATATCCCATCCCATCCCCACTATGAGAACCAATTCTGTTTTGCGTTCCAGCAGTCCACAGAGAATTAATATTAATAGGAGTACCTTCTTCAACACCATTAACATATAATCGCATCAACCCACTATTCTGAGCAGTACCAACAACATGATACCAAGTGTCAGGAGCAATGTTTGTTGTTCCCGTCAATCTTCTCGAAGCACCATCATACAAATAGTGTTCTAAGCGAAAATCAGGACCTACTTGTGCCAGTCGTAATTGATGCGAGTAAGTGCCTAACGGATTACCAGCAGTTCTTACAAAAATACTCTGTTGTGATAATGAATCAAATTTAACCCATGCAGAAATAGAATACACACTTGGATTAAATGCGTCAGTAAAAATAAGTTCATCTAGACTTCCATCAAACGAACCACCTCTTGCACGAATCTCACTTGGCGTTGTTAGTGCACCACCATATGTCGTACCATGAGCATTTGATTCTTCATCAGTGACTTCACCACTCGTACCCGCCCAAACAGCCTCATCAAGCTTCCAATGAGATCTCAGACCCACTGTGACATCAGTTAAACCACCATTTTGTTTTGTTTGTAAAAATACCTGCCTTACCTCACTTGCAGCTAACGCCCGACTGTAATAACGCACATCATCTAAGAAACCAATAAACTGATCACTGTTGTCAGCGGCTTGCCCAATAAAAGAGTCACCCGTTGTTGTTGTAATCGCATCACAGTTTACTGTATCTTGAGATTGAAATGAACCATTAACAAATAATGTAAGTGTTGAACCATCCCACGTTCCTGCAACATGGCTCCAAATATTTTTTTCTGTTGAGCCACCTAATGTGTTACAAGCAGAATGACCAGCATTATTTATCCTGATACCAAACTGTTCACCTTCAATAAAAACCTGCGGATTAGCGTCATCTCTATCGAAAATTGTTGCATCGCCAGTGAATAATGTAGAAGAAGATGGGTTTACCCAAGCCATAAATGTAAATCCAGCGTATGGTTCCAAAGAAGCATCTTGCGGAATAAATATATGATCACTTGTTGCAGTAAATACACCCACTTGTCCTCGTGGTGTGTCCGTCGTAGTTGTTAAGCCCGCAATCGCAGTAGCATTGTTTGTTTCTTTTTCATCAGAAACTTCATCTGCTGCGCCTGTCAAGGTTACTTCGTTTAGTAAATATTGACTCACTGAACCTGACTGAACATCTTGACCAACTTCAACTTGTACACTAAGATCAGCATTATAACAAGTGCTTGTAAAAATATATCCTGGATCTTGTAAGTCCAATAACCCACCAAAGTAGAAAAAACTTTGGCCATTTTCTAATAAATTAAAAGTTCTCGAGACATTGTCAAAGACAATATCAGATTCATATTCAATTTGAAGTTGCGCTCTGTTGAATTGACCATCACACAAGACACGAACTTCTTCTAAAGGTTGATTACCAGCAATTGTACTACAGTTTTGCCAAAAGACCTTACTTGCAACAGAACACTCTATTGCTTGATACTCAGGAAGTTGTGGGAAAGATGCATCACACGCATTTATACCACTCGTACAACACGAGAATAAACCATAATCTTCACTGTGGAATAATTTGTTTTCGCCCACACACAACTCACCAGTTATTTGTTCTTCTTCGTTAAGAAAAATTACTTGTGTGAATTCATTATATATATTTTTGATAGAAATTGCATTTTCACCAACAACAAGTTCATACCCAGCAGTTTGATCAATTGCGCCAAGTGTTGAGAATGTTTGTACAAATCCATCTTCTGTTTGTAATGCTTCCTGGATTTTTGCATGAATATTATCTAATGTTGCTTGTAAAATAACGTGATCTCGTTTTTCAAGCTGTTTACTAAAATTTTGACTCACTAATGTGAAGAATGCCGTGAACACTAGAAAAACAATCCCAAGCATTACCACGAATTCAATTGCATTTTGCGCTTTCATTATGTAAAGTCAATTTGTATGTTTCCACCAGATTGAATATTAGTAAGTTCAATTGTACCAGAAGTTGCACCAACTGACGGCGTTGTGTTAGTTGAAAGCGGAATTATAACTGTTGACGCACTATATTGACCAGTGCCTGCAATTCGAATATCATACGAACCACCTTTTGCAAATTTTAATTGTTTATCATTATCAACAAAAGGCGTAGTCAAACTTGTACAAGGTAATCCAGCCACAGTTGAACCAGATCTTCCAGAGCCACTACAGCTCAATGTTGAGACAAACGTATTTTCATCAGCTAAGTCTTGTGAGTACACACCCACAAAAGAACCACAACTTTTTACTTGTAATTCTTTTTGTCCAGGTGAAAAAAATGTTTTTGTCATATAGTAGTGCGTAGGAACAGTACAGTCATGCACCATTCGCATAGGAACTCTTGTAAAGTAAACTAATGTAGATTCTTCACCTAACACATCAAGTGTGAAAACCAAGGCGGTTCCCTCATCGGTATCACCGCGAATGGTCATATTCTTAACCCCCTCAGGAAGTGCGAATGACACAGTTGTCTTTGATCCTTTCGAATATGTCGCAATGCTTTCAATATTGTCAATAATCCCATTTCCGACTTGGTCAATTCTCGCAGTGTTTATCTCAACTGTTACTTGTGAAGAACTTTTGTAGAAGAATATGAGAGTTGTTGTTAAAAGTAGAAACCCAATGGCAAATACCATTATGAATTCAAAACTAACCTGCCCTCTTCCTTTCATAGAGGGTATTTTGACGAAGTTTCTTTATAAATATTGCCTCTGAGAGCTAGTATTAAGAACAAGGTAGTATTAATGGTTGCAAATCTTTCGTTATTATACTGTCAATACTCCCATACGCTTCTTGGTTTTGCGCAATCATTGTTTGTACAGTTGCACAAGCATCCTTTATCGAAGTGAATAACGGAACTGAAGAACGAGAGTCTAATTTAGGTACGTTTTTCGCATAGAGCTTTTCTAATGTGTTAATATTTTCTTGTTGTATTGTTGTTATTGCCTGAAATTCAGGAAATCTTTGCACTAAATTCGTCAGAGTTTGATTTAAAACTACTTCTTTCTCATAGACAGTGTTCAAATCAGCTAATTGTTCTTGTGTTAATGCAACTGAGCAACCCGCTAACACTATAAGTAAAAGTAAAATCCACTTCATATTAATGATTTTAAGATACGAGTTTATAATATTTTTCAAAAACTTTAAAAATGAAAAAGATTTAAAAGTACTTATGGCAGGTTTAGATGACTACGAAAGTAGTATTGAAGAAGAAAATAAAGCGAAAAATGTAGCAGGATTAGTTATGATGATTGTTGCAGTGTGTATTTTTATTGCTTCAGCTCTCATTAAAGAAGGCGTGCTTGGTTTAGAATTACGAACAGTTCGAATTATTTTAGTTGTATTTGGTGTGATATTCTTCTTAGGAGCCATGGTTGTTAAAACAATTCAAATACCAGATTATCACTCAGATTTCTAACTAACGAATCTATTTGTAAACAGTCCCTCTATAATCCGCAGATCTTACATAAATTAAATTTTGAGATTTAACTATTTGAAAAATAAGACGTATTTCTAAAATTCGCAACCTATACAGTTCAAGATTATTTTTTTGTCCATGCAAACGTTCAATATCCAAATGAATTCATTGTTTTCATTTGAAATTTTTTAGCACTTTTAGTTTATCAAAAATTAATTGAGAATTTTTTAAAGTTTTAATGAACAAAAAGACCGATTTCTTTAGTTCAACAGAATATACCATCATAAACGAACAGTATTGGACGCGTCATAATCTTCAACATATAGCGAATCCCCGTATAAATTATCCAATTCTTCCTGCTCATCTATTGAAATAGTGGGCACAATACGATCGCTCACTGTTGTGATGGTACTTAATATAAAGCTCCTAAGTTCGGCTTTTGTTTTAGGAATTTTTTCTGTTTGCATACAGGATAGATAGTTTTTTTCATTTATATATTTTCTGAAGATAATACCGTAATTCTTTCGAATCTTACAGCTTTATCGAACGTTAACAGCCAAAACACCTGTTGAATTAAACAAACATTCAGAAAGTTGATTTGCATTTTTTGGACAATTTGTTGAGACTTTAAAGAATTCAATACCAATCTTAGATTCAAAGAACTCACCAGAAATAAATGTGTCATCGTCGACACATATTAAAGGGACCGTTTGCTGTGCGCCACGTTTCCATTCTAGTTCAATACCCGTATAGGTACATAAATCAGTAGTCCCATCAGTGATACGCGCACGGTTAATATATAGATTCTCACCTAAATCATTAACAACAATAATATTCAAAGTATCAGGGAAACCATCAAGTGCTTGATAATCATGGCATGTTACTTGCCCAAAGAATTGACAGTTTTCTGATTGTAAGAATGAAAAGTCCAAAACACCCATCCCATATAATACACCTACAGATCCAAGCACAACAATTAGTGCCCAACCATAGGTCATCATAAATTCTAAACTTGCTTGTGCTTTTCTCATGTTTTCACCAAAGCTTGTATTCCCATGTCTCGCGCATAAGATTTACCAAATTCTCTATAATGCAATGTTGTTTTTATTTTTACAAATGAGTTTTGTTCTATTTTGTTTTGACATTCAATTACAACATTAAATTTATTCGAACCTTTGATAGTCACAGACTGAGCAAAGTTTGGAACATCACCCATTGGAGTTCCTTCAGTTGAATCAATAAGTGAAAAACGTCCATCAGGTGTAACAATATACATATTTACCGGAGTACAAGAGTTTGAATCTAATGTCAGCACATCATTTAATGCATCCACATCTGCAAAGTAATCAATTTCTATAGGATTTGTTTTTCCATTTACTATAGTCATAATTAATACGTCATTGGTATTAACATAATTTGGTCTCCAACCATAATCTACACAAGAGAATCCAAACTCACTATAACATCGTTCTGGAACAAGATTAGATTGATCAAATATACCTAGATATGCTAATGAGCCAACCATAATAGTTATTGTTAGAAAAGCCCAACCATATGTGCCCATATATTCAAGTGCAGCCTGTCCTCTTTTTTGCATAGAGTAATTTTAGAAGTTTTCTTTTATAAATTAATTTGTTTTTGCAAAGGCTATACCCTCTATCGACCTAACAAAAGGAGATCCTTCTTCCTGATAAGTAATAGTTACAGTCACATCTATCCCATCTCGTTTAACTAAGCCATAAGGAGAAATAAATGCTAGATTAAGTTCAGCCCCAGCATCCCATGAAACACCCGTAGCTAATTGAGCTTGGTTGTATGCACCTAATTGATATGTTGTTGACCCATCGACACAGTTTTGTGTAGGACTTGCTGAGCAACCTATAACCTCAACTCCAGTTGGAATTATTTGAACATTTCTTAAGTTTACGCCATGATTATTTACAAGTGTTAATGTAACTTGATCATCAGACTCGCTACTGTATATTTCCTTACATCCAATCCCTGTTCCAAAGATACATTTGTCTGGTAGAAAGTTAGAAGGATCTAATACACCAAACTGTGCTAGTGCGCCAATCATAATTAAGATTACAAGAAAAGCCTAACCATATGTAGCTAAAAATTCTAGCGCCGATTGTGCTTTCTGTTTAATGTAGCCCATAGAATAAATAAAAGTTTTTACTATTTAAATAGCTACTGAAAATTTGAAGAAAAATAAAAGAAAATAAAAATAAAAAATGCGCTTACTGCGCTTTAAGTGATGCTATACCTTCAATAGATTTTGCAAACTGACTACCAGCTTGACGGTAACCAATATCAACTCGAACACTGATTGTGTCACCAGCTATCGCACTATTTGCCAAAAGGTTAATAGTGAATGACTTCTGACTCGCTGCAGGCCATGTTACACCTGTACCAGTACCAGCTAAGGCAGCAGCATTATCTAAATCTAATGAGAAGCCGTTTGGTGTATCTAAAACACAAACAGAATTTGCTAAAGCAGCAGTTCCTGTACAACCTGTAACAGTTAAGTTCGCAGCGTCAATCCATACAGCACTTAAATCTTTAGGAAAGCCATTTTGTAGAACTAATGTCACTACCTGACCCCCAACATCAACATTATTGTCAGTACATCCAATACCTGTTCCGAAAACACATTTTTCCGGTAAGAATTGTGACGGATCTAAAACTCCGAAATATGCCAGTGCACCAATCATAATTAGAATTACTAAAAAAGCCCAACCATAAGTTGCTAAAAACTCAAGCGCGCTCTGTCCTTTTTTATTTTGTATCATAAATAATATTTACCTCTTTAATAGACCATTTTGGCGGTTATTGTTTATAAAGATTGTGCAAAGTACGCAGAAAACAAGCGGAATTATATATTAATTCCGCCGAAGATCGCATTTAATATTACCATGAATACGAAGAACGCAAACAGTGATCCAATAAGGAAAATCGGTATATACTTAACCCCACCCTTAATATTTCCACGCTCAATAATTGAGACAATCATAGAGGACAGAATTGAAACACTGGTAACAGCAGCATACGCAAACATTTGGAAATCATTTAAATCAATATTTCCACCATCTAATGCAAGCGGGCCAATAGTTGCTGCACCACTCTCACCAACTTTACTAATAAACCGATCCATAAAAGATAATAAGTTAAAAGATAATGCAAACAATGCAGGACTAATAAAAATAACAATTGTTCCAATAAAAATCATATACGTAATTACGGATGCAGCCATTTCAGCTTTCATCTTTTGATTTTTCTTCAAGTTTGCAACCATACCGTCAATAATATGAGAAATTTTCCCACCAGAATCTAATTCACCAACAAGTAAGTTAACCGCACGATTCACCATAGGAGATTTGTATTTAAGACCTAAATCAATTAGTGCGTCACCCAAGTCATACCCAGTCATAACGCGTTTAAGTGTGATTTGCATTTCTTGCGAAAGTACACCAAATCTCGGCTTAATCGCATACCATAATGATTTCTCAAAGGGCATACCTGACTTCACATTCGTGCTTACTAACTGTAAATAGTCAGGTAAGACTTGTTCAATTTCTGTGACTCTACGATAAATAACTAAGTCTAAACAAAAATACGTAACGAGAACAACAAGACCAATGATGCCTAAAGCAATTCCAGTAAAAGAAAAGAAACTAATTAACCAGACTTCTAATGGATTTTTATCAGTAAGAATTGGTAAAATCAATCCAATAAAAATGAGCGTTGTAATTGTCATGGATGCAATAAACAACATACCTAATCGATTATATGGCTCAGCATTGATACCCGCAGTAAAAAGATACTCCCGAATATGACGACGTGCCTTCTTTGGCACAAATGCTTTTCCAAATGAATCAAAGAATCCCATTATACATTAATTGACGGCCGTATTTGGCGGAATATCCCTATGAAAAATAATTGAATACCAATCATAAGAACTAAAATGACGATGTAAATTGGCCCTTGTAGCGGAAATGATAACATACTTGCAATAACAACAAACATGGTCATACCAAGTGACGGCACAACTATTGCGCCAAGCATGTAAAAAAGTGCAACCGAAGATAATTTTCTCGAATATCGCTCAATTTCAAGCGCTTGCTCATGTTCAATTTCTTCTAACGCTACTTCTAAATTACGCGTAATATCAATTCCAACCTTTAACGCACTATTAATTTGAAATAATACTTTTTTAAAATATCGAGAAGGAGAAGTGTCTAATGCATTTTGTAATGCTTGTTCGATCGGCGTTCCAAAATTAATATCATCCACAATTTCCTTAAAATACTTTGCAGAAACACCATATGATTGTGATGTGTCAATTAACGCATTAAATAATGGCTTCCCACTACTTAATTTAATTAATAAAAATCGACCTGCGAAAATAACTTCATTATCAATCTCCTTCGCACGACGAGCAATTTTTGCTTTCGGAATTTTCATTTGCATACCAAAAACCATCTGAAAGACAATTGGAAACACAAAAATTGCAACCCAAAACGGCAATGGAGATTTTGCAAGTGGAAATAGTACTATAATTGTAGACATAAAGCCATACAGGGCAGCACTCTTTGCCGCACGCGCAATATAATCATTTACATGCACATTCATGTGCGCTGCTTGTAAGTGTGCCTTTAATCGAGGATTACGCTTACGCAAGAACCCTATAATATCAACCATGAGGCTTTCGCTTACTTCGAAGCGCCTCTAATTGACGGCGTTTGTCGCCAGGAAGTGTTAATCGATTTCTATAATAGTCAGCCATAATCATACCGATTCTATCAACTTGACGAATATTCTTTTCAACAAGCATGTGTAATACTTCTTTTTTTCGTTCAAGGTTTGCTTCAAATTCCTTATCAGTCATACCAGTAAACAGCTGAATAGAAGACTTAAATGTTTTTGACTTATTTACTGTTTTCAAAGTATCAGCACGCATATCATGCTGCATTAAAACATTTGAATCACCAGTATCTAATAGTTCAGCCACTTGGAATGTTCTTCTCTCCCCAGTTCGTCGGTTTCTATTTTGAACAAGGAACAAAGAGATTGCGTTTAATAAACGCTTAGGTAAATTTATAGGAGGATTTGTTAACCGAACAACAGCTTCATCAGCAGTGTTTGCGTGAAACGTACCATATACAGAATGACCTGTATGCATTGCTTCTAAAAGAATTTCAGCTTCTTCCCTACGTCTAATTTCTCCAACAATAATTCTATCAGGTCTCATACGTAATGAATTTACAAGTAAATTAAGCATACTGATACCACCTTTACCTTCAGGGTTTGGCATTCGTGTTTCCATTGGAACCCAGTGTAGATTCTTAGGTAATTTTATTTCTCGTGTATCTTCAATTGACAAAATACGTTGGTTTGGTGGAAAGAATGTTGATAATACGTTAAGCATACTTGTTTTCCCACTACCTGTACCACCTACGATGATAACTGATAATTCATATTCTATTGCAAGCCAAATTATTGCAGCTGCATCATAATTCAATGTTTTTTTCTTTAGAAAATCAGTGATAGTCCAAGGATCTTTTGCAAATCGTCTAATCGTAATCGTATTACCAGCACTTGAAATAGGTTGTAATGTTGCGTTAACCCGGTCTCCACTTGAGAGGTGTGCATCCATTAACGGTGATAGTAATGTGATTTCTTTATTTACATCTCGCCCAATCATAGTTGCGTAATGACGAACTTGTTTCTCATTTTGAATTCTAATGTTTGTTTTACACCAACCATAGTCCTTGTGATATACCCAAACAGGATCTTTTGCGCCATTCACAACAACTTCTTCTAAATGGTCATCGTTAAGAACAATTTCCAAGTCACCTAATCCTAAGTCTTGACTTATGATATAATTTAATAGCATATTTTTTGCTTTCGGATCAACACCAGGAAAATACTTATCAATAAGTTTGTGTACTTCTTTTTTGAAGACATCTTTAATTCTCAAGATTTCATTATTTTCATCAAAGTGAATAGATCCAATATTCACACCGGAAATAAACTCTTGACGAATTTTTTCAAGAATAACTTTCGTCATATCACTAATATTTGCAATACTTGACAAATACACAGGAACAGATTCAATGTCGTTTTCAATAATAGAGACATTTACTACAATATCATTTAAGTGCACAGCATATCGAGATAAAACTTTTTGAGTCATTTTTTATTTCCGAGTTTTACAACTTTCTCCGCAAGTTTGTCAATGTATAATTGCATATCCTGAATTTCAGCTTCGTCTTCTAATCGAGTATCTTTTGTTCCTGATCGTGGAAATCGTAGTGGTACAGATCCTTGAGACATTGTTTTTAATGAATCCATATCAGGATTGCTTTTTACAGGTGCTTCTCCTTTCTTTTCAAGATGAGCACGTAATGAATCAGTATGTGGAGTTTGACTTTGTTGAGTTCCAGCTTTCTGTTGTACTGGCCTTGCCGGTATTTTTGCCTGTGGACCTGCTGGTAACACAACTTGTGAAACTTTTGGCATTGTTTTTACTGTTGCTGAAAACTCTTTTTTCAAACGGACAATATCAGTTGCCAGGATTAATTGATTATAAATTGCAGACATGTATTCAAATAGATTTGATTTATTTTCAATATACCCCTCAGGTAATCCAACATATAACTCACTCATTTGTTCATAATGTTTCTTTGCTGTATCAACATCACCTAACATAAGTGCTTTTGCTGCCTGTTGATAAACTTTAGGAATTTGCTCTGAAAGTGATTTTGAAGTTTGACTGTCTTTTGTTTCTTTTGTTGTTTTTAGTAATAAAAATACTTTGAGAATATCATCTTGAACTTTTGCACGTTGCTCTGAAAATCCATTTGGGAGTGTTTCATATAATTTTCTAATTTGAACATACAAACCAACTGCTTTTGCGACGTCGCCGTGCTCAACAGTAAGTTTTGTTTGTGTAAGTAACGCATATACTTCATCAGATTTCTTTTTGAAATCAGCCTTTAGATCAACAAGTACTTTTGCTAAACGTGTTTTGGTATCAACAATTGTTGAAGAAAGTTTATCGTATTGTGTTTCATTATCTTTAGAAATATTTCTTGCTAATGATTGAAGTCGAGTAAAATGATCTAATGCATGTTGTCCATCACCTGCTATAATATTACTATTAACTGCTGCAACTAACATATCAATTCGTGTAAGTGTATCCGCGTTTGGATCATCTACGCTTGCAATATCAACTTCAGGAGCTGCTTCTTGTACACTTGATCCTTGTGAATCTAAAAAATCGTCAATGTTCATTGTTCTTCCCCTTCATGTAAATGTTCTTCATATTGAATCCACATTTGTTCAATTTTGTCTGGTTGCATTCCACGTGCATTTGCTTTTGCATAAAATGCCTCTTTTATTGATTCAATGTGTTCGTCCAAATACTTTGACCATAATGCATCAATACGCACTTCTTCTATACCACGCATACGTGCTTTATCGTAAAATTCTTCTTTTGAATCAAAGGATTGTTTTTGTGATGTTTCTTTTAGAAAGATATACGGAGTGATAAGTTTGTATTCTACACCAATAATATCTTCTTCAACAAGGAAATCAACCCAATTCTGAACAATAACGTCTTTAATGTGCAATTGTTTCGCTGCTTCCTCTATAGAAATCTTCTTTTTCTGTTCGAGAAGAGCAATCAAACTATCCACCCCTGTCGTAATTGTCCCCTGGCCATCTAGCATAGGTGTTATTTCCTGTAAGCGCATATAAAAACTTAAGTAACTATTATTGAATAGTTAACAGGTGTTGCTTGACACAGCAGACACAGAATTTCCAGCCGATTCGTCAACTGGACTTATTATCGTAATTAGGTAATCAGCTGACGCACCAGCTATGAGAGCAACGTCAGTAAAATTAGTATGAACACTATCAATTTGTGCGATTTCAACAAAACCAGCACCAGCATCTCTTTGAATTTTATATGTATCACCAGTGTTTTCAATTCCTGCAGCATCCCAGTCTAGTTCTATGATTCCACCACAAGGCGCAACAAGTGTTTGCAGATTTGCAACTGCTGTCGGACATAAAAATGTTGAAAGTCGGGTAGTATTCGTAGTACTGTTTCCATCTCCGCCGCCATTGAATGCAGCTACGTGGTACGTGTAATCATGATTTTCTTGTAATCCAGTTGTTGTGAAGTTTACTGTTGGAGAAATAACAGCTCCCACTTGTAGGAATACAGTTGTAAAATTATTATATACATGGTACCCATCAGAACCATCAGTTAAATTGTCTACAGCATCCCACTCTAAAGCGACCTGGCCACCACAACTCGCTGTAACGGATTTAAAATTCAAAGGTATTTGTCGTGGTAAACAATCATCCGATGCATCAATGGTAAGCAATGAGCTACTCCCTGACGTCCCAGCACTATTACGTGCACGAACTCTAAAATTATGTGTTTGTCCAGGAGTAAGGCCCGTTAAAGTTGTTATGTTAACTAACCCAGAGATAATATCTGTTTGCGTAACAACTTCACCTGGTGTAAATGAAATATGATCAACTAAATATTCACCCGATGCATCATCAAGAACCTCAGTCAAATGCGGCCAACTAAAAGATATTACACCCCCGCAACGGGCAGCATTTGCAACAAGTGGATCAGGAGGAGTTGCAGGAACACAATGGTTTGAAGCAACTACTTGTACTGGTGAACTAAAACCACTAAATCCTTCAGCACTTTCATTAACAACACCACCTTGATCATTTTCAAAACCTACTTTGTAGAAATAAGTTTTTCCTGTATACAAGTTAATGTCATTGTGCGTTGTTGTGGGAACAAGAATTTCTGCAACAGTTACATAAGACGTATTTTCTTGTTGACTTCTTGAGACAAGATAATTTGAGGCTTCACCTAGAACTGCATCCCACGATAATGAAACTTTCCCACCACATGAACCAGTATTTGCTAGTACATTAGTTGGTGGACCAGCAAGACAAACAAAACCACGATCAATAGGAACACCGTTTCCTCCCGTATATTTATTAATATCAGCTTGTGTTAATCGTAAATCAGTAAAAGTATCATTATCAACAAATGATTTTAATTGGAAAAGTAATCCTTCCCGACATGCAACACTGTTTGGATCAACAGTTAAATCACAAGCAGGATTTGCTTGTGAGCAATCCCAACTGTTTTCTGCGAAAAGATGTCCTACAAAAGGCGCATTATGTCTTGATTTCATTGTTGTAACACGATCAGGATTAATAAGTGTTTGAACTCCAAATCTACTCGGAGAATTATTTCCCGCTAAACGCATTAAAAACGAAGGAGAGCCATTGTCTTCAATGTACATTTGATTGTCAATTAAGAATAATAAATTTTCAATAGTTCGTTCATCTTTATTTTTTGGATTTTTCCTAAATGTCGGGACTGGAGTGGCATTGTTAAAATGGATCAAATATAATGGATCAACAAACCCAGCTGCTTCTTCCCACTCAATAAGTGAGATGTTTGTTTGAATTGTAATTAATGTATTTTCCCATTTTGTTTCTTGTGAAGTTGCAGAACTAACAGAAACTAAAAATACTGCATCAACACCTAATGTAAATGGATCTAACTGGTATACTTCAAATTTTTCTTTTTTAGGTTCAATAGAAACTTGTACACCTAAAATATCACCCGCAGCTGCTTGTATTTGATTAATAGTTGGAATAACTGGTTGTGCGACAAGTTTTGTTTGTTCCAAATAAGTAAATGTACCGTTCATCATCGCTTCATATAAAATTGTTTGAAGTAAGTCTTCTCGTAATGACTTTTGTGTTTGGTTAACATCATCAAGAATTAATTGTAAGGATTGATACAACGAGACTTCAACCATACTAGGTAAATATTCCTCAATAAGATTCTCTCTAAAAGAATTCAAGGATTGGGTTTGTACTTTTTGTAATTCCTGCTGCGGAGAGTCTGCAGCATATTGCGTTGTTTGAAACGAAACAAACACTACTGACACTATCATAAGAGCAATAATTGAAAAGAAGAATCCTTTTTTACCTATTGCCATACGCGCACCTCAGCAATTAATGGTCCAATTAATGTCCCATTTTGTAAAAGAGTCATAACAATTGCATCTTGTACCACAACAACTTGCGAATCATCAAAAGCTGTTTCTCTAGAATTGTTTGTTAATAATACATTATCCAAATAGAATTCCCAATCAAACTGGAATCCGACGTTTGTAAATTGAAGTTCAGTAATGTTTCTTGCTAAATCAATTTGTTTACTATCTTGTGAATAATACAATTGTGCAATTATTTGTAATAAGGATTTTTCAAAGTCAGCCTCAGTTACAAACCCATACAGAAATGCATTTTGAACTTCCAGATTATCAACTTCAAAAAATTGTGTTTGATCTAATTGAGTAATTGCGTCATTTGCAGCAAACCCAGCAGAAAGTGTTGACTGACCACCAATCGCACTTGCGTAAATTAAAACGAAACCTACCACTAACACAATAAGTGCCAACACAATATCAATAATGAAAAATAGGCCTTTTTTGTTCATGGTCGCGTACGAAGAGGAGATCTATTTACAAATCGCATATTTAATTTTTACCGGCTCACCGTTATATTGCGCAATACGCTCAACAATAAGTAATTCTTTTCCGCCAGGGCATTCAATGTTCGAGGTTGATTCAGTTAAGAACACACTATTTGGTTTCGGGAACTTAAGGATAACACGTCGTGTATGATCATTGTATACCAATGAAAAATTCTCAGTAGGAGTATTATCAGTTGTGTTGTCTGCAAAGATTGCATAATCTGTTGCAGGTACAGTTGGAACTGAAGCTAATCCACTTGCATCACTTACGATACGTTGGAATATTTGGTAATTCGTACCATCTCGAATAAGCAGACTAATATTCGCATTAGGGAATGGTCTCCCATCAAAGTGTTGCGTTTCAATAGTTAAAGAACCATCACAAGCCGAATCAAAGGCGTCTGGATCTTCTCTAACTGCAAATGAGAATGTTCCTGATGTATTTGTATGTAAGTATGTTGTATAATTAATTACACCCGCTGTAATTGGATGTACTTGCGCACCGTTACAATTATTATCAATAGGAGTTAATACAGTTGCACCACATAGTTCTGGAACATTGGATGTAACTGTTGTTAAATCAGATGCATTATACCATTCCCATTGTGTGTTATCTTGATTAACACAGAATCGTGTCGGAACTGAATTAGGAGTTCCACCTTCATGGTATTCACTAGATAAGTATTCATCACTGTCTATAGAACAGATTTGTTGGAATGAGTTATCACACACGTTAAATGTAACTGGGCCCGGAGGAGAACCAGATGGTGCCCATGTTCCTGGCGAGTTTACAACACATGATAATGCGTAATCAACTGCAAGTGTTTTATTTCCAACCGTACCGTTTGTTGTAGTTGTGAAGTAATCTACAACTCGATCTTCACCGTTAACTAAGTTGATTCTAATAAATGAACCTTCAGAGAGACAAATCCCATTAAATGAACATCCGTCTCCGAATCCATCACAAAGATCATTTGGTTCCTCTTGGCAAACTGAAAATCTTGGCACTAATAGATTGTTTATAATAGTGAATGTAAACCCAGGTTTATCCACCATGTGTTGCACAAATTCTCTTGTGCCATCGTTTGTGATCGGTGATAAGTCAATGAGTGCTTTGTAATCTGTATTTCCATTCAGCGGTTTGATATTATCATCCTCGTTTAAACTCACGATTGCCTTTTGGAAATCACCAACAACCAGATTAATTGTGCTTGCCTCAAAATCATTAAATTGTGTGAAAAGTTCATGTCGAACAAACTGTCTTAATGCAGTTTCTTCAATAGTATCTACGTATGCATAACAAAGTCTCGGTTTTGTTTCAGGAGTTCCTAGTGTTTGAATAACGTTTGGGAATGTTTTTGTAAATCCACAAAATCTTACCGTAATGTCTAAAGTTGCTTGATTGCTAGTTAGTACTTGAAGTAAGTTTTGATTTTCTGTATCTAAGAAGTCAGCAATTTGATTATTAGATGTGTAGAAAGCTGCGTGCTTTGAAAGCTCGCGAAATATTGTACTCTTATTGTTATGAACTTTAATCTCCAAGTATGCATTTTGATTTAATCCTAATTGTGTAGTTTGTTGGTTTAGTGTAATGTCAGTAATTGTTCCGTACTCTTTACAATCAACTGAATTATCTACAACGTTAACTTCTAATGCTTCGATTGGAGCAGTTGTTACTAAGTTAGGATATGTCGAACTTTGTAAGTTATGTTTAATTTTGAGTGGTTGTGATGTGTCTGCGTTTCCTGTTGGGTTGATTGCAACTAATAATGCAATTTCACATTTCTCAGGGTTGAATAGTGATGGTGTGATGTCGCTTAGACAGTTAGTGTTAGTGCCTTGGTAGTTTTGGACTGTTTCTTCGTATTTGTTATTTAGATTAGAAGCAGCATTAGTATCTTGTAAAATATTTTGTAAAAGAAGACCATAACCAATTTTTTCAGAATAAGAATAATCTTCTGTTTCAGTAAGTGGGTTAGAGACTAATGAATATGCTTCAGCGTTAGGATTCGCACTAAGTCCGATAACTTCAGTTTGTCGACCAAAAGCACCTTGTAATGAACTTTCAACGTCACCGCAACTTCCACCTTCACATGTAATGTCAATTACATATTCAGCTACACCACGTGTTGCAATTTCATATGTTTCTTTTGGCCAGAATCTCTGATTGTTAACTTGTACAACTTCTGCTTCTAAAACTCCAAAAGGGACAAATGCATTTTTATTTTCAGCCAAATTTAAATCAAGAGTAATTGTATCTGAAACAACATTTGATATTGGTTCATCTGTTAATCCCGTATTGTGAGCATATGCTTCACATTTTACAATATCTTCATCTTGAAATATTGCATTAAGATTATTAGTTACAAGTGAAATAACATTAGTATTTGGTATCTTATCTAGTTCTTGGAAAGAATCCCCTGCTGTGTCATATTTATACCACACATATTTAATTTCAAAGCTGTCCGTTGATGCAACTTCACAAGTTAACTGAGTCATTCGCCCATCACCATTTTCGCGTTCAACTAACAATTGTGCCGAAGGTAATGTTACTGGAGAACTTTTAATTCCAATAGTTTTACTTTCAATAGTTCTTGTTTCACCTAAATGGTTTTTGATAGTAATACCGCAAGATAACTGATCATTAAATGCACAAGGAAGTCCTGATGGAAGATTTGTACAATCAAGTATATTTGAAAATCCAGTCGAAAATGATGAAGGAGGTTCAATAATAGGTGAGCTCCCAAAGATTTGGGCTTCCTCAAATTTATTTCGCGTTAAGAACCAATTGTATTCTTTAGAGATAAGGAATGGGTCATATTCATCAAATATAGTATTGGTAAAATAAACATTACATGTAACTTGCGTCTCAGCTGCTGTTAAGTCTAGCGGCAAAATTGCAACATCTATGTTTAAATCAGATAAAGGTAGTTGTGCTGCAAATACACTTGGTATAAGCAATATAAATAGAATTAACCACACTTTTTTCTGCATAAGGAGTGTTTTTCTCCTTTTGTGTTTATAAATATTCTGCCTTGATCCTCGTCGAGAGTTTATATAAATAATGCTTGTCACTCGAGTGTGACAACATTCGAAACATTTAAATACTAGCCTTACCACAATATAGCTATGAAACGCAGTTTTGCTAAAAATATAGCGATTGGATTGGCAACTTTAGTAATGGCGGCTACGCCTATGAAAGCTGAAGACCTGACTTTTGAGAAAGGGATACTAATAAATGCACCAGTTACAGGGATCTCCCATAATCAAACAAATGAATATGTATCTGCAAATAACGGGGCACTGGATATTGATATAGACTTAACCGAATCATCCAACCCACATTTTAACAACCCAAGTATAGAAGGAAATACAACAGACCTAGGATCCTTACCAACAGCAAATGAACGATTATTATCAACAGATGCTGGAAAAGTTTACAGAGTTAAATTTAATAGCATTACTGATCCGCAACAAATCTTACAGACATATGATTTCCCAGGATCAACACACCTTTCAGTTACTGCATCTTTAGGAGATTATGCTTATGTTCTAGATACAAAGAGTCCAACACAGGCAGATATTTACAAATTAGATTTAACAACAGGCACTAAAACACAAACTGGAACATTTGATAGTTCTGCTTTTGGACAAGTCACAGGTGCAGATGCATATACTACAGAAAAAGGTAATGACAGAATTACAGTCTGTAATGATGGCGAATTAATAGTACCAGGGAATGTAAGCGATATTGATACTTCAGGAAATATAAAACATAATTATACTATCACGTCAGGAGGAAGTTTCTTCAAAGATGTAGCATGGAATTCAGTTGATGAAGAATTAAAACTCTATGAAGCACAAAAACTGAAAATCGGAGACGATGAGTTTGGTGCCGTTCGAAGATACGCAGCAACAAGACCTGCGGACAACACAGTCGATCCTATGAGACTTATATTCAATCCTAATCGCACAATCACAATGACAAACACTGAGCCAGGATTAACATATGATATTCAAAGGAGCTCAGACCTAACGACATGGACTCCTTATACAAAGGTATTATCAAATGGAGCAAGCATCACATTTAATCCAGACATGACAGGACCAGCAACATTCTATCGTGGGAAAAAACCACCTCAGTAAAGTAAGTAAAGAATTTCTTAATCTATTGTTTTTGTAATTATAGTTATAGGTGTAAAATCAGTATCTAAAACAGAACAACATGCCGCTGAAGGAAAGAAATGCGCACCGACTGGTGGTGATTGGAATGAACTTCCAAACGGAACAGTCCATTTGTAAGGATCAGCATTAATTGGTTGACAAGCCGTATAATCTTGTGTAGCAGTCACAACATACTGTCCTGATTGAGTTACTTGAAATAGCTCAGTAGCCGAAGCAACAGAAAACTTACTAAAAGCACTATCCGCAATTGCTGCCTTAGTTGAGGCAACATCTGTAAAAATTACTTCAGGTTCAGCAAGTATACCCGGAACATATCGTAGCACATTAATATTAACAGTAGCAATTCTATCAGTATTCATTGAAGGAATAATTGAAAATACTCGATCACCAAATTCTAAACTTTGACAATCAATAATACCTCGAGAAACACCCTCATGTGTTGTTACATCACAATCAATTTGAAATGCAAAAGGTGCAGTACGATTTTGACAAGATTTAGATACGTCAAGTTCTTTACCAGTACATGTAGCATTACCAAATGGACCAGCATCACACTCTTCAGTTACACTATCAGTAATTTTATTACCACAAACACCAATCTCAATTACAGCATTACTTCGAGTACATTCAAAACAAGTATACGTTGAAGCATTAGTAGCACCACGAGATGGTCTAACATAAGTAAGTTTATTCAACGATTGAACTACATTGTTATTTTTACCAGAACCATAATCACAAACTTCACCCTCATCAACTACAACACCATATGAACCATCAGGAAATTTGACTGTACCACAAGAACCGTAACCATAAGCAGAATAATCAAGTAAGAGATATGTTGATGATTTTGAAACACGACTACCAACAGTAACTGCTGCTTGAAGATTTATAACTTTAAGTCCACTATCTCGTATGCCTTCTTGCTTTAATTTTTGGATAAAAAGTTCTCGACTAATTGTGAACGGAATGTTAATAAGACCAGCTTCACCTTGTATAAATGTAAACGATCCATCAGGAGCTTCTAAAACAGGAAAATTAAAAGAATCAGAAGAACCACCAGTCAAAGAAAGTCCTTTGAATGAAACTGTCATACGTGTTCCTTGAGGATATGAACTTGCAAATGTTAATACAAACTCACCACTTGGTTCCAAATATGTACCCGGCGCCATAGGAGCAATACTACCATTTACATATTTACCAAAAAATATTTGAGATTCAACTTTCGGCTTACAAGAAGCAGGAGTTGTAAATTCTTGAATAGGAGATGATGTAAACATATGTTCAACCGTATTCCCGTTATAATCAAATAAAATGATATCTTGGAAGTAATATTCATACTCAGTAAGTGGTTCCATACGATGTTCTAATGAAGCTGTAAACAAAGGAGATGACCCTTTAGCAAAACCATAATTAACAGAGCTTGATTCACCAACTTTTTCAAAATCAGCATCAGAGTCTTTTACTCGTCGAAATACATCAAATCGTTGTGCAGCACATGTTGCATAGTCATATGTGTCAACACTATAACAAGAATCAGGGAAAATAAAATCATTATTAACCCAAGCAATATCCATCGTAACATCACAAGAATCAGATGAACTAATTGTACCAGTGATAGGTGTATTACATGAAACTGAACTATCAGGATCATCACACACAGATAATACATTAGATTTCACAAAATAATTTAGATCTTCATCACGAATCTGTGCGATTTCTGAATCTGAAATACCACGATTGTATACACGAACTTCATCTAAGAAAATACTTCCAAATCGCCCACCTGCGCCAATTAATCCACCGTTAGATCCGATTGAAAACTTATTATTAGATACACTTCGAGAATTAGTATATTGATTTGGTTCACGAACACCATCCTTGTAATAAGAGATTTGTCCGTCACGTCGAACAACAACAATATGTGTCCAATCGCCAGGAGTAATTTTTCCACCAGCAGGAAGTGCTCCAAGCCAGTATAGCCCCCATTCACCATTTGTTAAAGAAGTATATAATCCTGGACTATACAGACCATTTGACATAATTGGTTCATATGTTACGCCTGATCTAAATGGAAGAACCCACGCAGACCATGTGAAATCACCAACACCGATATCATGCTGAACAATTCCATTTGTTGTTGCCCAACTAACACCACCATTAATAATTTCAAAATCAGCAGACTTACCGTCAATTCCGCCAACTACAAATTCAGCATTAGAAGAGGGTATTAACGTATAAGTCTGAAGCTCATCAGCCCAATTATCATTTAATTTATAGTGAGAAACAAGACCTTCTTCAAGTCCCGCAGATACAGATGATACAAGAAGTATAAAACAGAATATATATAGCCACCCCTTTCTCCCCATCATCTTAGGTGATTTCCCCTTTTAGTATTTATAAAACTTATCCGCATGAGAAACCATTAATCATAATATTCTCAGAACCAATCCCGCGATGATCACCATCTATAAGGATTGTATCTCCGAATTGATCTTCGATTACAATACAAAAATCATCATCAATATCAAGAAGTTCTTTTAACTCCTCGTAAGAAATAGCTGTAAGTTCAGTGAGTTTTTCTTCATTCACCTTGTTTTTTTCAACAAATGTAACTGTTTGTCCCTTCGTACTTTCTTTTGCTGTGAACTTTCCAACAAAAGACTCTGCTTGTACGTCAGTTATTTGTTCCGTAGGATTTTCTCCTACAGTAATGAATGTTGCAACACCAACAAAGAGCACAAGAAAAAAGCTTAATGCTATGATAACTTCTATTGACCAATTCTGTGCACGCTTCATATTACTGTAGTTCTAAAGGTTTGTCTTTTTAAACTTTTAGACATGAAAATCTTGCCTAAAAATCTCGAAAAAAGGTATGTTGGCGCCCATCGAGGCACACGAGGACTCATAATAGTGCCGTGCTGCAACATACCTTTTGCTACTATACTACTTAGAACAAATAAGACAAAACTAGTCTGACTTTTAATTAACTATAAAAAGCCCAGCATGTATAATTATACTCTATGTACGATATTGTAACTTGCGGAAGCGCAACAGTTGATATGTTTGTTGATACAAAAAGCA
>JBLINR010000016.1:0-21860 GCA_047639395.1 Candidatus Woesearchaeota archaeon | reverse complement strand
TTTTCATATAGTCACCTCAATATTCATATAAGAGCTAAACTGAAGAATTTTCTTTAAAAAGTTTATGGTGGGCTTTATATATGATTACTGGTTTCACTATTTAAAATGAAATGGGAAGAACTTATGCCTGACGCATTCGTATGCGAGCATGGAGAAGCAGCAAAACGTTGGCATACTCTTCATGAAGAAATTGATGCTGAAATTTTAACTGATCATGATTGGCAAGATTTAATTTTAAATGAAGGGTATACACTTGATGATCAGGATCGTGAACGTCCGAAAACAGTCTTTGATCTCCCCCTTCTTCCAGGTGCCTCAAGAGTACCTGAAGTGCAACATTACCTTATGGAAAGAATGTTACAAGTACATGTCGAGCCGAAACTGGTTATGATCAAACATGATCCTAGATCTCCCAGAGTTATTACAGATTATTCGGAATTAAATATTCCTCGTTATACTATTTCAACTGCTGAGGGTATATCCTTACAACAACTAAGTGCAATGCAAAGAGAATTTTTAGAATATGAACATGCAGGAGCAATACTTTCTGCAAACAGTCTTCTTGGAAGTGCAATGGAAGCATTTAGATTTCAAGCTTATCTTATTCAAACAGCTCATACAAGAGAAGTTTCTCATACTCACCCTGAATGGGGCAGAGTACATAAATTATATGAAAAAGTAATAGCTACAATGCCACAGAGTGAAGGTTATGATACTAGGAACTTTGGAAATACGTACAATGCACTTGATAGTATGTATTATGCAAGAGCAAAATCTATGTTAATGAAAACAGCAAAGGCAATAGAACCAGCATGCCATGATGATTTTGGTAGAAATTTTCTTATAACACCTGAACAAATTAATGATGAGTATGCAAGTCTAAGACGATAGCATCAAATCATAGTTAATTTCATAAGAAAAATAGCGAGGGGTAGATTTGAACTACCGACCTCCGGGTTATGAGCCCGACGGGCACTCCTGACTGCCCTACCTCGCTGTTATATAAAGCTGAACTGACCATACATTTATAAAGATACCGGTGACAAATACAATACATGTTTCGTAAAATTATGAGGTGGATTATCGCATTCATTTTGGTTCTTCTCATCTACGATTTTATCTTTCTTGCAGCGTTTGATTTTGATATAAACATCGATAGTATCGCAGAACAAGCAATACCTGAGAACTCAAGTATAACAGAATTTGCAGATCAAATCTGTCAACTTGCAAGTCCGCAAATTGATTGTGACACCATTATTAGTCGATGCACTGATGACGAATGTCGAAAACAATCACAGAGTCTATGTGACTTTGGAAAAAGTGGTATTTGTGATCAAGGATTAAATTCATCAGAATTATTTTCAACATATATTAAATCACAGTTTAATGAAACAATGAATTCTTCCATCGGAGGTACTGCTGGTCCATTATTAAATTACTTTACAAAGCCACCAAACTTCTGGTCACGAGGATTAGTTATTCTCATTCTAAGTATACTCTTATTCGTTATAGGGGGTTCAGTCTATGCTTGTAAAAAACTAGGTAAAACACTCATATCATCTTCAATATTCATCTTTATATTCTGGGGCTTAGTAAAATATTCATCAACAAGAACACTTAGCGAAACGGGAATCATGGCTAAAGCTGCTCCAATTATACTACAAATTTTCCAATCAGCAATTTCTCAGAAAACGATTACGATTGCAATTGTTATACTTTTACTTGGAATTGGTTTTGAAGTTGGCGCTATGCTAATAAGAAAACACACGTCTCGATTAGTGCGGCAAGGGCAAACAGAATAAGAAGAAGGCAAAATACTGTTAATCTTTCTAAAAACCTATGCACATATCCTTTTCTTTTGAAAACCCAATCAGCATTCTTAATTCCTAGATGTGCAACCAATAAAAGTGCAGGTATTTCAATAACACCGTGAGGTAAAATTAACCACCAACTACTCAACGGCACACTTGCTAAAATGTTTCCTATCATTAGCCCGTTTAATCCAAGCAAAAATACTGTTGGAAACGCAAAAAAGATCCCTCCAAAAAAGAGAATCGCAGATGCTTGTATATTATGAAGAAATATTGCAAAGAAAATACCTATAGGACTCGCCTCAGACAATGATTCTGCTAGGAGTGCTATTGCCTCTTTGACACTTTCAAGATACGGCAGAGGGACAAAATAGCCTATTAAGATTGTTGCTACAAAAAAAGCTACAGTAAACCAGATATGTTTATATGCAAAACTCATTTTATATACATATTTCTTAACACTCATAATTAAACTTTAGGCAAAACCTTTTTAAATGTACTGCATGTTCGTAGGAATACGCCGAGATCGCATAGCCTGGTATTGCGCAGGATTGCTAAGAACGTTGTTTCGTTCTTATGAAACCTACACTATCACGCAAACATCCTGTTCCTCACGGAATCGTGGGTTCAAATCCCGCTCTCGGCGTTTTTCATGGGAATGTAGTTTAATCTGGTTATAGCGCCAGACTCATAAGTTATGAGTAATGAGGCGAAAGCCGATGATTGACAATACTGAGCTATCTGGAGGTTGGGGGTTCAAATCCCCCCATTCCCATTCATATTTCTTAATCGAAGTTTTAATAAAGAAAATGGACACTTTTTTTAGTATGACTCTAGAAAATATCAAAGAAAATCTTATTATTGAATTCTTAAAAAATCGTTATCAAGCAGAAGCTATTATTATTGTTGGGTCAAGAGCAGTTGGTGACTATAAGCCAAATAGCGACTGGAATATTTACGTGTTTAGTGAAGAACCATATCCTAAAGAATCACATGAAAATATGCGCAAAGCCTTAGCTGCTGAACTTAAGAATGAAGATCTAGATATTTACAAAAACTCTATGTACGGTGAAACATTTTCACCTAAATTATTTCGAGACTTAAGAAACTCGAAAGTTGTTTTAGATACAAAAAACGGTTTTGCTGAGAAGCTCAGAAAAAAAGCACTTGCAATGTATAAAAAAGGACCTATAAAATGGACAAAAGTATACGCTCTTGGAAGAGTCTATCGAGCAAAACGATATATACATAAATTTGAAGATAGTTTAGCTAGTACTGAATACGAGCAATTATTTCTACGAATAGCCTGGCACTTTACTGAAGATATAACTGAATGGTGGTTTGGTATTAGAACTGAATTTGCGTTACGGTCTCAAGAAGCGTTTTCATATATTAAAAAACAAGATCCAGCATTTTATGATAAATTACAAATTGTTGTTGGTGAGAAAAGCACATACAAACAAAAAGTTGAAGCTTTTAGAGAAATGCACAATTTATTATTTGAATCTAAACAATTTAAAGAACTCATTAGTTAATTATTTCCCTTCAGTATCAAGGGATTTGAGATACTCTATGTGCTTTTCTTCAAATGAAGCAACTCGTTTAGACCAAACTTCTTCTCGCGGAATTGATACATCCTCATATGTCTGTTTTCCAAAGATACTTGCTGGCACTGCAAAAGAAACAACAGGAACAATCTGTCTTAGTTTGGGATCATAACGACGAACAGACACAACACCATGTACATGTGTTTCTCGAGCGCCGTTAAATGTGAACAAAGGCTTTTCTCCAGAATTAATTACATTTGCATACTCCGGAGATAAATGATTCACAAGACCGAACTCATATAGATCACCGATCTCACGGTTTCCCATGACATACATAAATCGTCCAATATGCTGTGGAGCGACACTCTGTGATAAATACATTATTCTTCCAGGAACTATCTTTGAGTCTCCTACGACAAGGGCATATTTTGATGAAGGCTGCGCTTTTGCTTTTTGTGATTGAGATAATACAGTTGCTAACGCACTTGCATTTTGTGTTCTTGTTCCAGGAGAATCTTCTGAATCTAGTCTACTTTGAGGAACAAAATAATGAAGAATATCTTCTATGTCTACATGTTTTTTACTTGAAAAGTTTTTATCTAATACGTTACAAGCTCGTTTTAGAATCCCATCAAATGTTGCTCTTGTTTGGAATTTCCCATCAGAAGAAAAAATCACTGCACCATCATATTCCCAAGCATCCGTTAACTGATTCCCAATTCCTTTTGTCGGGTCAAATAGTTTATGTTCTCCTTTTTTGTAAGCCAGCATGTAATTCTTAATACTAAAACCACGCATAGAAAAATCAGGAACCCAAAAGAAACCAGGATCTTTTACTTCCCCGCCCTTCCCAGATACCGTACCTGTAATAAGTTTATTTACTTCACGTGTGCGCGGATTTGCTTCGTCTAGTCTAGATTGATGGCAAGCGAATACAGTCTTAAACATCTCTTCACCAGCAAAACGAAATATATGAAAATGCATCTCAGCAGAAATCAGATCACAAAGGCCGTTCAATTCATTAGGATTATATTCTGAGAAAGGTCTGTCAAACATAAAGATTCATAGTATAGTAAGTATATAAATACGGATAGTCACGAAGTGGGTACAAATGCCTATAGCCAGTTTTTGCGTCTAAAAAACCTAACCATAAATAAAGAAATCATAAGCATAACGATAATAATTGAGAAGTATCCATACTGCCAGGACAACTCAGGCATGTAGTCGAAGTTCATTCCATATAGTCCTGTAATAAATGTTAACGGAATAAATATTGTAGAAATAACCGTTAATACTTTCATAATTTGGTTTAATTTATTACTGTTACTTGATAAGTATAAGTCAATCAAAGAAGATAATAAATCTCTGTTTGTTTCCGCAGCATCAATAATTTGTACAACGTGGTCATACACATCTGAGAAATACAATTTTGCATGATCACTTATTCCTTTATTATCAATACGCATAATTGAATGTGTCACGTCACGTAGTGGTACAACTGATTTTCTAAAGAATAAGTTTTGACGTTTAATACGTTGTAATGCAACCATATCTTCACGTTTTGGATCATCCGCGATAGTTTCTTCAACGTCTTCTAACAATTCATTGATATCTTCCATGACAACAAAATATCTGTCTACAACAGCATCCAGTAATGCGTGTAATAATGCAATTGGTGGTTGTGAAACTAATGCTGCTTCTTTTGAAAGTAAACGTTTGATAATTGATTCTATCGCAATATTATTCGGTGACTCTGTAAAAGAAATGAGTGTGTTCTTCAGCAAGACAAAACTCACTTGTTCATGCACAAGTTGTTTCTTATTTACATTGTATTCCATATATCGGCAAACGACAAATGTATACTTTTTATGAACTTCAATTTTTGGACGCTGACGTGTATGAGTGATATCTTCAACAGTTAACGGATGAATCCCATATTTTTTTGCAATTGTCTGTAATGCAGATGTATTTGTAAGCCCTTGAATGTTAATCCACTGCTTTGGTCCACCAGCTGATTTCTTAACTGAACGTGGAGAATAAGAGATATAGGAGATGTTTGTCTTTGCCAGTTTAATCTGACGAATAGGCGGCCCCTCTCTTTTCATAGCTGTTTTTTGGGTGTTATCATATATAAATTCTTTTTATTTCAGAGTGTATCTTATTGCGTCCATGACGCAAGATTTATATAGGCATACACCATAAAAATTATTAGTAGGGGGATATAATGGACAGCTTATTTACAAAAATAATCAATAAAGAAGTACCAGCGAATATTGTGTATGAGGATCCGCAATTTATTGCAATTCTTGATATTAATCCAATCACAAAAGGACATACACTGTTGATTCCAAAAATACAAGTGGTATCACTTTTAGATCTACCACCACCATTTACTGCAAAGATGCTTGACCTTTCAACAAAGATTGCAAGAAAATTACAAGAAAAACTGTTTTGTAAAGCATTTAACTTTGAAATTAATGACGGAGTTATTGCAGGACAAGAAATTGAACATGTACACATGCATATTATTCCACGATATAATAAAAAAGAACGTATCGTTGTAAGAAAGATGCATAATGATAATCTAGAAAAAGTTCATTCAATTATTATGAACTAATTGTTCTTTTCTTTCTTATTTAATCGTATCATAATCATATAACAGAATAGCATCAAGCTCACTTACCTGGTCAACAATGTAACACTTACCATCACCAATCTCAGCCAAACGTCGACTAAAGGCAGCAGTTTTATCATCAACACCTATTCCAACAATAGTAACACTCACACCTGCTTCAACTGCAATTGCTGCTTGTTTATATGCTTCTTCTTGAGGATTTTCACCAACAGTACTTTCAGCGTCAGTAAGTAAAATCAAATGTTTTGTACATTTTCTATCTGGAAATAATTTTATTGCTTCTTCAATAGTTCCTGCAATGTCAGTTTGTTTACTTGCTTTAATTTCAGTTAATGCTGCAAGGATAGGAAACATATCAGATGTTGGTTCAACTTGACAGTTAACGTAATCTGAAAATACCATCAATCCAACTTTATCTTTATTTTGTGTTGCTTTATAGGCAAGTGCAACTCCTGCACGTTTTGCCATTTCAATTTTTTTACCACGCATAGATCCTGATGCATCTATACCATACATAATACAAATCTCACCACGAGATTCACGTTTTGAAATTTGAAGATCAGAAACAGTAAGTTTCGTATGACCACGACGAATTGCTTTTTTAATAGAATCTTGAACTGCAACATCACGATAGCGCGCACCCTTCTTATAGGGCTCACTTTGTGTCCGTTGTCCATAATGTGAGATCTCTGTATGATCGTGTTCACCAAGCTGTCCAGAAGCTTCTAAATGATCTAATTCATTCATATACAAAGAAAGTGTTGCAAGTGCAATTCCTTTTGCAAGAATTTCTCCTGTTCGTGAGATTAATCCGTCTTGCTGCATTTGTAATGATTTTGCATGAAGACGGCTTCTCATTTCTCGTTGAAATTCAGGAAGTTTAATATTACGCTCAATAGTACTTTTTCCGTAGCCAGTGGCTTCTGAGATAAGTGATTCACCGAATATCTTGTCAACGTTTTGATAGTTCTGTTTCATTTGATCCATTGCTAAATCTGGTTGAAAACTACTCATCCCTTGATTTAACATGTCAAATACTAACTTTCCGTCTTCGATTTCTTTATCGTCGACTTCCATGACACTTTTCATGAAGCCTTCTTCGTCTTGACTGCCAGCGTTTCCATCACCTTGTTCTGCTTGCTCAAGGGCATCGTCTTGTAATTTAATATCTTGGTCTTCAGGTAGAATCTGCAGTATCTTCATCAAACAACTCTTCACCAGCACTAATACCAGCTTTTTTTGAAAAGTCATTAAATTGAGATTTAATAAAATCTTGTGTGTTTTGTAAATACTTGTAACTTGGCTTTAATTCAATTCTATGCGCAAGAACAGAAACTAAGATTGCAGTAACATCAAGTAATTCAACAGTTGTTCGTTTGTTTAATAATGCATGTGCACACGCACGTTCAATAATTCCAATTGATGCTCGAACAGAGGGTAACTTACTTAATTTATCACTGTCTCGTAATTGTTGTACATATCCAACTACATTTGAAAGAACAGCTGCTGGAACAGTAATATCATTTGTATTCGCATGTTGTGTTACAATTGTCGCTTCAATTTTTTCTGTTTCAGGATATGTCATTCGAATAACATCGAACCGGTCCATAAAAGCATCACTAAGTTTTTCAGTTGAACTATCCTGAGGATTTAATGTTCCAATGAAAATAAATTTTGAAGTCATATCTACATCATATGAACCAATTGTTACAACTCCTTCTTCAAGAACTTGTAATAAGGCATTTTGTAATTTTTCAGAACAACGGTTTACTTCATCAAAGAATAGAACTCCGCCATTTGCTTTGAAAATTTTTCCAGGAACAAACGCTTCTTTGCTTAAAGGTCCAAATTCTAATGCTTTAATAGGATCAATATCACCAATTAAATCTTCACTTGTTAAGTCAGGACTCCCTTGTACACGTACAAAAGGTGCTTTTTTTCCTTCTTCAACGGGAAGAAGTTTTGCAACGTCTCTTACAAGTGTTGTTTTACCAATTCCTGGTGATCCAAGAATAAGCATGTGACGTCCTGTAAGTAACGCAGTCTTTATTTGTCTCTTTGCAGAATCCTGTCCGATTATTTGTTCAAACCCTTGAGTTGTTTCAAAAGTCTTTTGAAAATGTTTTTCAAATGCCATACCCAACGCGGAAGGAGCGATCGGTTTAAAAACTCTATGGTTTTGGTAGAATAATTCTTAATTAAACTGAGAAGTTACTTTTTAGCCTTTTTTGGAGATTGGATGATTGTCTTACATTTAGGATAATTGGAACAGCCTAAGAATGTCCCATATAAGCTTTTTCGTAGCATCATTGTCCCTTTTTTGCATTTCTCACATTCTTTGCCTTCCCCGTCAATAGTATCAGGTGCGTCTTTTGCGGAACAATCCGGGTTAATACATAATGTTTGAGGAGGTTTTGCCCGAGGCTTTGCAATAATTGTCGGAAATCCACAAGCTTCACAAGGATGATCTAAATTTGGTTTAAATGTAGGTCCTTTTGGTAAAGAGAATGTTGTCTTACAATCAGGATATTTACCACAAGCAATGAACATACCGAATTTACCACGGCGTATTTTCAAGTCGCCATCTTTACAAGTTTGACAAGTTCCAACAAACGAATCAATATCCATTGTTTCCTTGTTTGCACTAAGAAGTTCTTTTCCAATGTCAGCTTCTTTTTCTTTAAATTCAGTAAGAATACTTGTTAATACATCACGTGAATGGTCTAAAACTTCTTCAGGTTTTTTAGTATTCTTTCGGATCTCGTCCATTTCCTCTTCAATATCACGAGTTAATTTTGCATCTAATATTCGAGGTGAATATTTTTCTAATGTTTCACATGTACGCATACCGAGTCGTGTTACTTCAATAGACTTTTCATGTACATATCCACGTTCGTATAAATTATCAATAATTGTTGCACGTGTTGATTTTGTCCCTAAATTTTGTTTTTCAAGTTCTTTAATAATTGAAGCTGATGTAAATCGTTTAGGTGGTTTTGTTTTCTTTTCTTCAAATTTCCACTCTTTTACAATTGCTTTATCACCAACATCCAGTTTTGGAAGTGTAACATCTTCAAACTGTGCATATTTACCATAAAACTCATGCCAGCCTTTGTGTACTGTACGTGTTCCTTTTGCAATAAACTTTTCATTATTAGTATCAAATGTAACAGTCATAGTTGCACGTGTTGCTTCATCTGCAAATGTTGCAAGAAATCGTCGTACAATTAAATCATATAGTTTGGCAGCATACGCATCTAGTTTAGCCGGTTTTTGTCCTGTTGGATAAATGGCTGGATGGGCATCATCCTTTTTCTTTCCTTCGTTTGGTTTAAGAACTTTTTTTGCAAGAAGTCTTTCAGCTAATTCTTTATATTCTGCTTGCGCTTTCAAACCTTCAATAAGTTTTTTATGATCTAACTCTTTCGGGAGTTTTTGTGAACTTGTTCTTGGGTATGAAATAAATCCATTAACGTATAAATCTTGAGCAAGTGAAAGTGTGACTTTTGGTTCAATTCGGTGAACTCTATGACACTCAATTTGTAATGTTGTTAAGTCAAATGGAGTAGGAGGCGCTTGTTTAAATTCTTTATTTCGCACATCAGTAACAGTAGAATCTTTTTTATCTTTAACTGCTTTATGTGCTGCATCTGCTTGTGCTTGATCAGTAAATTTATCTTTCACGTGCATTGCAGAGATTGGATTTGTATGAATTGTCCCATCAAAAGATAATTCCCAAAATGGTGTTGCAATGAATTTACCAATTTCTCGTTCTTTTTCTACAACTAGTTTTAATGCTGGACCTTGGATACGTCCACTACTCAGAATTTTAAATGCACCGGCAGCTTTGATTGCTAAGCTTAATGCACGTGATAAATTAATACCATAATACCAATCCAACTCGTGACGTGTACGCCCAGCGAGTGCCTGACCCCAATCAAGTGTTTTTGATTTACCTTCATAGGCTTTCACAATATCAGGTTTTGTTAATGTTGAAAATTTCATTCGACTTGCATCTTTCTTTTTACATAGATACACAATACAATTCATTCCAATTACTTCTCCTTCGATATCGTAATCAGTTGCAACCGTATACTCACTTGCATTCTTTGCTAGTGCTTTAATTGTTGAAGCGTATTTAGAAGTAAACGCAGCCCCTTTATTTACTTTAGAAGACTGTTCCCATTTTAAGTCAAAGATAGGATAAGACCACCCTTTCTTTTTTTCTTTTTCAGTTACTGTAAATAGATGGCCAACAGCAGACGCAATGACAATGTCTTTGCCTTTGAATGTTAATTCATAGTAAGGTATACCATTATTTGACTGCTTATTAGGTGTCCCATCAGCTAATGCCATTGCAATTTTTTGTGCTGCAGAAGGTTTTTCCGTAATAATCAGTTCGTATGACATCACTATTAGAGGGCTTAAGACTTCTTTAAAAAGTTATAGGTGCTATTTTAGAAGAGATGTTGGGTTTATGCATTCAAACTTTTCGTTTAAACATCTTTTCTAATTCATACCAAGAAATGTTCAAGAAAATAGGCCTCCCATGGGGACAAGAATATTTCCATTTTGCTTTTGCAACCATACGAATAATATATTTTATTCGTTCATCACTTAATTCGTCTCCGGCTTTATCAGCAGCTCGACAAGACATACGAATCATCACTGCTTCTTTTAATTTTTCTAAACTGTCAACCTTTTGATTACGTACTAATTCATCAATGATATCAAGTACATCTACTTTTTTTACTTTCTTGTGAAAAATTTGTGGAACAGTTCGTAAAACAAATGCATCCTCACCAAATTCATCAATAATCAAACCAAGTTGTGAAAGTGTTTCTTTGTATTCAATGACTGCAATTTTTTGTGTTGGTGATAATTCTAAAAGTAATGGTTCTAATAATGCTTGTGTTCGTTCCTTGTATATTTTTTCTTCAACAAGGACTTCATATAAATATCGTTCATGAGCTGCATGAAAATCAATGAGAACAGCACCGTCTTTGGATTCACAAACAGCATATGTTCTGTGAATTAACCCTATATATCGTAAATCTAACTCAGTGTCAACTGTAACTTCATTTTCACTTGACTCTAATACGTCTTGATTTTGTGTCAGAACAGAAACTGTCGCTTGTTCTCGTGTTTGATCTTCAACTTCTATTTCTGGAGCAGCAGGTTGAATGTCTGATTGAAAAGATGAAACTGATTCAGCAAGTATTGAAGGTGAATTTGATTGAGATTGTGAAGCTTGTACAACGTTGTTTGTTTCTAAATCCATTGTTGGATCTTCATGTACACTGTCTGAAAAATCAGCTGTGTCATTAAGTGTTGTTGCAACAACTTTCGGTCTTCTAATTGACTGTTCAGGTAATGCGTCAGATTCATACTCTCGAAGGAGATTTGCATCACCAAGTGCACGATGAATTGTTTGCGAAACATAATCTAATAATACTTGTTCTTCATCAAATTTCACAATATCTTTTGAGGGATGTACGTTCACGTCAACTTTTGTTGGGTCAAGTGTGATTGTAAAAACACCAAGCGGATATCTTCCAACCATAAGCAAAGTATCATATCCTTCTAAAACACTGTGAACAAAAGAAGTATTTTTGATCCATCTTCCATTTATGTAAAAATACATACCACTTCGATCACTTTTTGTTTGGCCAGGGTTAGATGTGAATCCTTCAACAGTAATACCATCAAATTCTCCACTAATAGGAATCATACTCTTTGCAATTGTTAATCCATGCACATGAGCAATTTTATTTCTAATCGAACCAACTTGTGGGCTTGATAGAATTGATCGGCCATTATTCTTCAGATCAAATGAAACCGACTTGTTAATAAGAGCATAACTTGTGACAATTGATGAGATGACTTGTAATTCTGCAGCTTTTGATTTTAGAAATTTTCTTCTTGCTGGAACATTGTAAAACAATTCTTCAATAGATACAGATGTTCCTTTTGGTGCACCAACAATTTCTAATTCTGAAACTGCTCCACCAATAACTGCGATTTTATTTCCTTCTACAAGGTTTGCTTGTCTTGTTGTAACAGATAGTTTACTTACAGAGCCAATACTCGCAAGTGCTTCTCCACGAAATCCTAATGTTGTGATATGAAATAAATCGTCTAGAGTTGTTATTTTGCTTGTTGTGTGTGTAAGTACCGACTTTTGTAAATCTTCCGCCGTCATACCATCACCATTGTCACTTACAGTAATTTTATCATGGCCTGCATCAATAAGTTCAATAGAGACTGATGTTGCGTGTGCATCTAGTGCATTCTCAATAAGCTCTTTTACAACGCTTGCTGGACGCTCAACTACTTCACCTGCAGCTATTTTTTCTACTAGTTCTGGACTAAGTTCTTGTATTGTCATAGTTATTCCTCATCACCAAGCAATGTTTGCTGTTTTAATTTTGTATACTGTGCTATTTCTTCAGTTGTTGTCTTTGCGAGTATTTTCTTTTCGACAACAATTTTTTTATGAAGCTTATCATCATCTTCTAATTTCACTTGTACTTTTTTTGCATACTCAACGACATGTGTTGGAACACCTGCTAATTTTGCAACATGAATTCCGTAACTTCGATCTGTTCCTCCTCGAACAATTTTTCGAAGAAACGTGATCGTATCTTCTTTTTCAAGTACAGCAATATTGTAATTCACCACACCTTCAAGCTCATCAAGCTTTGTTAACACATGATAATGTGTGGCAAATAAAGCTTTTGCTTTGATACGTGTTGCTAAATCATGTGCAACTGCCCATGCAATGGAAACTCCATCATATGTGGACGTCCCCGCACCTATTTCATCAAGTATTACTAAACTGTGTGCAGTTGCATTATTTAATATTGTCGCAACTTCACTCATTTCCACCATAAATGTTGATTGTCCCTTTGCTAGATCGTCATATGCACCCACTCTTGTGAAAATTCTGTCTACAACTGGAATTTGTGCTGATTGTGCGGGAACAAAGCTTCCAATGTGGGCCATAAGTGTGATTAGTGCAACTTGACGCATATATGTTGACTTCCCAGCCATATTAGGACCAGTAATGATCATCATTCGCTCTTGATCATTTAATACACAATCATTTGCTACAAATGATGATTCATTTAATTCAACAACTGGATGTCTTCCTTGTTCAATATGAAGTGCGCCTTCTTGATGTATTGTTGGGCAACAATAGTTTCTATCCATTGCAATTTGTGCAAATGATTGTAAACAATCAATATAGGCAACTTGTTTTGCGTTTTGCTGAAGCTGTTTTACATGTTCTAACACTTGTACAACAAGTTCTAAAAATAATTGGTATTCTAAATCTTGAATTTTATCTTGAGAAGAAAGTATTTTTACTTCTAATTCTTTTAATTCATCAATAACGTATCGTTCAGCATTAGCTGTTGATTGTTTTCGTGTATAATTTTCTGGTACTAAATCGACATACCGTTTTGATACTTCAATAAAATATCCAAAGATTCGATTGTATTTAACTTTTAATGTAGGAATCTTTGTTCTTTGAGCTTCCGCTTTTTCAATTTGTGCTAAATGCTGTCTGGAATTATTTTTAATATCCCATAGCTCATCAATTTCAGTATTAAATCCTTTTTTGATAAATCCGCCTTCTCGAACTGAGAGCGGACATTCTTCTCTAAGAGTTTTATCAATAAGTGAGATAAGGACATCCATATTTTCAAACTTTGCTTGTTTTTGAACTTGTGGAATAATAGTATCTGTATGTAACAAAACTTGAATTTGTTTCATCATTACAAAACTTTGTTTGAGTGTGATTAGATCACGCGCATTTGCGTGCCCATAACTAATTCGACTAATGATACGTTCAATATCTGCAATTTGATGTAAACAACCTTGTAATTCTTCAAGTATAAGGGAATTGTCTTTTAAATTTTCAACACAAGCAAGTCTTGTAGTTATTTTGTCAACTTGCGCAAGTGGGCGAACAATAAGATTTCGTAATAGTCTACCACCCATACTTGTTTGTGTTTTATCAAGAACACTTAGTAATGAATTTTGTTTTTTATGTTCACTCCAGTTTCTTAATAATTCTAAATTTCTAATTGTAATAGTATCAAGATGCACCTCACTTGCGTGTTTTTGTTTTTGGATTGTTCTAATATAGGATAAGTCTACTTTTTGTGTTTCCTGTAAGTATTTTATGAGAGCTCCTGCAGCACATACAGATAACTCTAAATCTTGCACTTGAAGATCACCAAGTGTTTGCGCGTTGAAATGTTTTTTTACTGTATCACTTGCTTTAGTAAACCAAAAAAAATATTCATTAACTTTATTATAAAAGATACCTGCTGATTGTGCATATTGCTCTAACGAAGGTTGAATAAATGAAGAAGAAACGAGTATTTCGCTTGGCGCATATCTTGCAATCTCACTTAATAACTGAGAATGTTTGATTTCACTTACTGTAAATTCTCCTGTGCTTACATCACAACATGCAATACCGTATTGATCACCATCACCAAAAATAGCTAATAAATAATTATTTGCTTTATCTTGCAAAATTGAATCTTCAACTACTGTTCCTGGTGAAATAACACGAGTCACTGCGCGTTTTACAATGCCTACTGCTTTTTTTGGATCTTCAATTTGTTCACAAATAGCAATCTTTTTTCCAGATTCAACTAATTGTTTGAGATATTTGTCTAATGCGTGATACGGTAATCCTGCTAGGGGAGCTTTTGTCTCATCTTTTCCTCTGCTTGTGAGTGTGATTCCCAGAAGCTTAGAAACAGTGATTGCATCTTCAAAAAAGCACTCATAGAAGTCACCCATACGAAAGAGCATGATTGCATCTGGATATTTCTCTTTTGCATCCATATATTGCTGCATCGCAGGTGTTAATTTCATTCCCAATTCCCCATTTCTGGCGCGGTAGTGCTGATTTATATAGTTTGCCTTCAGACAAGCACATTCTTCAAGAGCGCGTCCTAAAAATAACTATTTTCTACACTATGCCTTGCAGTAAACTCAGGAAAGTGGCTGATTCTGCAAGCCACTTGACGTAGAACCTGCGATCAACGGAGCAGTAAATCTGCGCATAGTGTAGAATAAGTATATTTGGAACACACTTTTTTTGACAAACATTTTAAAAACACCTCCCAAGTTCACATATTCATGAAGCTAGTTGCGTTAAATGCAAAAGATAAGAAAGTAATTCTGACTCGACTCAAAGATGATTTCGGGTTTGATACTAAATTGGACTATCATTTGTTCCGACATACAACTGATGATAAACTGTATCTTATGAGCACTGCAGTAAATGAAATTGATCTTAGTAAGTTAAATGTAAATTCACTTGGTCTGTATTTTGCAGCATACCACGCTGATTCAGGAGAGATTCGACTTAGCATTGAAGGATCACAAGTAATTGGACCTCATGCAACAAAAGGCGTAATCAGACTTCCAAAAGATATCTTTGATCGATGGATGATGGGTCAAGATATTCCTACAGATGAAACTGAATCAAAATATGTACTTATTCAAAACGAAAAAGGTGATTACTTTGGAACGGGTAGAATAAAAGAAGGTGAGATTCTTAATTTTGTTCCAAAAGCTCGACGTATTAAAAATATTGCAGAATAACTAGTATAATTTTTTTCTTAATTGTTCAATTCGTTGTATGTATTCTTTTAATTGCGAACTTGTTATTTTTTTATCGTGATGCATTTGTTCATATCTTGCTTGTAAATGGTTTAGTTTGTCTTCTTTAGGATTATGCACTTTTGTCTTTAGCTCATGTTCACGTTCTAGTAATCGGACTTGTTTTTGTAAATACTCTGCCTTTTCTTTTAATTCACTTTTTATTTGCTCTGCACGTTCTTGCGTATAGTCAGTTACAACAGAACTATTCATATTGTGTAAATGAGTAAAGAATTTTTTTGCCATTACTGGCGAAACCTTTGAAAACAAAGCGTTGTTCATTTTGAGAAGAGTGAGTGTTTCGCTTTAGTTGCAGCATCTAATCCATTTGGTTTTAAGTTAGGAATTGCATTTGTTGGTGCACTTGGCATTGTCAGGGGAACTGTTCCTGCATTGTGCATTCCTGCTGGATTCGTACCAACAGATTGATTTGAATTTGAGAAATTAGGTGTCCAAGAATGTGTTTGTTCTGGTTGTTGTGTATGTGTTGTTGCAACAGTTGTTTCTAATTCACTAATACGCTTTTTAATCTCTGTTACGTCAGTAACAAGATTGTCAACATGTTCTGAAATAATCACAAGTCCTTTTGCAATAATCTCATTTTGATCTACAACTTTGTTTAATTTATCAGTAATTGGTTTTAATTGTGATTTAATAACACGTTCTTCTCGTTCTTCGAGTGTTAAGTCTTCATTGACTTTACTAAACATCTTCATTAAGTTGTCAATTGCGCCGTGTAACTGGTCAATAGAAGTTGTCATTTCTTTAGAATTTGCTTTCTTAAGAAGCGGATTTGTTGTGAGTTGTTCTAGTTCGCGTTCAACCTTGTCAAAGTCCTTAGATTTTACAAATTCGTAGTCATGTGCCATTATACTGTTTTTATGCGAGCAGCATATATAAACTTTTATTGCTCTTGGAGAGTGGCACAAATACTAAAATCAATAGAAAAAATGAACTAATTACTGTAATTGATGCCCTTGGTCTTCTTTTAGCGGTTGATTTGCAAGAATCACATCATCAATTCGTAGAATCATTGTTGAAACTTCAGTTGCTCCAAGAATTGCTTGTTCTTTGACTTTTGTAGGTTCTTTTACTGTTGTTACTAAATCAACTGAACCGTCTTCAATATTTAATCCAGCATTTTGTCTTCCTGCTTTATGAGCTGCATGTAATTTTGTAATTGTGTCAATCGGATCTAATCCAGCATTCTCTGCTAGTACAATTGGAATCACTTCAAAGCTATCTGCAAATGCCCGAATTGCAAGTTGTTCTTTTCCAACAACTGTTGCAGCGTATTCGTTTATTTTTTGTGTAAGATGCACTTCAATTGCTCCTGCGCCGCTTACAACTGTTCCCGTTTGTAATACTGCTTGTACATCACCTAATGCATCATCAAGTGCACGTTGAATTTCACTTGCAACATGCGGAGTTGTTGCTGATGCGTAAATAGTAACAATTCCTTTTCCTTCAATAACAGTGTGAGTTTCTTGAGAAACGGTTTGTGTTTTGATTGCAGCAGTTCCAAGATGTGCTGAATGTACATCTAATATGTTATTTACAACTGGCGCATTTGTTAATTTGCTTACTGCGTGTAAATCGCTTAGTCGTACTCTTCTGTAGACTGCGATTCCTTCTTGTGCTAAGTACTGTTGCGCAAGGTCATCTACACCTTTTAGACAGAAGACTGCAGTTGCACCGCTTCCTATAATTTTCTCAACTGATTTTTTGATCATAGTATCTTCTTGATCAAGGAATGCCTGCATTTGTTGCGGACTTGTAATTTGAATTTGTGCTTTTGTTTCTGTGTCTCGCACTTCGATTGGACATGAGAGTAAGAGAACCTTTGCAGATTGTTGTTGTGTTGGCATAATTTGTTGTGATGGTAATTTATCCATAATAATTCCACCAAATAATGCACTTTGTTCAACATTGTGTCCTGCACTTGTAATAATATTCACATTTTTTCTGTCGCCAACACTAAGAAGTGCTTTTACAACAATTGCAGCTAATGCTTCTTTTGCGACTTCAGCACCTTTTCCCGTCATTGCAGTTTTTGCAACTTCAACTAATGATTCAACATTCGTCTTATCTACTGGAATTGCTGCTTGTTGTAAATATTCTAATGCTTTAATAGAAGCTAGTTTGTATCCTTTCACAATAAGTGTTGGATGTACTTTTTTATCTAAGAGTATTTGTGCTTGTCGTAAGAATTCTCCTGCTAGTACTACTGCAGTTGTTGTTCCGTCACCAACTTGTGATTCTTGGCTTTTTGCAATCTCAATCATCATTTTTGCAATTGGATGCTCAATGCCAAGTTCTTGTAAGATTGTTGCGCCGTCATTAGTTACAATAAGTTGGTTTATTCCTGTAACGATGACTTTGTCCATACCTTTTGGGCCTAATGTAGTCTTTACTAAATCAGCGACTATTTGCGCTGCTAGAATGTTCTCTTTTTGTGCAGTTTTTCCTAGTACTCGCTGCATATCAACTACTTCAGATTCTTTTGATCCCATATAGACGATTTACTAAAATGAAGTTTATATAGCTTGTGTTATTTGACTTGAGAAGTAACAGTACCTGTCTGTTCTCAAAAGGACCACTTAGGACAAACTTTATAAACAAATACCGTAACACTTTTAGTATCTTACTTATTAAAATTTATAAAAATCAAAAAATAAAGTAGGAGTGAGAACATTGGCAATCAAAGAAAAAGATTTCATCCAAATTACGTACACAGGAAAGGTAACTGAAAACAATGCAGTATTTGACACTACTGACGAGAACATAGCAAAAGCTGCTAAATTATATGACTCTCGAAAGAACTACGGATCAGTTATTATTTGTGTGGGTCAAAGACAAGTTTTAGAAGGCTTAGATACAGCATTAATTGGTAAGTCAGAAAATGAAGCGTTTGATGTAATAGTACCTGCCGAAAAAGCATTTGGCAAGAAATCAGCAGATAACATTCAATTTATTCCAGCAAATAAATTTCTGGAACAAAAGATTCAACCACAAGTAGGTTTATCAGTTCACGTAAATAAACAACAAGGTATCATTAAAACAGTTTCAGGCGGTCGATGTTTAGTTGATTTTAATCATCCAATTGCAGGAAAAGATGTTACCTACAAAGTACAATTAGGAAAACTTATCACAGACCCAAAAGCAAAGCTTGATGCATTGCTTGGATTAACATTCAAAGGAATGGAAACAACAGTAGTTACTGGCGAAGCAACAGTTACAGCTCCACATGAATTACCTAAGCCATTTCAAGAAATCATAGAAAAACAAATAAAGCTCACAATACCAGAAATTAGTACAGTGGCATTTGCTACAAAAGAAGAAAAGAAGGGAGATTAGGGAATATGGACAGTTTTATACAAGACGCAGCACAACGCACAGACACAAACAAGCAACGAACAAAAAGTGCAGTTGACGAAGAATTAGAAAAGCTTCTTAATACACAAAAAGCAACAATTAAAGTTGTTGGATGTGGCGGTGGTGGAAATAACACTGTTGATAGAATGACAGAAGTTGGTATTCATGGCGCAGAAACTATTGCAATTAATACTGATGCTCAAGATCTTTTATACGCTTCAGCTGATAAGAAAATCCTTATAGGACGAGACCTTACACGTGGTCTTGGTGCTGGGAGTATTCCTAAAATTGGTGAAGAATCAGCAAAAGAATCTGATAAAGAAATCAAAGAAGCACTTGAAGGTGCAGACATGGTTTTTATCACAGCCGGTATGGGTGGCGGAACAGGTACTGGTTCAGCTCCTGTTGTTGCGGATATTGCAAAAAAGATGGGCGCATTAACTGTTGCAATCGTTACAATTCCGTTTTCAATGGAAGGTAACCGACGATACGAAAACGCAGTATATGGTGTTGAACAACTTGAACAACACGTAGACACATTAATCCTTATTCCAAACGACAAATTATTAGAATTAGCACCTGATTTACCGTTACAAACTGCGTTTAAAGTAGCAGATGAAATTTTAACAAATGCTGTGAAAGGTATTGCAGAACTTGTAACAAAAGCAGGACTTGTTAACCTTGACTTTGCAGACATTCGCTCAGTAATGGGTAATGGTGGAGTTGCATTAATTGGAGTTGGCGAAAGCGACTCTGAAAATCGTGCACTTGAAGCAGTAGAAAAAGCAATTTCAAATCCACTATTAGATGTTGACATTCAAGGGGCAAATGGTGCATTAATTAATATTTCAGGAAGTAGTCAGCTTACACTTGATGAAGCTCGGCGTGTTGTACATGAAGTTTCAGATAAACTTGATGACGATGCACGAATTATCTGGGGTACACAACTAAGTGAAGACTTAGGAAAGACACTTCGAGTTATGCTTATTGTAACTGGTGTTAAATCAAGTCAAATTGTTGGCGTAACATCACGAAAAGATAGAGTAGAAACAACAAAGTCAGAAATTGAAAATGATTTAGGAATCGAGTTTGTATAAAATGAAAAAATTATCAAAATTTTACCAAGAATGCGTACGGGTGCTCAAAGTTACAAAAAAACCAACTATGGTTGAGTTTAAAACTATTTCAAAAGTCTCAGGTTTGGGAATTTTGATCATCGGGATTTTAGGATTTTTAATCTTTACATTCCATCAATTATTATTATAGGTATAAAGTCAAATGACAGAAGAAACACAAACTAAAGAAGAATCAGAAAACGTGATTTTCGCAGTACGATGTACTGCAAACAGGGAAGACCAAGTACTTGATTTTCTTTCAAGTAATATAAGTAAGAAAAAGCTTCAAGTATTTAGTGCATTCCACCCACATGGTATGCGAGGATATATTTTCATTGAAACTATTGAACTACAAGAAGCACAACGAGCATGTTACCAAGTCCCATACGCACGTGGCGTATTAGACAGACCAGTTTCTTATAAAGAAATTGAACACATGTTTGACGTTGTTAAAACTGATATTAGCATCCTTAAAGGTGACATTGCAGAAATTATATCAGGACCATTCAAACGAGAGCAAGTTAAAATTACTCGTGTTGATATGAGCAAAGAGGAAGTTATTGTAGAATTACTCGAAGCTGCTGTTCCAATCCCAATTACAGTTAAGATGGACGCAGTAAAAGTTATTCGACGTGATGACACGAAAAGTAGCAATACACCAACAGTCGACGATTATAGCGACGATTAAGGTTTTTTCTTTTTTTTACTTTTATTTTAATATACTCATTAATTTATTTAGTATCTAATTCTTTTCAGTATTGAAAGAAATACAAGATAGCTTTATAAACAAAATGGCGTTTCCTCTCTATAACCGGTTACTTATCGCAACACGTTGCGTAAGAATCCAACAACGCACACTTGCGTTGGGAGATATACAAAAAAATGGCAAAACAAACAGTAGATATAATGGTTAGCGGCGGAAAAGCAACTGCAGCACCACCATTAGGACCAGCAATGGGACCACTTGGCGTAAATATTGGTCAAGTAGTAGCTAAAATCAACGAAAAAACAAAAGATTTTGTAGGTATGCAAGTACCAGTAAAAGTAACTGTTGATACAGAAACTAAAGAATTCGAAATTACAATTGGAACACCACCAACAAGCGAACTTTTGAAAAAAGAAATTGGCTTTGCGAAAGGACCAAATGATCCGAAAAAAGACAAAGTAGCAGATACAACTGTTGAAGCCCTTATCAAAGTTTCAAATATGAAACAAGACGCACTATTAGGAAAAACTCTTAAGTCACGTGTAAAGGAAATCATGGGTACATGTAATGCTATGGGAGTTACTATTGACGGCAAACAAGCATCATTAGCTCAAAAAGATGTTGATGCAGGCGTTTATGACGCTCTATTAAAAGAATAATTTTTATTCTTTCTTTTTATTATTATGATTGATTTTTTTAATCTCAAAGTTGTAAGTATGGTTATTAAAATACTTGTCTACATTTCCATAGGCGTTGCACTCTACGTTCTCATTGTAAAAAAACGAACAAAACCAGTTTCTTTTGGCTACAAACACATGTGGTTTGCAATCCACACAAAAAATACAAAAAAAGTAATCGAAGTACTTGGATTAAAGAACGGTGTGCCTACGTATTGGAAGGACGGTGTAGATGAAGATTTATTTGAAACAGTATTTGTTTCTCCACCCGTAGTAGGTTGGACATTTGTTATTGGATCTTTGCCCG
>JBLINR010000015.1:0-22983 GCA_047639395.1 Candidatus Woesearchaeota archaeon | reverse complement strand
GCAGATCGTATTCGTGCACTTTTCTTTCAAAGAATGGGACTGCTGCTTCATTAGGTGGCTTTCTCCAGAATGTTTTTGAAACGTTTGGAGTCCTATACTCTCCTCTGCTAAGAAGTTCAGTTGTTATACTTGTTTTACCCGCAGCATCTGGTCCTTCAACAATGTATAGTTTTCCCATTTCAATAAAGAGGAAGTACTTAGTTTATTTAAATTTATTTTAGAATAAGGATATTCTTATTAATTGATTTATTTCATAATTTGGTAAGAACAAAAAAAACAAAATGCGCACGAACCACCATGCGCTTTTTGAACAAGTATATACCTAAGGCCGTAAGCTTTGCTTACAGCTATAGTATACGTTGTAAAACTCGTTTATAAAGATGCTTGCACAAGGGTTCACAGGATACTTCACAGGGTGGTTTAACTCTTCATAAATCGATTATAGTTACCTTTAAACTTCATAACTCGATTATAGGGTCTAACTTCAAATTCGAAGCTATATTTTTCACCTGATATGTCGAAATGGTGCAAAAGTTTAAATAAGCCCACATTTGTAGCGTAGGTATGAAGTATAGATTACTCGGAGTTCTTTTTTTGTGTATCCTATTTTTAACTACAAGTGTTTGCGCTGCAAAGATCCAAGGAGCAATCTATGATCAAGAGTTAGAGCCAATCAAAAAGGCCGTTGTCCGTATTAACACGACACCTGAGCAAGTGCGCGTTAGTCAGTATGGGGGATATCATTTTATCGTCTCTCCGGGAGACTATGAGCTGACTGCTGAGTTCACACAAAATGGCATAACTAAGACAATTGCTCAAGAATACGTAAGTCTGAAAACAGAAGCGGATATTACAAAAGATCTTTTTTTATTTACAGACTTTGATTTTAATCAGGAGTTTGAAAATTCAGGGTGGCAACAATTTCGTTTATGGCTTTCACAAAACCAAGAATTACTTTTATTATTAATTGCATTAATTGCAGTGAGTGCGGCAAGTTACTCGGCTGTTCACTTTTATCGAACAAAAAAGTTAGCAAAGGGTACTATTGAATCTACAGCTGTGCAAGTACTTGCTAAACCATCTGAGGATGTATCAGTTGAAAAACCATCAACATTTGAACAAGGGGATGATCGAATTAAACAAAAAATTATTGACTTACTCAAAAAAAAGCAAGGTGGAATGACGCAAAAAGATATTCGAAAACAGTTTGATTTATCTGAGGCAAAGATTAGTATGATTATTACTTCTATGGAATCTCAGGGTGTTGTGAAAAAAACACGTCATGGCCGCAAAAATATTATTGAACAGCAAAAAGCTGATCCTCAGAAATAAAACAGAGTAGTTCATCTTCATTAGTTTTTGTTATGTGTTCTACTGGGATTGTTTCTAAAGTTTTTGGATGTAATCCAAGTATTGGTTTCGTAGAGACAAGTTGTATGAGTTTTTTAGGTAATGGTTGGTAATCATCTGTGAATGCATCCGTTGAGACTTTCTCTTTATCGTCAAGTGAAATTAATACTGCTTGTTTTCCAAGTGTGATAACGCGAAATAGTTTTTGAAAAGGATCTGTGACGATGTCGCCTTTTTCATATGGGAATGCACAGTACATTCCATCTACGCGATATATTACTTTTGATGTTTGTTTATTTTCAGAAAAATGTTGTGCATCATTTTTTATTGAGCCACCAAATCGCTTTTGAAGTACTGCGAGAATTCGTTTAATGATACGCTGATCACTTATTCGAAACTCTGCGTGAATATCACTTATAACTTCTTTCGGAATAAACGTTCCTTTGTTATCTTCTTTGTTTATGAGTTCTCGCATTTTTGCAATGATTGCGGGAGTGTGATTTTTGAGACGTAGTGTTCCTTGAAAATATGATGATTTGACCTTTGAAACTTGTGGGCTTTCTATTGATCTGATAACATATGGGACTTCATATTCTTGTGTTATTGTTTTCCGATTCTGCACTGCACTTATAATAACGTATGCAATACTGTCATTTCGATTAAGTTCGATATCGATAGTTGGATCTTTTGCTTCTGAATTAATTTGAAGAGATTCTCGTACTTTCTTTTCAACAAATGCGTCAATATCAACTACACTCCATCTTTTTTGATTTCTCACTTTTTTTGTTTCAGGGCATTCTTCTATGACGATATCTGAGTGTCCTTGTAATAGTTGTATGTCCTCGGGAACTAATGAAACGAATTTTTTTACCATAGTATATATGGGGATATGCAATAACTTTATAAAAATGATGCGAGCAAAAGCCTATGTGAAAAAAAAGAGAAAGGAGAAGCCAGAATCTACTTTTGGAAAAATTTGGTTCTTCTTTTGGGAAGATGATTCCCTTTTAAGTTGGGTAGCAAATATTATTGTTGCGTTTATTCTTATCAAATTCATTGTATATCCGGTTCTTACACTATTACTCGGCTCCGTATTACCTATTGTAGCTGTTGTTTCTGGTAGTATGGAACATAAGATGACACATCCGTGTATTGCACAAACTGGGTCTAATATATGTATCCAGACGGATAAAACAATATATGATATGTGTGGTCGTAAATTCACTGATAAACTTTCTGTCAATGCGGATGTATTCTGGGAACAATGCGGGTTGTGGTATGAAGAACTGGCCAATATTTCGCAGGATGACTTTGCCACTTATTCGTTCAAGAATGGATTTAATGTCGGTGATGTTATGGTTATTGGTGGTGATGAGCCCAGTGAACTTGAGCTTGGTGACGTCGTTATATTTTCAAACCATGTGGGACTTCCGATCATTCACAGAATTATAAGCTTGCGTTATATTGATGGTCAATTACACTTTACAACGAAGGGTGATCATAATGGTGATATAATCAAGCGTGGAACGAGTACTGAGGTAGATATTCCTTATGAGCGGTATATTGGTACTGCGAGAGTGAGAATTCCCCTTATTGGGTATGTGAAGATTATTGCTGCTCAGTTTATTTCTATTTTTATATAAATAATGGATTATTACGCTGTAACTTATTTAGCACCAAAAAGGGTAAGCTTTTTATATGAGGGACAAAAAGGTTCGTATATGAAGTTTTGCAGTAAATGTGGGGCACTTATGTTGCCAAAGAAAGAAAAGAGTGGTATGATCATGGCTTGTGGAAGTTGCGATCACACACTAAAGACAGTAACTGAAGAAAAAATTGAAGTTGCAGTTAAACATAAAGACGAAATTCATGTTGTCGCAGCAGACCAAGAAGATTCTGCGCTTCCTACAACTGACGCTTCATGTGATAAATGTAATAATGATCAGGCATATTATTGGGTTGTACAAACACGATCTAGTGATGAGCCAGCAACAAAATTCTTGAAATGTACAAAGTGTAAACATACTTGGCGAGACTATAACTAAATAGTGAGTCGAGTGTGGTAACACCGTTTTACGGCGGTGAGCTACGAAAACTATATAAAGGTGTAGCTGTAAAATCACAATATAGGGGAGATGAAAACATGGGTGTAAAAATAGTATTCCTATTATTGTTATGTGTATTGCTTTTCGCAGTACCAGTAGCCGCAGAGGACACATTTAGTGTCACGTACAAAGCAATTAAAGATCAAATATTTATTGATGAAGTCGCAGAATTTGAAGTAACAATAACAAATCACGCGCTTATTTCACAAAAATTCTCAATGTTTACAATTGATCCACTTTGGCGTGTTCATCACGAAGGAAGTGTAGTGACTCTGGCTCCTAAAGAAAAGAAGACAGTTCGTGTTCTTTTAGATCCAACAAGACTTGTTGATCCTGCGAATGCCTATACGGTTCCGTTAACAATTCGTCCAAAAGATGGCGATCAACAAACTATCAAACCGGTTGTTGTTATTGATACAACAACGCGTAAAACATACAATCCTAGTGTTTTTGTTGATGTTGAAGTAAACGAAGAAAACATTATCGTTCCAAATGAAGTATTTGATGTGACGGTTCGTCTCTTAAACAAAAACCGATTAATGATAGATCCATTACAAGTTACTGTTGAAGCAACACACTTCTCTGACGATTTTAGCACACAATTATTATCAAATGATGGTGTAACAAAAATTCTTTCATTTAAAGTAGATCCGCAAACACAACCAGGTGATGGTCAATTAGATATTCACTTATCTGCGAACGGTGAGGATTTAGGTATTGTTAAATCATTTACGTATCGAGTTGTTGCAAGTGCACCTGGCTTTGAGCGAGAAGTATTAACAAACGAACAAAAGATTTTCAAAAACACATACGCTGTTGAACTACTCAATAACGGTAATGTACTTTCATCTGAAACAATTCAAGTTGAACTTGGTGGAATACAGAAATATTTTGTAACATCAAATCAAGATGTAGTTATTGAAGACATCGATGGGACAACATACGCTGTGTTTGATGCAACATTACAACCTGGGGATTCATTAGAATTATCAGTGCAAAGTAATGCACGACCATTTGTCTTTTGGACTCTTGCAATTATTATTTTAATCGTTGTATGCACTGTATTATATTACACATTCCGAACAGCTGTTGTTATTCAGAAACGTGTACATATGCTACGTGGCGTTGAAGACAGTACAAGTCGATTGAAAGTTGTATTACATATTAAAAATCGAACAGGAAAAATGCTTGAAAATGTAAAAGTAATTGAGCGAACACCAAACATTACTGAAGTAGATAAAGAGTTTAGTTTAGGAACACTAAAACCGAGCAAAATTGTTTCAAGTAATGCACGTGGGTCATTGATTCGATGGGACTTTGTAACATTGGAGCCATATGAAGAGCGTATAATCACTTATCACGTTAATAGTAAGCTAAGTATCCTTGGTGACATTAACTTGCCTGACGCGATTGTAAAGTATGATACATTCGGTCGTACACGAACGGTTAAAGAATCAAGTGATGGTGTGAAGAGTGATGACGACTTTGAAGATTAACTAAAATTTTCTTTTTTTATCTTTTCTTTTTTATTGAGAATTAAGATTTTCTATAGCCGACTTTTTGTCTGCCTTCAGTAATTTTTGTAAGGTGAATGTTAAATGGTTGAGGTGGTCGTATTACATACAGTGTCGAAATTTTTTGTTGCTCTCTAAATGATACTAGGTGAGGTAGATTTATCCCTAGCCGATATTCGGGGACATAACCTGAGTAGAGTTCTCCTCCTCCGTCGCTATTAGGTCGTCTTCGCATATATCCTGTTCCAACTAGTGTAAGTTCTGATTGAGGTCTTGGAAGAATTAAACCACCTTGCGTTAGCGTTCTTCCATCATCCATTCGTTTACAAATATTTAATATTAATTCGTCATGTCTGGCTTCGACTTCTCTTAAAAGTATAGGGGTATCATTACTTCCGAAGTATAATTGCACAATTGTTTCGACTTCCTGGAATGACCTTTTCAATTTGTGAGCAGGTAAACTTTATAAAGTGGGCGCAATCCTCAACCGTACATCCCTTCATAGCTCAACGGTAGAGCGTCCGGCTGTAGATTAAGTTCAGTGACGATATGCGCATGATGTGCACGAATGATCTGGAACACAGCAAGCGGTCACCGGAAGGTTCCCGGTTCAAATCCGGGTGAAGGGATTTCATATTTCTTGCTTTTTCGGACAAATTTTCACGTCTAGAGGCTTAAAAAGCCCTGAAAAGCGATACTCTTTTAAAGGGACCGACTTCCACATTGAGAATGCGCGCTATTTTTTGTCAGGCAATCGATAAACGGATAGTCGCAAGAATGCCCGAGTAGTGTAGTTCGGCCTATCATGAAGCCCTGTCGAGGCTTCGACCCGGGTTCGAATCCCGGCTCGGGCGTTTTACCAATAACGTTTGAATCCTGTACTTGGAAACAAGTACGCATAGGATTCTTCGTTTTTGGGCCGTTAGCTCAGTCTGGTTAGAGCACTACGCTTTTAACGTAGGTGTCGGGAGTTCAAATCTCCTACGGCTCATAATTATTTTAGTATTCACAGGGGGAATAGAACAGGATGGAAGTAAGTCAACATATATTGGTACCAAAACACACTAAGATTTCTGCAAAGGAAAAAGAAGAACTTTTCAAAGAACACGCAATAGTATTTTTACATTTGCCAAAAATAAAGAAAAGTGATCCGGCGCTCATCGAACTAGATTGCAAAGAAGGTGACGTAATTAAAATCGAAAGAACAAGCTCAACTGCTGGTACTACGGTTTTCTATAGAGGTATATTAAATGAGTAATGATGGTCAAACACACATTGCATTAAAGGCGTATTTTCGCGAAGTATCACCTCTAAGTTCAAATATTAATTCTTACAACGATTTTGTTGAAAACAGATTACAAAAAATCATCAAAAACAATAATGTTATTGAACCAGGTATTATTCCATCCAATATCGACGAGTTCTTAATTAAATTTGAAAAAATTTGGGTTGGAAAACCAGAAATTGTTGAAGCTGATGGATCTAAACGAGATTTATTCCCATTAGAAGCTCGACTTCGAGGATTAAGCTATTCTGCTCCTATCTTTTTAGAAGTGAGTGTTCACATTAACGGAATCCAACGAGAAAGTTTCACAACACAAATCGGAAACTTACCTGTTATGTTAAAATCACGGCAATGCCATTTAACAAAAATGAGTGACGAAGATTTAGTTTCACACGGTGAAGATCCAACTGATCAAGGCGGATATTTTATTATTAACGGAACTGAAAAAATTCTTATTCATATTGAAGACTTAGCTGCAAATAAATTCATGGTTGAACATAAAACTTCTGGCCCTGTAAAATTAAGCGGACGAATCTTTAGTGAATACGGATCATACAAAATCCCGCATACATTTGAAAAATTATCAGATGGTGTAACATACCTTTCATTCACACGAATGAAACGAGTACCATTAATTCTTGTACTTAAAGCATTAGGTATGACAAAAGATGAAGACATTGTTCGAGGCGTAGGTTGCGACTTAGCACAAGATGAACTTCTTGTAAATCTTTTTGATTATGTAAGCATTAAAGACGATGAAGAATCAATGGATGCATTAGCACGAAAAGCTGGTATTACACAAACTCGAGAAATTCGATTAGAACGTGTTTCAGATTTAATTGATAGATTCCTTATGCCACATTTAGGTGTAACAACTGAAGATCGAGCATACAAAGCAAAAAACCTTTGTAAATTATTCAAACACTTTATTTTAGTTGGACTTAGAGAATTACCAACAGATGACAAGGACCATTATAAAAACAAACGAATCAAAATGAGTGGCGACTTACTTGCTGATCTCTTTGAAACAAACTTACGTGTTTTGGTTGATGATTTGGTTTACAACTTCCAGCGAATTGTAAAGCGAGGAAAATTCCCGAGCATCAAAGTTATTATTCGTGACAAACTCTTAACAAGTAGAATCTATAGTGCTATGGCAACAGGTGCGTGGGTTGGTGGCCGTAAAGGTATCAGTCAACGGATGCAGCGTTGGAATAGTCTAGAAAGTATGTCACAGCTCTCACTAGTAGTGAGTCCACTTTCATCATCACAAGAAAATTTTGAGGCACGAGCTCTTCACCCAACACATATGGGAAGACTTTGCCCAATTGAAACACCGGAAGGTACAAACATTGGATTGCGTAAAAATCTCGCACTCCTAAGTGAAGTATCATTAGACGCGAACGAAAAGGACGTAGTCAGAATTCTTGAGCAAGCAGGGCTTAAGAAGACACAGAGGTAATCACGATGGCTGAAGTTTATATGAATGGAAAATACATTGGAGATGTATCAAATGCACACGAATTCGCATCATCTGTAATTGATGAACGAAGAAAGAACAATTTGAACGCTAATGTAAATGCTTACGTTGATACTGCTGCAAATGCAGTCTTTATTGAAAGTAGTAAAGGCCGTCTTCGACGACCACTTATTGTTGTAAAAAACGGACAAAGTTTACTCACACCAAAATTACTTGAACAATTAGGGAAAAGTGAAATTGCGTGGAGTGATTTAGTTAAGCAAGGTGTAATAGAATACATTGACGCTGCTGAAGAAGAAAACTTATTTGTTTCATTTACACCAGAACAATTAACACCAGAACACACACACTTAGAAGTTGCACCGATTGATATTTTTGGATTATGTGGGAGTTATGTTCCGTTTTCAAACTACAGTCCTGGTGCGCGTATTAGTATGGGTGCGAAGAATCAGAAACAAGCTTTGGGACTTTATGTTGCAAATTACTTAACTCGATTCGACACTGATGTAAATATCTTAGCATCACCGCACAAACCACTTGTACGAAGTGTTATGCACGACGTATCAGACTTTGATGCACATCCTGCTGGGATGAACATGACTGTTGCAATTATGAGTTATATGGGATATAACTTGGAAGATGCAATTGTTCTAAACAAAGGAAGTATTGAACGTGGAATGGCAAGAAGTTTCTATTACAATCCATCAAGTGCTGCTGAATTACGATACAGCGGTGGATTAATGGATCAAATTTGTTCACCTGAAAAAGATGTTCGAGGATATAGAACGGAAAAAGATTACCGATACTTAGAAGATGATGGAATTGTCCATGTTGAAGCTGAAGTTGGTGAGTCTGACGTTGTTATTGGAAGAATTTCACCTCCAAGATTCTTAAACAGTGGTGATGAATATAATTTAGCTGCAAGTCAACATCGAGAAAGCTCACTTTCAATCAAACCATATGAAGGTGGACGAGTAGACTTTGTAATGATTACAGAAAATGAAGAAGGAAATAAATACGTGCAAGTTCGAATGCGACAATTACGAATTCCAGAAATTGGAGATAAGTTTACGTCACGACACGGACAAAAAGGTATTATTGGACTAATTGTTCCTCATTATGATATGCCATTTACAGCAAGTGGAATTGTTCCAGACTTATTATTCTCACCAAATGGGATTCCAAGTCGGATGACTATTTCACACATGCTTGAATTAATTGGTGGGAAAGTCGGTGCATTAAGCGGACGTGAAATTAATGGTACAACATTCAACTCAGAATCAGAAGAAGATATGAGAAAAGAATTATTGAATCACGGATTCAGAGATGATGGTACAGAAACATTTTTCAACGGAATTACAGGCGATCAAATGACTGCTCGGGTTTACGTAGGAAACATGTACTACATGAAACTAAAACACATGGTAAGCAAGCGATTGCAATCTCGAGCTCGAGGTCCTATCCAGCTATTAACTCGTCAACCAACAGAAGGTCGAGCAAAAGAAGGTGGATTACGATTAGGTGAGATGGAGAAAGACGCACTAGTTGCGCACGGTGCTTCCATGCTACTTAAAGAACGATTCGATTCAGATAACACATTAGTTCCAATCCTTGAAGGTGCAGGACTAATTGCAACTGAAGAAGAATTGAAAAAGAAAAACTACGTTATTGGCCCATACAGTGGAGAACAAGACAGCGTAGCACAGGCAGAAATCTCATATGCATTTAAGTTACTACTTGATGAGCTAAAGAGCCTTGGAATCTATCCAAGACTTCAGATGAGAAATAAATACTAGGTGCAAAAAAATGGATACTACTAACTTCGTATATAAAAAAATTGAAAGCATTTCATTTGGATTATTGTCTCCTAAGATGATTAAACAAATGTCTTATGTTAAAGTTGTCACACCTGAACTCTACGATAGAGAAGGATACCCAGTTGACGGGGGTCTTATGGATCTTCGAATGGGTGTTATTGACCCTGGACTTAAATGTAAAACTTGTAATCTAAAATTAAAAGAATGTCCTGGACACTTTGGGTATATTGAAATGGCACGACCAGTTGTGCACATTAAATTTGTTCCTATTGTATTAAATTTACTAAGATGTTCTTGTAGAGACTGTGGGCGAATTCTCATCCCTGATGAAAAAATGAGCCAACATGCAGATGATCTTGATGCAGCACAAGAAGAGTCAGGACTTGACGGCCGTCGAAAAGTTATAAAGACTATTATTGCTTCATTAAAAACAATCAGCAAATGTCCACATTGTAAAGCAAAGCAAGGTAAAATTACTTTAGAAAAACCAAGTACATTTATGGATAATGATAAACGTGTTACGCCAATTGAAGTGCGAAGCCGATTAGAAAAAATCCCTGATGAAGACTTAAACTTATTTGGAATCAGTCCACAACATGCAAGACCAGAATGGATGGTGCTTACTATTATGGCAATTCCTCCAGTAACAATGCGACCTTCTATCACTCTTGAAACAGGAGAGCGAAGTGAAGATGATTTAACGCACAAACTTGGAGATATTGTTCGTATCAACCAGCGTCTATTCGAAAATATTAATGCTGGTGCGCCAGAAATTATTATTGAAGACTTGTGGGATTTATTACAATACCATATTACAACATTCTTTGACAATGAAGTAGCACAGTTACCACCAGCTCGACATCGAAATGGTCAGCCACTAAAAACAATTGTCTCAAGAATTAAAAGTAAAGAAGGACGAATACGAAACAACTTAGCAGGAAAGCGAACAAACTTTAATGCGCGAACTGTTGTTTCACCAGATCCAATGCTTGATATTAACGAAATTGGTGTTCCAGAAATCGTTGCGCGAAAATTAACAGTTCCAGAACGTGCGACTGAATGGAATATGGAGTACTTAAAGAAATTTGTTGAACAAGGACCTGATGGATACCCGGGAAGTAATTATATTGTACGACCTGATGGGAGAAAAAAACGGATTACTGACGAAACAAAAGAAGCTCTATTAGAGGAAATTCAACCAGGATATGTTATTGAAAGACATCTTATGGATGGCGACATTGCATTATTCAACCGACAGCCTACACTACACAGAATGAGTATGATGTGTCATAAAGTGCGAGTCTTACCTGGGAAAACATTCAGATTAAATCCATCAGTATGTCATCCGTATAACGCGGATTTCGATGGAGATGAGATGAACTTACACATCCCACAAACTGAAGAAGCACGTGCTGAAGCTGAAATACTTATGCTTGTAGAAACACAATTAATTTCACCAGCATATGGATTATCTATTATTGGATGTATGCAGGATGCTATCAGTGGAAATTATGTTTTGACATCCAATGACTTTGAATTATCACGTAAAAAAGCAATTCAATTACTTTACCGAATTCGACATTCAGACTTTAGTCGATTACCGAAAAAAGATGTTGTAACAGGAAAAGAAATTGCAAGCTGTGTTTTACCTCCTGACTTTAGTTTCAAAGGATTCACAAAGAATAAAGAAGAAATTGAAATTAAAGATGGTCAATTAATCAAAGGTGTACTAGATTCTGCTAACTTAGGTGGCGGAAAAGGTATGTTGCTCAGATCTATTCATAAAAAATACGGTGCAACACTTGCAGCTGATTTAATCAGTAAATTCCTACGATTAGGAATTGAAGTATTACAGATCCGAGGATTAAGTGTAGCTATTTCAGATGCAGACTTACCAATTGTAGCGCAAAAAGAAATTAAATCTATTATTGAATCTTCAAAAGATGCAGTAGATGATTTTATTGCTAAATTTGCTGCAGGAACATTAGATGCACTACCAGGACGGTCAACTGCCGAAACTGTAGAGCTACGTATTATGGAAGCATTAAACAAAGCACGTAATAATTGTGGTGAAGTTGTTGCCAAACACGCAAGTAAACAAACTGGTATGTCAGTAATGAGTAGCAGTGGAGCTCGTGGTAATATTATTAACTTATCACAGATTGCATCAGTTGTTGGTCAACAGTCATTACGAGGAAAACGAATTAGTCACGGATATAAAGATCGAACATTATCATGCTTTGCACGAAACGACTTATCAAGTAATGCGCGAGGATTTATTGGAAATAGTTTCAAAAGTGGACTAGAACCATATGAATTCTTCTTTGCGGCAATGACAGGTCGAGATGCGCTGATGGATACTGCGTTACGAACACCACGTTCAGGTTATTTATACCGAAGACTGGAAAACAGTATGCAGGATCTAAAGATTGGATACGATTACAGTGTGCGAGATGCAAACGAAAAGATTATTCAATTCAAATACGGTGAAGACGCACTTGATGTTTCAAAAACAGAAGGTGGTCGAATCAATGTTAAGAAAATTGTAGGCGAGGTACTCTCTGAGTAAACATAAAATGGCAGATATATACAAATCATATGAAGATACACTACCAACAAGTATCATAGCAGAAGTAAAAGCAGCAGTTCCTGCAAAGATAACTGATGCAAAACTCAAAAAAATCCTTGACACATGTGTTGACGAATACGTCTTAGCACATGTTGCACCAGGAGAAAGCGTTGGAATTATTGCAGCCGAATCAATCGGTGAACCCTCAACGCAGATGACACTAAATACATTTCACTTTGCAGGGGTTGCAGAGATGAGTGTTACAACAGGTCTTCCTCGGGTTATTGAAATCGCAGACGGAAGAAAACAAATTTCAACACCAAGTATGGAAATTTATTTACAAGAACCATACTGTAATGGAGAACAAATCAAAGAATTTGCAAATAGCATTGTTGAACTGCGATTTGAAAACGTTGCAAAGTCAATTGCAATTAACATTGGGGAAAACTCTGTTGAAGTTGAAGTTGATGAAAAACGTCTTCCTGATAAAATGACACACGTAACTATAATGGCTTTAGTAAAAAAGACATTTAAATTACAGACTGTGAAAGAGAAGGATAACTTAATTACCATTAAAACAAAATCAAAAGAAAATGATATTGCGAACATCTATAAGTTAAAAGAAAAAGTTCGAAATATGTTTGTCTCTGGTGTAAAAGGAATTACGCAAGTTCTTCCTGTTAAACGAGGAGAAGAATTTGTTATTGTTACTGCAGGTACAAACCTTAAAGATGTATTAAAAATTGAAGGAGTTAATCCTACGAAGACAAAAACAAATGACTTTTATGAAATTGAAGCAGTTCTTGGAGTTGAAGCCGCTCGTCAAGTCGTTATTAACGAAATGATGGCTGTATTAGATTCACAGGGACTTGCAGTTGATGTACGACATATTATGCTTGTAGCTGATACAATGGCGCAGAGTGGCGCAATTAAAGGAGTTACACGGTATGGTGTTGTTAGTGAAAAATCATCTGTACTTGCAAGAGCATCATTCGAGACACCAATTAAGCATTTAATTAATGCTGCACTTGTTGGTGAAGTTGATCATTTGACTTCAATTGTTGAGAATGTTATGCTTAATCAACCAATTCCATTTGGAACTGGTCTTGCGCAACTTCGTATGAAATAAGAATAGTTATAAACTATTCTTTTCTTTTTCTCTTTTATGACTTCATATAAACCTCTTAAAAAGGCATTTTTTGCAAGTGTATATCTATTTTTGATTCCATTTTCATTTGTTGCTCTTATTTTTATTATTCCTGCACTTATCTTTGTATTTCCTCTGGGTATACTTATGTCCCTTGGGTTGATAGGTATCTGCTTTCTGTTTATGTTTCCTATGCATGCTGCATACAGAAAGACAAATTATGAATTTAAAGATGACAGAATTATTTACAAGACGGGTGGACCATTCTCTGACTCAACAACTGAATTACTATATAAAAATGTAACACATATCTCTATGATTCGTCCATTTATTTTAAATAAATTGTTTAATGTTGGACATATTTACATTCACAGCGCAGGATCAGCGGGTGCTGAAATAAGAATGAGCTTCATGGAGCAGCCGCAACAGTGGTTTGCTTTTGTTCAAAAACAATTACAAGGAACATTTTCTCTTCAAAAAAAGAAAACGATATATGATGCGAAGCCATCAATATCTTATGCATTTGCTTCACAGCTTATTGGTATGGTAATTGCGTTATGTTTCATTTTGCCTGCAGCAGGTACTGGTATTTTTTCACTTTTTATTGCTTCACCATTATTTGGTGTGCTTTCTTTATTAGCGGCATGTATACTTTTACTCTTATTTGCTGCTGCCCCCATGTACTTTACATACAAGGACTATCAGCAACGTTCATACACAGTGTATGATGACTCAATAGAGTACCATGAAGGATTTCTTACAAAACATGATACAATCATTCCTGCGGAGAATCTAACTGATGCAAGTAGCAATCAAACAATATTTATGAGACTATTTGGTGTTTCTAATGTAACAACAAGTTGTCAAGGGAGTAGTTCCGAAATTACTTTCGCATTTCTTAAAGATCCTGATTCTATTCAGTCAGCAGTTAAACAGATAGCTGCAAAGAATAAAATTGAATCTGAAGAAACTTCTAAGAAGACTGAAACGACTTCAACAAAAAGATCTGTTGCTACACAAGTTGTGAAAAAAACGTTTGGAGATGATTTAGAATTGAAGCCAAACTTCTTCAGATCTATTATTGCATCCGTTTCTTCATTGATTTTGATTATTCCTCTTATTATCATAGGATTTTTCTTTCCGGTATCTTTTACAGTTTTAGGATTCTTGATTATAGTCATATTTGGTGCAATTGCAAAAAAACTATCTTTATTCTTCACAACATACAAAATAACTCCTGATTCTGTTACAAGTGAATATAATTTCCTACAAAAAAAATCAACAACTTTTTCAGAAGATAAAATAACAATGGCAACAGTAACACGTAATCCTTTTGATCGAATGTGTAGCACTGTAACGCTCTCACTTGCAAGTATTGGTGGATCAAGTCAGCTTGTATTAAAACACGTTCGTTGCTCACAGCCTGTTATAGATCAAATTCTGTCACAATTAGAAATTGACACAAGTACACGTGTAAAAACAATTACACCTACAATTCGTTTTATAGATTATTTAAAAGAAGGAATTATTGGCGGATTATTTTGGACAGGTATTATTGTTATAGTTAGTGTACTAGGATTGATCTTCAAACCACTTGTTGCAGTAATTGCAATAGGTATCTGGTTGTTTTTCTTTGTCTTGTCTTGTCTTGTATACCTCATATCCAAATGGTCTATGAAAGTTGCAATAGTTCGATTGTATGAAGAGGCTCTTTACGCACGTGTAGGTCGTATCTTTGTAAAAGAAGAGTATGCTAAGCGTTCTTTCATAAAAGGTGTAAGAACATCACGAATCCCTTTCTCAACAACAGGGTCACTAGTCTGTGATGTTGCAGGAGAATCTATTGTACAAACACAACAACAAGGCGCACAGCAATCAATGAGTGTTTCTCATAGAATAAGTGCTTCTTATTTGCTTGATGTTAGCGAGTTGGAGTTTGATAAGGATTTGTTCGAATACACAAATCAGAAAACATCACATACTGCAAAGCCGCAGTTTAGAAATTCAGCTTTTCCGTTCATATTTATGACTGGCGTCTTTACAGCAGCAGGAGCCGTTGGTTTTGCTGCTTCGATTGGAGTTGGTGTGGGAACAATTATACTGGGATGTTTATTAGGATGTCTTCTGACTATATTAGGATATATTTCAGTTAAGCGCAAAACATATGAGTTACAAGATGATAGAATAGTTGTAACAAGTGGTATCTTTAGAAAAGTAGCACACATTATTCCGTATGAACGAATTGATCATCTTAATGTAAGCCAGAGTATGTTTGGTAAAATTTTCAAAAATGGTTCGGTTTTGATTTATACTGCAGGTAGTGGTAGCCTTGAAATGTCACTATCTCCAATCAAAGAATACAAAGAATTTGGTGATAAAATAAAACAGGAGTATGAGCGATGAGTAGGTGGACAATTCGTATTGCAATAATTACAGGTATTGCTTTTGTACTGCAACAAGTTATTCCTGGATTCACAGAATTATTTCGTTTAAATGGTATGGACTCCTGGGCTATGCCTTGGCAGCTTCTGACTCCTATCTTTATGCATGGGAGCATAAGTCATATTTTGTTTAATATGCTCGCATTTGTACTCTTTGGGTCGATTCTCGAACAAGCAATAGGTAGTAAACGATTTTTATACTTTTATCTCATAGTTGGTATACTTGGAAATGTTGTAGGGAGTTTCATTTATCCTGCAGCACTTGGTGCAAGTGGTGCTGTTATGGGAATAATGGGTATGGTCGGTGTATTAAGACCAAGATTAGTTGTATATGTATACTTTATTCCTATGCGAATGTGGGCTGCAGTCATCTTATGGGCAATATTTGATATTATGGGAACATTCTCTCCAAATGGAGTTGCGAATGCAATTCATTTAGTGGGTCTTGCTTGTGGAGTTGCGTATGGATTCTTCTTACTGAAAAAGTACGGTCAGACGAAACCAAGAAAAATGGACATTAGCCGTGTGATGAATGATCAAGAATTTGCTCAATGGCATAAACAAAATATGCGCTAGACTCACGTATAGTTCATAAGCCATAACTGTTATTAATTTGAATATATGTACTTATCTTATGTCTATAGATATTATTCAATGGGATATGTATGAAATCACTACAAAGTCAACTCCTATTACTGGATTAAATACTTCGTTGAAGAATAAAAAAGCTGATATTGTTCTAACTGAGTTTTTACAAAATGTTTCAAATCCAATTCTTTCAAAAAAATAACAAACTCTGAAGATAGATATACTTTGTAATTACTTACCTAAATTCTTAAGATATGATCTTGTAATAAACCAAACAATAATTACTGAACTCCATACTATACCAAAGATAGTCCACCAGACACTAAGTAGTCCCATATTAAATACGTAGACTAGTAATGAGAGAATGATAATTGGTGCAATGATTTGCCTATATAATCCTAACCACATAGCGTACATAGGTTTTTTTAATCCTTGTAGTAATGAAACGCTGATAAATAATACTGGATAGGCCCACAAAGTAAATGCTGCAATGTGTAGGTACGTTGTTCCTGTACTAATAACGATTGCATCGTCTGTAAATATACTCATAAGTTGCCTTGAGAAGAAAACAAGAATTACACACCCAATTGTCATTAGAACTAAGCTATACTTAATTGCTTTTGCATAAACGTCTTTTACTCTGTGATATAATTTAGCACCATTGTTTTGGCCAACAAGTGTCAGTGTGGCAATATTTAATCCGATTGATGGAAGTAAAACTATTTGCTCAATACGAGTTGCGATCCCATATGCTGCAACTGGAATTTTTCCAAAGACTGAAATGAAAAATGTAATGATAAAAATTCCTGCTGCAACACTAAACATACTAAATCCTGCTGGTACTGCTTGTTCTGAAATTTCTTTGTATATTTGTAGTCTAGGTATGATGCATTTTTTTGTAATGTTATGAAACACACCGTGTTTACTTAGTCTATACAACATGTATACAGCTGATATTGCTTCAATTAGTACAGTTGCAAGTGCAATACCTGCAATACCTAACTCTGGGAAAATCCACCAACCAAACATAAGGATTGGATTAAGGATGATATTTAAGAAAAACCCAATGATGAGAATATTTCTAAAACTTTTAGTATCGCCATGTGCATTAAGAATTCCATTTGCAACAAATGTGATGATGAAAAATACTGATCCAAGCATAATTACATCCATATACGCGAGAGCGTCTAGAAGATACTGTCCGCTTGCGCCGAGTACTGAAAATAAAAATTCACTAATGCCTAATCCGACAATGGTAAGAACTATACTTAATAATACACCATATGTTAGTGCTTGAAAACTATATCGCTGTGCTTTTTCTTTGTCTCCTGTTCCTAAGATGTTTGCAATTAATGCAGAAGTTCCTTGTGATAACCCTGAACCACTTGCGATGATAAGAAAGAATACAGGGAATGAAATACCTAACGCTGCTAGAGCTTGTGTTCCTAATTGACCTGCAAAATATGTGTCGACAATATTATACATAGTATTAAAGAAAAACCCGATACTTGCTGGGATTGCGATCTGTCTAATCAATGTTTTTATTGGTTTTGTTGTCAGATCACTCATGTGTATATTTTTGTGTCTGTTTTATTTATAATAGTAATTGTTTTTCTATATCATAAGTTCATATTATAACAGTTGTGTTGGAGTCTGATCGAATTTAAAAATAGTTATTTCCTATCTTCTGTTTCCCTCTATTTATAGGGGGTAAAAAGAGGTGAGTACAATAATTAAAACATTATGTGCACTTGTTTTAGCGGCTGCAACAGTCGCGCAAACACAAACAATTGGACAACTGGATGATGTACATCCACTAAAACATAAAAAAGTTATTTCAATACCAACAGGAACTGCAACGTTAGAACAAGGATTTGTATCACCATATAAATTAACTGGCGCAACTATGCGTGACTCCAAAATATTGTGTGGGGGAAATGATATTTCGTTTAGTGTTTCTGAAGATGCTTCTTATGAGCGACTTTTAGGTACCTACTCTGATGTATCTTCCGGAGATGTGTTAACAACATTACAAACATCTCGTGAATTATTAGTGGGGGAAACATTGTATGCGCTACCTTGTGCACTAACAAATGTTGGTCGTATGAGTACAAAAAAAGAAGCTAGTACTGGATACGCAATTCGTGATGGTGAGCTTGTTTCATTGCTGCTCTCTGATGATGTTCAAGTTGAACCTGTAATGCAGTTACCATATACTGCTGTGTCTGTGGACGATTATGTGTTTGCTGATGGGAGTAGTGGAGTCGCAGTTGCAAGTGATTCTGCAATTCATTTGTACTCTCAAGGAGAGTGTAAGAAAACAATTCCGCTTGGTTTGATGAACATTGGAAAACTTGTTGACATTAGTGTTCTTGGTCCAAATTCTTTTTTGGTAACAAGTGATAATAATTATCTGAGTAGTGTTACACAAATTGATTTAGATGATCGCGCGCAAAGACTAACAATTAAAGATGGGAAATTAGTTGTCGGACCTGGTTCGGCATATACAGTTTATATGAGTTCGGATTTGAAGGGCTGGTCTCCTTTTGCAAGTGTACCTGATGATTCCAGTGAGACGAAGTATGCATTACCACAAACTACTGTTGCGTTTTTTAAAGCAGGACCATATGTAAGCGATTAGGGGTTACATCCTATAATCTTCTTTTACTGCAGAAACAAGATCACTTGTTGTTATACTATCATCGCGAGGGTAGGTTAGTGTGTCACACACAATTTGTTTGAGATTCGGTTTAACATGATTTGCACGTTTCGAATCATAGGTATAATTTATTTGTGCAAGTTCATGTAATCTTCGAAGAGTGAGTTCGGAATTTTTTTCTTCTCGATTAGAGTCACGGTTGCCTATTCGGTCAACAATTCTACAGAATCCTTCTATATCTCCTAGTTTTGTTTGTGGTAGGCCTAGTGATTGTTCGAATGATGCATAACCAGGTGTATATACGTTTTTTCCTTCGGTTTCAAGTGGCTGTAGGTGGTCATAATCACAAATTCTGACTTCATTAGATGTGGGGTTAATAAGTATTGCTCCTAAGTTATTATCACAGAATACAAAATCTTTTTTGTGTATAAGTTCTAACATACCTGTATATGTTCGGATTACTTCATCTGCTTGTACCTGATACTCTTCAAATGTTTCTGGTTCTACTGTCGAAAAAAGGTCCTCGAGATTAATTCCTGAAAAGTAATCTGCTATATATGCAAAAGGGAGTCCTGTTTGGTGAGGCGCTATGTGCCTTATTTGAACAAAAGGTGATTGTTTTGTTATTTCTTTCGAATGCTCTAGATTTTCGGCAATATTTTGAACAGTTTCGTATCTTGCATTTGATTTTGGAACATGGTTTGCTCGTGGATCATGAAATAATTTAACAGCCAAAATCCTATTTTTTGACATTGCATGAAGCACTGTTGCAAATGTGCCATTACCTATGTACTCGTCTGTGAATGTGATATGATCTGCTTTGCCTTGAAATAATGCTTTAAGTTGTTTGTCTAAATTTGCAGCAAGAGGAAATAATTTATGTGCCCAGATGTTTTCTTCGTCATGACCATTTACCCTGAACAACTCTCGTGTTGTGCAAATATTATGAACAACTTGATTAATAGTTTCTCTGACATACTCTGGTGCAGGATTTCTCGGACCATATAACTTCTCAACAGTTTGAATTGCTCTTCGTTGCCTGAATATTACTTTGAGTGTATTAGTTTTATCATTTTTAGCAAATGGTTTAGGATTGTATCCGCACCATAATATGGGGTCTTTTAATTTGGGTAGTGCTTCAGCTACATATGCTCGTTTTTGAGCAGGTGTATCTAGTTTACGCATTTCACTTGTGACAAAATCAAAAAACATCAACTTAGGAATAAACACCCTTTGTTAAACCTTTGGGAAAAGAAAAATGACCAAGCCGGGATTCGAACCCGGGCCAACAGGTCCGCAACCAGTCACACTATCCAGGCTATGCTACAAGGTCATATAAGTGTAAAGAGTTTATTGAGTATTTTTAAATGTTACTTCTATAAAAAAGTGTACGTAAGAAAATAAGTAAAAGATACTTAATCGTATCTTCGTGATTTAACGATTTTAACTGCGTATCCTGCAATAATGTTTCGGATTTTTTTAGAATGAACAATTGCAACTTCGCCTAGAGTTTTTTTGTTTTCTTCAAAAGATTTACCAAATTCACCAGCAGTCATAACTTTTCGTGTTAATCGTTTTGTTAATTTTGTTCGGATTCTTCCCATGTATTCGCGAAACCTCTCTCCGTTTATAAAGATTTAGTTTTTATGCTTTATTTCTATTATTTGGTACTATTTGAATAAAATAAGAAAAAAGAAAAAAAATTACTTTTTTTGGTTATAAGGTAGCGGCATTGTTGGTGGGAGTTTTATACCTGCTAGTGAGCCATAAGGGATTTCTAGTGTTTTAGGTTTTTCTCTTGCTCTTTGCGTATACGGTGGCTGTAAAAATTCATTTTCGTATGTGCCTGAGTGTGAAAATACGCCTCTGCTCGCTGGCATTATTGCTACTCTGCTTCTTGGTGTCATTGCTGCTCCACCTTTTTTATAATTTGGGGTACTACAACCTGTTACTACAAAAGCTGCTAAAGCTGCTGCTGATACTAAATATGGTTTGATTTTCATTTTAGAGTTGGTGTAACCATTTCTATATAATACTTGCGTAAACTTTTTAAGATTGGTACTGTTTATAGTATTCTATGGCACAACTTCAAGATCAAGTAGTACAAGTATTACAAGCAGCAGGTATAGACAATCCTCTTCTCACAGTTCCAAAACACGCAAAACTTGCAGATATTTGTTTTCCTGTCTTTGCAAAAGCAAAAGAAGAAGGAAAAAACCCTGCAGAATTAGCGCAAGAATTAGCACAACAAATCAAAATTGAAAATACTGGGATTGAAGCAGTAACTGCGCAAGGTCCATTTGTTAATTTTACATTCAAACCGCAAGAAGTTGCAAAAGAAGTTCTGACAAGCATCCGAGAACAAAAAGAATTATTCGGTTCTCGATCAGCAGAAGATAAAAATACGTATTGTATGGATTATTCACATCCAAATATTGCTAAACCTTTTGGTATTGGTCATTTACGTTCAACAGTTATTGGTGAGAGTAATAAACGAATTTTGCAATTTCTTGGACACAATGTAATTGGAATAAATTATCTCGGGGACTGGGGAACACAATTTGGGAAAGTTATTTGTGCATTTCAAAGATGGGGAAATGAAGCTGAATTAGTTAAAGAGCCTGTTCCATATTTATTATCATTATATATTAAATTTCACGAAGAAGTAAAAACAGATTCTGCATTAGATGATGAAGCAAGAACTATCTTTGCCGCTTTGGAAGCTGGAAACGAAGACTATTTGGCATTATGGAAACGTTTCCGTGAATTAAGTTTAGAAGAATTTAATCGTATGTATGAATTAATGGGTATTTCTTTTGATGAATTTAGAGGAGAATCTTATTATAATGAAAAAGTACTTGATATAATTGCACTTTGTAAAGAAAAAAACATTTTAACTGAAAGTGACGGTGCTTTAATTGTTGACTTTGAGAGATTTGATCTTAAACTTCCACCTGTGATCGTTGTAAAAAGTAATGGTGGCACAACATATTTGGCAAGAGATATTGCAGCTGCAATTGATCGTGTTGAAAATTTACGTTGTAGTGATCTGTTATATGAAGTTGGACAAGAACAGGAATTACATTTTAAACAATTATTTGCAATACTAAAATTACTTGGCTTCGAATGGGCGAATCGATGTAGACATTTAGGACATGGATTCTATAGATTACCTGAAGGAAAAATGTCAACACGAGAAGGACGAACTGTTCTTATGGAAGATGTTGTACAAGAATCTATTCAACGTGTGAAAAAAATTATTGAGGAGAAAAACCCAGAACTCGCAAAGGGTGAGGAGTTTGAAGAAACGGCACGTACTGTTGGTGTTGGTGCAATTGCATTTTTTGATTTACAAAGTGACCGTTTGAAAGATGTTCTTTTTGATTGGAATCGCATTTTAGATTTCCAAGGAGAAACAGGTCCGTATGTACAATACACTCACGCTCGTATTTGCTCAATACTACGTAAATATGAGAAAGAAGTATCTGACGTTTCATATGATTTATTTACAGCATCTGAAAAAGAAATGTTTTTGAAATTACAATCATTTGGTTCTGTAGTTGAACAAGCAGCTAAACATCATAAACCGCATGTTATTTGTAGATATGTTCTTGATGTGTGTCAGCTGTTTAATGAGTACTACGCAAAGAATCAAGTTATTAGCAACGATGAGACACTTACTGCAACAAGAGTAGTTTTTATCGATGCAATACGTCAAGTGCTTGCAAACGCGATTAGATTGCTTGGTATGCGTGCTCCCCAACAGATGTGAGTGAGTAATAAAACACTTACACGATTTCTTATTCCCTTTTTCTATGAAACAAGTTGTTATTAGAGATGGGAAAATCATTACTCGTATTCCTGGCAAAATCTACTCTGGTATGGAAATACGGGCACAGACTATTCTTAAACAACCATTATTTGTCTCACATAGACATAAACTTGCGTTACATGCTTTTATAGATAAGGAAAAACCTCTTCTTCAAAAAACATTGGTGAAGATTGAAAAGGAAGTTTCTGCTTGGAAA
>JBLINR010000014.1:0-23068 GCA_047639395.1 Candidatus Woesearchaeota archaeon | reverse complement strand
ACGTGTTACACAGATTTTTTTTATTGTTTTATTATTTCTTTTAGATAGAATTACAAAATTGTTAGTAATTGAGTTCATGAACTATGGACAGACAATTCTTCTTATTCCAAAAATACTTTCTTTGACGTATGTACACAACACAGGTGTTGCATTTGGTATGTTTTCAACAATGGGTGGCATTCTTACATTGTTACTTACAATCGTTGTTATTGCGCTTGTATTCTATTATAAGAGAGTTCCTTCTATGTATAGACTTGGATATGTATTAGTTACTCTTGGTGCGATTGGAAATCTTATTGATAGGTATATGTATAGTGATTCTGTGATTGATTTTATTCACGTTCCGTTTTTTAGTGTATTTAATTTTGCTGATATCTATATTACATTTGGTGCAATTATTCTCTTCTTTGCTATGCGTAAGGCTGATAAGAAAGGCAAATAGCTGAAACTGTAAATTAATCTTTTTTGTGATGTGTTTATGTCAAATATTTTTTGAATTTACTACGCGCAGACTTACTGCTTCGTTGATCGCAGTTTCTACGTCGAGAGGGTTGCATAAATCACCCTCTCTCCTGACTTCGCTGCAAGGCGTAGTATGTATTTGTTTATGTATAGAGTGTGCGTACTTTTGGAGAACATTTATAAATGCCCATCAGTTCCGTAGTAATATCAATGTATAAACCAAAAACACCACCGCAAAAAAAAGGTACTGAAGAAATAGTACGTGTACGTATGCCTCGTAATAGAGAGGTATTAGGAATTCTAGATCAACGTGTTGGTGGCAGTCGAATGCGAGTTAAGTGTATGGATGGTAAAATGCGACTTTGTAGAGTACCAGGTAAACTTAAACGAAGACTTTGGACTCGTGAAGGAGATATTCTCTTAATTGAACCATGGGAATTTGGTGGCGATGAAAAGGGAGATGTTGTATTTAAATATCGACCAAATCAAATTGAAATTCTAAAAAAGCGCGGAACGCTTAAATTAGAAGAAGATACTGAAGAGTTCTAATTTTCCTTCTTACTAGTACTTATTCATAGCCATTCAAAACAAACAGTGCAGATGACTATACATTACTCATAGCAGATACTGTAGCGGTAAATCAGACACATATCTATCCAAGATAATACTATTTCCATAAGACAACCCTGGGCTCAATTTTTATAAACGATATCAGTTTTCTACCTGTATATGACACATTTCACTTTAAAAAGCAACTTTTCTATGACTGGTGACCAGCCTCAAGCAGTAAAAGAATTAGTTGAAGGCTTTCAAAAAGGGGAAAAACGTCAAACACTCCTTGGAGTAACAGGATCAGGAAAAAGTTTAGATTATGATGAACTCATTTTTGTAAAAGACATGAATAATTGGATACACAAAGTAAAAATAGGGGCCTTTGTAGAAGGGAAGTTAACAAAACCAAGTAAACTTTCCGGAACGTTCTATCAAAATATATCTGGATGGAAAGTTATTTCATTTAATCCACTAACTTTTGAAATTGAGGAAAAAGAAATCAGTGAGGTCTCAAAACATATTGAAAAAGACCTGTTTGAAGTTGAGTTAGATGATGGATCAACAGTGGCAGTTACAAAAGACCATAATTTTTATCGCTTCCGAGATGGCGAATTTGAATTAACTGACACTAATGATTTGAATTTTGGTGATTCAATACCAATTCCTAGAACTATTCTTCAAAATAAAAAAAAACTAAAGTACATTGATTTATCCTCACACACAAACACTAATTTATCGGGCCATAATTTAATTAAATTCTATGATCGAGAAGAACTCTTGCCTTTTTTCAAAAAGCATTTTAGAGCTCCTAAATGGAAAATATCTCAAATAATTAACTTGACTGGATCTCGCGGATTATCTAAAGACCAATATCAAGCATTATGTAATTTTCTAAAGGTTCCTTTTGAAAAAGGATTAGAAAAGGCTTTCTTTGTAAATAAGAAAAAAGATAAGTTATGCCCTTTATTGAAGATTACTGATGAATTTCTCTATATATTAGGTATTTTTTTTGCAGAAGGCTGTACTTCTAGAAATTATTTTCTGATTTCAAATGGTCAGAACACAATTCAATCAAGAGTAAAAAAATATTTTAAAAGTATTGGAATTAACTATTATATTCGTAATGAAAATGATATTTGTTTTTATTCTATTGATTTTACAAATTTTTTAAAACATTTTGGTGAGGGATCCCGCAATAAATGTTTTAGTAGTTTTATATTTAATCTCTCAAATGATCAAATTGCATGCGTTTTAAGAGGATTATTTGACGGAGATGGCTATGTTGAAACAAATTCTGTTGATATAACGTTAGGTTCGATAAATCTGATATATGATATAAAACACCTATTAATGAGATTTGGAATTATTGCTAGAAAGCGAAAAAAAAGTGTGAATAATAAGATTTTTTATATTTTGTCAATATCTGGTCAGTCTAATCTCCTATTATTTTCTTCAAAAATAAAATTCGATTTACCGTATAAACAAAAAAAACTTGAGGAAATTATTAAAAAATCTGAAAATACTAATGTGGATTTGTTTCCTCAGTCGGCAAAGTTTTTTAAGAACTTTCGAAAATCAAATAACTTGACTCAAAAGGAAGTTGCTTCTTATTTTGGTTGTGTTAGATCAATGGTGTCACTAATTGAAAATGGCGAGCGAGAGCCATCTTTAAAGTCAGCACTTAAGTTTTTTAAGCAAATAGCTGGAAGTAAATCAGGATTTAGTAAATATGCATTACTTCAAAAATATAATTTTAGAAAAGTAGTTTCTATTAAAAAGAAAAGATCAAAAACAGGACATGTTTATGATTTGTCAATACCTGATAATGAAACTTTTTGTGCAGGGAATGGACAAATGTTCGTTCATAATACGTTTAGTATGGCAAATGTGATTGCACAATTAAACAAGCCAGTGTTAATTCTTACACACAACAAAACACTTACTGCGCAACTCTATAATGAATTCAAAGATTTCTTTCCAGATAATGCAGTGGAATATTTTGTTTCTTATTATGATTACTATCAACCTGAATCATATATTGCAGCGTCAGACACCTATATTGAAAAAGACGCACAAGTAAATGAAAAGATTGAACAGCATCGACTAAAAGCAACAATGTCATTAGCCACACGAAAAGATGTTATTATTGTTTCTAGTGTTTCTTGTATTTACGGTTTAGGTGATCCTGATGAATATAAGGCAATGAGCGAATCACTTACCGTTGGTCAAGAAAAAAGTCGAACAGCATTAATCAGGGCATTTGTGAAAATGCAATATGAACGTAATGATCTTGATCTTGCATCTGGGAAATTTAGAGTTCGAGGAGACACTATTGATGTTGTTCCAGGGTATTCGAAAAACATTATTAGGTTTGAATTATTTGGTGATGAAATTGAATCAATAAGTGAAGTTCATCCAGTTAGCGCAAAAACACTTTTTACATATGATAATTATATTCTTTTTCCTGCACGTCACTTTGTTGTTCCGCAGTCAAAGATAGATAAAGCAACAACAAGAATCAAAGATGAATTAGAAGATGTTGCACCATCACTAGGTATGATTGAACAACATCGACTTACAACGAGAACAAAATATGACTTGGAAATGATTAAAGAGTTAGGCTACTGTTCAGGAATTGAAAATTACAGTCGACACTTTGATGGCAGAAAGTCAGGAGATCCTGCATTTACTTTATTAGATTTTTTCCCAGAAGATTATCTTATTATTATTGATGAATCACATGTGACAATACCGCAAGTGCATGGTATGCATAAAGGAGATAGAAGTAGAAAACAATCTCTTATTGATAATGGGTTTCGGTTGCCAAGTGCATATGACAATCGCCCATTAACATTTGAAGAGTTTGATGCACATATTGACAAAGTACTCTATGTTTCAGCAACTCCAAGTTTATATGAAAAAGAAATCTCAACACACATTGCAGAACAAGTGATCCGACCAACAGGACTTGTTGATCCTCCTATTGAAATTAGACCAAGTGAAGGTCAGATGGATGATCTGATTGATGAAATCAAAAAGACAAACGAACAAGGATTTCGTACATTTGTTACAACACTCACAAAACGTATGGCTGAAAACCTAAGTGAGTATCTAGCTAAGAAAGGAATTGCTGTTCGGTACTTACACTCTGAAATTGAAACATTGGAACGGACGGAAATCATTCGTCAATTACGTTTAGGTAAATTTGATGTATTAGTTGGAATTAATTTATTACGAGAAGGACTCGATGTTCCTGAAGTTGCACTTGTTGCAATTCTTGACGCTGACAAGGAAGGATTCTTACGAGACGCAAAAAGTATCATTCAAACAAGTGGTCGTGCTGCAAGAAACATTGATGGTCGAGTAATATTATACGCTGACAAAATTACAAAATCTATTGAACAAGCGACTGCTGAAATTAGTCGAAGACGAGAAATACAGTTGGCTCATAATAAAAAGCACAATATTATTCCAAAAACTATAATTAAAGAAATTAAAGAAGAAGTTGTCAAATTAAAAGACACAAAGCATATTCCTAAAAGTGATATTCCAACACTTATTGAAAAATTACAAGAAGAAATGGATGAAGCAGGTGAAAATCTTGAGTTTGAGAAAGCAATTGAAATTCGGGATAGAATCGAAGCGTATAAGGCTCGACTTGGCTAAATGATGTATATATTTTAAAAACTATGAGACCGAAATCCTTTTATACCTACTTCATTCGATTAGTCTCATGGAACTAAAAAAGCTAGGTGTAATTCAAATAATTTTAGCTGCAATAATTATAGTAGCTGAATTAGAAAGTCATCATGTATTTCGATCCTTTTCTTTTAGAGATATCTTTTTAATATTTAATCCTATGATTCTTGTTTCGATCTTGATGATTATTGTGGGCATTAAATTCATTAGGAGTAATAAAGCGATAAATTTTCATCTAGAACAGCTTTTCTCAACAATTGGGTTGACAAAGTTACCGCAAAAAAAAGTAGGATTCATTTTATTTCTAGCAGCGCTATTATTATTTTTTATTCCAATATCTCAGGCTGGTTTATTTACTAATTTTTCATTTTATAGATTAGGCCCTTTGTTTTTTGATGACGCAAAAATACCTTTTACAGCATTGTGCACCTTTTTGATAATTCTGGGTACGTATATTATTGCTAAAAGTAAATAATTAACTCTGATTCTTATACCAAATATAGATATATACTAAAAACCCGATTACAACAAGCATAAACGCAATCATTTGCGCTGCAAACACCCATAAGTGTTTATTTGGCATTAATTCTTTTTTTTGCATCTTTAAGCATGATGATATTTCCGCGCTCTCTCTCATCAAGAGCAAGTTTAATCATTGTTTGTGTGTGTTCAAGCTTTGGTATTTGAATTATTTCTAAAGACTTTACACGGCGTTTTACTTTTGTTACTTCAGTGCAGATTTTCGTGATAGCACTCTTTGTGCTTTGTAGATCAATTAGGTTTACTAAAAATGAACTATATTTCATTCGTGAATCATCCATTGCAGTGTCTCCAATAGAATAATCAGAATCGTTTTTTGCAGAGCGTTCAGTTACACGTACACCCATAATGTTCTTGGTCTTTTCCTGTAGTTCAATGCTGTACGGTGTTCCGTATGCAATACTACGAGTTCTCATAAGGCCATGGATTGCGTATGAAAAAATAACTTTTTGCATCGCCACTTCTTTTTTTGCAAGCAGATCACTCTTTTTCTGCTCATATACTTTTTGCAGATCAAGAAGCTCTCTAACGAGTATCTTCTGTTTCTTTTCAAGAAGGCTGTGACCTTTCTTTGCAAGTTTTATCTTCGCTTTAATCAGCTGCAGTCCAGTATTATTTTTTGGAATCATAGTATTTTGTAATCATATCTTTTTTTAGTTTCTTCAACTCATTTTTTGGAATGATGGCAAACAATTCCCACGCAATGTCTAATGTCTGTTCAAGTGTTCGTTCTTCGTCAAACCCTTGGTTAACAAATTTGGATTCAAATTCATCTGCAAATACAAGATATGATTGATCTCGCGCAGATAATGCTTCCGCGCCAACAACTGCTGCTAAGTTTCGAAGTTCAATACCTGTTGCATAAGCTGCATATAACTGAGCTGCAACTGCACCTGTATCTTCTCGAACTTGCTTTTTGTCAACCTTTAATCGTGAGAGTGATCCCAATACTGCGATAGGTGGTAAACAATGTTTTTGTAATAATCGTCGATCAAGTACAATTTGTCCTTCAGTAATGTATCCAGTTAAATCAGGAACAGGATGTGTTTTATCATCACCTGGCATTGAAAGAATTGGAATTTGTGTGATTGAACCTGCACTGCCCTTAGCAATACCTGCTCGTTCATATAACTGTGCAAGATCAGTATACATGTATCCTGGATATCCTCGACGTCCTGGGATTTCTTCTCTTGCTGCAGATATTTGTCTTAACGCATCACAGTAGTTTGTCATGTCAGTCATGATAACTAAGACATGTTTTCCACAATCATATGCAAGATGTTCTGCATGAGTAAGTGCAATTCTTGGTGCCATGATTCGCTCAACTGTTGAATCACTTGCTTTATTGATAAAAAGCGCTGTGTGTTCAAGTGCACCAGTTTGTGTGAATTCCTTAATAAAGAATTCCTGTTCGCTTTGTGTTACACCCATTGCACAGAATACAACTGCAAATTCTTTCCCGTCAAGTACTGTTGCTTGTCTTGCGATTTGTGCAGCTAATTCATTTTGTGGCATACCAGCCATTGAAAAGATAGGGAGTTTCTGTCCTCGTACAAGTGGAATCATACAATCTATTGTTGAAACACCTGTTTGAATAAAATCTTTTGGTGGAACCCGTGAAACTGGATTAAGAGGTTTTCCCATAATATCCATTTTTTTTGTACCAAAGAAGTCATGGCCATCAATTGGATTTCCTGATCCGTCAAAGATTCTTCCTAAAACTGAGTCTGATACTTTTACTGTTGCAGTTTTTCCTGTGAATGCTACTTTCATTTTTTCTAATGAAAGTCCCATTGTTGATTCAAATACTTGACAAACGGCAAATTGCTCTCCAACTGCAAGAACTTGACCTTTTTTTACTGTGTTGTCTGCAAGTGTGATATGTACAATTTCTTTATATGCTGCACCGGTAATTCCTTGAACAACAATAAGTGGTCCTTTTATTTCTTTAATGTTAGATGTTGTTCTCATTTGTTGTCACCTGTCTTTAATATTTTACTGTGCAGCTTTTTGAGAATACTCTCGCTTTTATCATTATCACAAAATTTCATATTCGCAAGATCTGTAAATGCGCTTGATTTTTCTTCTGCATCAATATCAATTTCTAATTCTTTTTTGGATGTGTAATAATCAACAACATTCTTCATCATCCAGTATTGTTTAATGAATGGACATGTTTCATCGTTTTCATCAAATGCGTCTTGTTGTAAAAGATCTTCACGAATAATACGTCCGATAAGTAATATAAATTGTTCTTGTTTTGGTAAGCTATCTTTTCCAATTAATTGAGATAGGTCAATAAGTTCAGCTTCTCGCTGTAAAATATCCATTAATAATCTTCTGTAAACACTCCAGTCTGATGCTACGTGTTCATCAAACCATGAATCAGTTGAATCTGCATATTGTGAGTAACTTGTAAGCCAGTTAATTGCAGGGTAATGTTTTTTGTTTGCAAGCGGTGCGTCAAGGGCCCAGAATGCTTTAATTATTTTAAGTGTTTGTTGAGTTACTGGTTCTGCAAAGTCTCCTCCTGGGGGACTTACTGCGCCTACAATTGTAATTGAACCGTTCTTCTTGTGAATGTTCTCAACAATACCTGCACGTTCATAAAATTGCGCAATTTTACTTGCTAGATAAGATGGATATCCTTCTTCACCTGGCATTTCTTGAAGACGTCCTGAGATTTCTCTCATTGCTTCAGCCCATCTGCTTGTACTATCAGCCATGAGTGCTACATCGTATCCCTGATCTCTAAAATATTCTGCAACTGTCACACCTGTATAAATACTGGCTTCTCTTGCTGCAACTGGCATATTTGATGTGTTTGCAATTAATACTGTTCGTTCCATTAATGGTTTTCCTGAAATGGGGTCAAGAAGTTCTGGAAATTCACTTAAAACTTCTGTCATTTCATTTCCACGTTCTCCACAACCAATGTAAATAATAATTTGTGCGTCTGAGAATTTTGCTAAACTTTGCTGTAATACTGTTTTTCCACTTCCAAATGGTCCTGGTGTTGCTGCTTGCCCACCTTTAATTACTGGGAAGAATGTATCACATATTCTTCGTCCTGTAAAAAGCGGAATATTTCCAACTGTTTTTTTTACAAAAGGTCTTGGAACACGAACTGGCCATTTTTGCATCATAGTAACAGTTTTCTTATCAATAGAACAAATTGTTTGTGTTACAGTAAATGTTCCTTTTTTAATTCCAGATATTTTTCCTTGCATCCCATGTGGAACCATAACTTTGTGCGTGATGAGTTGTGTTTCTTTTACTTCTCCAAGTATCATTCCTGCAGAAACTACATCTCCATTTTTTACTGTTGGAACAAAGTCCCATTTTTTCTTTCTATCAAGTGTTGGTAATTTTAATCCACGTGCAATAAATGCACCTTGTTCTTTTGCAATACTATCAAGTGGTCGAAGAATTCCGTCATATGTTTGCGCAAGAAGTCCAGGTCCAAGTTCAGCACTAAGTGGCATGCCTGAATTAACAACAGGTTCGCCAGGACAGAGTCCATCTGTTTCTTCGTATACTTGTACGAACGCGATTCTGTCTCGTAATTCAACAACTTCGCCGATAAGTTCTTCTTTTCCAACATACACTATGTCATTGATTTTTGCATCTGTAAGATTCTTCACCTGTACGACAGGTCCTGCTATAAATTGTATTGTTGCGCTCATATACTTGCTCCTATTGCTTTTGTAATCATTTCTTGTATTGAATCTGAATCCGCTTGCGGGATAATAATAAGTTCTTTATCTGTTTTCATTTGTTCACATAGTTTTGCAATCTGTTCTTCTACGATGAGAATTGAACAGTGTGCATTGTTGATTATTTCTTCTAATTCTGTTAGTGTGATTGATTCAGGATCAACTTCATATACTTCTTTGATACCTGTAAGTGCAAATCCAATACAGTGCGTATATGAGGCTATGACACCAATTGCCATTTCGTTCATACAATTGCCTCCTGCAGATTTGCTTTTGTTGCAACTGCAGTACACGTTACTCGAATGTTTGACAATTCTTGAGACTTTTTGATGATGTGTGAAAGTACTTGGACTTCACTTAATGGTTCTTTTAGTGAAATTTCTTTTGCAAATGTAAGTGTTGCTTTTCTTTGTAAGAGTGTAATATTTGTTTTTGTATCAATTGTTCCCCATTCACTTACTATGGGACTTTTTCCAAATTTCTGTAAATCAAGTGTTCCTCGTTTCAAAAGAGGTTTTCCTACTCGTACTCGATGGAGATTTTCAAAATTAATCAATAGCTTGACATATTGTCGTAATAATGGATGTTTTGTACTTAAGAATAATTTTTCATAATAGTTATCCCAGATTTTAACTTCATCAATTGGTTTTCCTTTTTGCATAGCTTCTATTGCTGTTGAAAAATACTCTGCATACGGTGAATGGCGAATATATGTGACTGTTTGCGGGCTTGTCGAATCATCATGCAAATCAATTCGACTTGTTCCAAAATGTTTCGTATTATATATTGCGCGAAATGGACTTGTATTCGCATGTAAGAATCCAATGATGACATCTAAATCAAAACGTTCTGTGAGTATTGAAAAGAAAAGTCTTTTTGCTTTTGGTAGTGCTGAAATGATTCTTTGTATTTGTGTGATATGTTGTTGTCTGATATGTGCATGCATAGTATCAAGATTCATATCAGGTTCAATGAATGTGTATCCATGTTGCTGAAGTTGATAGACAGTTGTATGCATGTCTTTGTTAAGTAGATCTTTGAGTTGCGTTGAAGCAATTATATTACCATTTGCAGTTCTTGCTCGACTTGCACTATAAATAGTTTGCATGACACCTACAAGAGGATACATACTTAGTACTACTGCGCCAATTCCTGCGCTAACTGCAAGTACTACTTCATACATGCACGTATACTCTCCACGATGTATTCGTTATTGTCATTAATGTGATTTGCAACATCAATTTCAACTGGTTCTTTTGTTTTTACAGAAATACTTAGACTTGTTTGATCTGCTTTTGTTCCGGCTAGTGTAATATGCTTTGGAACATGTACTTCTTTTGCGTCGTATGCTGTGACTAAATGTGCAAAGAATTCGTTTGTTTGAGCTCCTTTCTTTTTTAGTTGCATTAAACAGTTGTTAATTGCTGCGTTGTATGCAGTTTCAAATACCACTAGTTGTGCGCTTTTTTCAAGCATAGATTGTTTTGACGCATATTGTTTTTTGAGTCTACATTTTTCTCTTGCAGTCTGTTTTTGTATATGTTCAATCTGCTTGTTTGTACTTACATCAAGTTCTTTTTTATATATTGCAAAATCGGCTTTTGAAGCTTTCGCTAACAATTGCTTACGGGATCTCTCCCATTCAACTATATGTGCACGTAAATGCGTTTCGTTATTTTGATTCATACTGCATAAACGAACAATAGTAGTATTGCAATTACAAATCCGTAGATTGCCTGTGTTTCTGGTAATGCTGCAAATACAAGCATCTTTCCAAGTAAACTTGGGTTCTCTGCTGTTGCACCAGCACCTGCTGCTGCTGCTAATCCTTGTCCAATTCCTGAGCCACATGCTGCAATTCCAATTGCTAGTCCTGCGCCGATTGCTATTAATCCTGGTTCCATATTTTTACCTTTTGTTTTTTTATTATACTATAATGTTTCTTTTATTTGCTTTGCACGAAATGGTCTGAATAACCTTCCTTGTGCTGAATAAAACTGTGAAAAAAATTCGATGAAGTGAAGTCTTGTTGAATGAATACTGCTTCCAAGTATATTTAATGCAAAGTTTACAATGTGTCCTACGATAAGGAATATAAACCCTATAATTCCGCCAATTGTTCCAAGGCTAAATAATTGTTCTGCAATGATGTTAATACCAAGTGCAATCCCACCTGTTGCAAGTGCTAGTGCTAATAATCTACTATAAGAAAACCATGCCCCTACAAATCCTGTAACATCTAAAATTCCCATTAAAGAATTATGACGTGTGAATAAGACTAAACTGAGAACGAGTAGAAGTAGCCCATAGAATCTTGAAAAGAATAATGTGACTATTGCTAATTGTAATGTAACTATTGATCCACTAGCAAAAAGTAATTCTCTGTAGTTCTTTGTTTTTATTCTTATAACAATTCCTAGAAGTACTGCGATGTTTAAATGAACGGCTCCTGCTGCAAGTGAGATTACTAATAGTAATTGTGCATCCGTAAATGGATTTAGTAAAAGTGGTGTTGTTGGTATGAGTGTTCCAAAAAATGAACCAAATAATGCGCCGAATATAACTGTACTCACTGAACAGATTCCTAAGACAAATGCGGCGTCTCTAATAACTTGGTTAGTAAGCTTTGTTTTGTAATACAATGTAATACTTGTCATAAATGCCATAATTCCATAGCCGATGTCTGAAAACATAAATCCGAAGAATAACGGGATGAAAAAAGAAAGAAGCCACGTAGGATCTAACATACCATATGCAGGAACTCCATACATTTTTGTGATAAAACTAAATTTTGACGTATACCAACTATTTGTTAATTTTGTTGGAGGTGTCGTTAACTCTTGAATTTGTATGTGCACTTTCACAGGTATCTTTTTTACTGCCTGTTTATTTGTTTCGCTTACATACGCTTCTAAGTAGAATAAATGGTCTGTTGCCTGGAAACTGTTTGTGATCTCATATCGCTGTTCAAGAATAGTTAATTGTGTGATAAGCTGTGAAAAATCTTTGATGTTTTTTTGTAAGATCTGCTTTAATTCGTATTCTGCTTCTGCTCTTTCTTTTTTGAATTTTTTATAATCGTCATAGATCGCATGCATTGCTTGATGGCAATCTTCATATTGTGTTGGGATTGTGATTATATTGTTTTGTGCAGTAATTGTCTTCACAGCATCAATATCTTTTTGTTCACCTACGAGTACTGTGTGTTCTTTTTGATCAATGATGAGCCTCTTTCGTAATTCGTGTGGGATGTAATTGAGATCTGTTGTCTTTAGAATAAGTGTTTGAATTGCTTGGTTTGGATGGCTAATAACATTCACATGAACTGTCTTTAATTCATCATATGTTGTTTTTGACTTAGTTTCATTTTGTGTTGAGAGAGTCACTTTCTCATGAAGTTGTTTTATTTGATCATATACGGGTTGTGTGTTTTGCATTTGTTTGAGTACACTTGCAACTTTTTTTGTTTCGTATTCAGTTTCGGGAACTTCTATTGCGTTTGTGCGTGCAACATCTGCTACCCATAATAACTGCAAAAGATTTTTTGAGATTACTTCTAAGTGTTTAACTGGAATGTCTTCTTTTAAATCAAATGCATGTGCTTTTTTATTTCTGATTTCAAAGACTCCGGATTCGTGTAGATAGTCAATAATAGACTGCTTGTCTTTTTGCAGACCTAAGAGTGAAATTAGATAAATGGATTCAAGTGCCATGTCGTTTTATGTATTCTGTTGCAATTTTTTGAACTTGTGCATCTGTAACCTTTTTTACTTTTGGTTTGATAAGTTTTTTTGCAAGTGATGTTTCGTATGTTTCTAGAGAACGTGATGCTTTTTTTTCTTCTGAAAGGATAGCGTTATGACATGCTTGTTGATATGTCTTTTTCTTTTCTTCAAGGGCACGCGCGAGATCTTCACCTTTGTTTTGAATGTTTTGCGCGGCTCGTTTTTCCAGTTTCTGGAGTTCGATTACTGTATTCATTCTCTGAAGTTTCTCGTCGTGAGAAGTGGTTTATAAACATTTGTATTTTAAAAAGGAAAAAGTAAATTTATTTATAAAGGAATTATCCTCTGTATCCTCTTCCCATTTCTGTGCTCCTATATACATGGTTATTAAGTAATTTGATGGCATCTCTGCCTCTAGCTAGGATTTGTGCTTTTCCAAGTGCAAATCCTCCATCTGGTGGATGATCCACTCTCAAATACAACATATCTGCAGGTTGATCTCCTGTACTAACAATAAAATCAACAATATCTCCAGTTTGCCAAAAGTAGGCATATGGTGTTGCGCCTGTTACAGTTGGTCTTGCACCTGCTTCATCACTTCTGGCAAATCCTGCTTTGATTACTAATCTATCAAGACTAAATGGAAACATCTGTGGTGGTTTTGTTTCTGTGCTATCGTTCATTTGTTTTCCCTCCCTATACCATTCTTTCTAATCCAAATCGTGCAAATGTCACTTTTGTGCTGTTATTCTTGAACGTTTTAATCACATCTGCTTGTGTTGCTGATTCTACATTTCTTAAGAAATCATCATCGTGTTCAGGATCATGGTGTGTTGCAATAACTTCCCCAACTCCTGCTGCTGTTGCCATTGCAAGTACACTTTTTGGATGTGAGTGGCCCCAGAATTTTCTAGATGGCCCACCTGTTTTTCCATTGTATTCGTCAAGTGTGTATTGACAATCCATAATTGCAATATCTGCACCCTTTGCAAATGCAACAAGTTGTTTATCACGCTCTCCTAATTCGAATCCATCTTTTGTTACTTTTCCATCTTGTTCATAATCACCTAAGGATACAATAGTTTTTCCACCATCTGTGAATTTGTAGGCACACATTCCACCTGGATGGCCCTCATGCCACATTGAAGTTACCTTCATTGATCCACTTTCTAATGATTTTTCTTTTGATTCATAGAAAAATACTTCTCCCCCCATTTGTTCAATTCCTAATGGAAAATATGCGCCCTCTTGCTGTCCTTCAAAGAAACGTTTTGTGGTATTCACGTGATCATTCTTATTTGTTGCTTTATGATGAAATGTTGTACCTGATCCGCCTTGTTTTTCGAGTTTTTCTTTTACTTCATGGTGTCCACTATACACTGCTAGTTTACCTGCTGGGGAATAGGCTGGTTTAAAGAATGGAAATCCTTGAATGTGGTCCCAGTGCGGGTGTGAGATGAGGATTCGTGCTTCTACTGCGCCTTGGTACTTTTGTAATAATTCATTTCCTAATGGTCTAATACCACTTCCTGCATCAACGATATAGTCGCTTCCGTCTGATGCTTCGATATGTTTACATGTTGTTTCTCCACCAAATTCTATTGTTGAGAATTTAGGGTTACTTGGTGTCGGTGTGCTTCCTCTTGTTCCATACATAGTTAATTTCATTTTTGACCTCCGAGAAGCGCATGATGAAGATTTTGTGCGTAACTTTCTGTTAGCTCATAGATATCATACGCTTGTGCATTTTGGTTGAATGTGATACAGAAGGCTCCGACTTGGCCTCTGAAATTTTGATACAGTAGTGTCGGATACGGGGTGTGTAAGACTAAGCTGTGAGATTGACTAAGTTGGATGGGTGGTATTCGCTCCCATTTTCCAAGAAGAGGTTGGGGTTTTGTTCTAAGTAATTCTTGTAAAACATCATTGCTGATGTGTGAGTGAAGTAGTTCTTCAGCACATACAACGAGTTGCTCTTTTGAGATTGTTCCTTGTTTTGTGTGTAAGTCCGATTTCATATCACTAGTTAGGTTAATGGTGATGATAAAAGAATGGAGTGTTTTCTTGATAAATTACCGAAAAGTATATAAACTATTTTCGCCTTATTACCAATATGAAAGTTTTAGAGTCTGCCGATAACAAAAATATAGGTGCTGTATTACACAAACATGATAAGAAAATTCTTTCTCTTCTTTGTGAGAATATTCGGTATCCAATATCTCGTATTGCAAATCTTGTAAAGCTTTCACGCCAATCAGTCGAATACAGAATTAAAGTTATGCAACAGCATTCGTTACTTGTTGGATCACGTTCTGTGATTAACATTCAGCAATTAGGATTTTATTCTCATCATTTTTTCCTTAATGTTCATCATCCGCAAAGTGAAGCTGAGTTTATTGAACGCGCAAAGAATAACGAATTTGTAAATGTTTTGATTAATTACAGCGGGATGTATAATTTTGAAGTCTCTATTATTGCAAGGAGTGCGGCTGTTGCATTACATCGGTTTTTAGATATCATCGAAGGATTACAAGTTGTCTCTTATACACCTTGTATTGTATTGTCTACGCTTACAAGCAAAGTATTACCTGATTCTTTTACGGAAGAAGTCACTTCTTTGAAATCATTCAAAAATGATTCTTCCTTTCATAAAATATTTTCTGCCAAACGAGTTGAACATACATGTGATACAACTGATAAAAAAATTATGAAAGTGCTTGCTGATGACGCGCAGTGTACGCTGACTGCAATTGGGAAAGAAGTTGGTTTAACAAATGACGGTGTGAATTATCGAATTAAAAAATTAATTCAGTCCGGGTATATTAAAGGGTTTAGACCTGCGGTTAATTATTCTGTTCTTGGATTAAATATTCAAAGTGTATTAATTAAATTCTCTACTCGTGATCGTTCTACTGATAGACGTTTTCGTCAATTTTTACGTGAGAATCAAGTGGTATTATGGGCAACTGAATTATTTGGTGGATGGGATTATTTGTTATATGTTATTGATAAAGATCAAATTCAGATTCATACATTTATGCAAGAGTTAAAGAATGAGTTTTCAGATAATATTCAATCGTATGAAATTCTATTTGCGTATAGAGAGTATAAGTATTCATTTATGACTAAAGAAGTGACACAGTAATTATATGTACGTTTTGAAATAGGAGTATTATTTTTCTGTACAACTATCCCACATTAACTGAAAGAACTTTCTATACCCATCAGCTAATTTCTGGCTTTTCATTACAAACATTAACGGTTCCTCAGATAATTCCCCAGGTCTTACTCCGACAAATGTTACAACATAGGGACCAAATATATCCACTGCTGTTTGACTTGAATACTTCTCGGGCATGAATTTATATGGTTTATCAACAATTTTAAGAATAGATGATTTTTCATCTTTTACTTCTTGATCAAATAGATGTTTAAATTTAATTCCTAATTTTTTCCTTTCTCTTTGAAATCGTGGTAGGAAATGTTGTAGTCGGGGATCTAACCAGAATGCTTTTGCACCAATAAAATAAACTGTCTCACCTGTTTTAAGAATATCTTGTAAATAACTTTTGAATCCTTCAATTCCTCTGTAAAGATAGGCTTCTTCGGTTTCTTCAACTGCTTCATATCTTGCTTGCATTTGTGGAAGAACGTTATTTATTCGTTCCTCTTTTTCTTTTAATAATTCTAACAGTCTTCTTGGATTAATGGCTTTAAAATTCTTTTCACCTTTCACAAAAACTTCAGATCCGAGACCTTTTTCAATCAATTTTTGCATAGAGTCATAAACATTTCTTCTATGAACTCCGGATTTATTTGAAATCTCTTGTACTGAGGCTTCACTTAACTGAATCAGTGTTTCATATATTTTTGCTTCATTCGGACTTAGTCCAAGATCTTGTAGTAATTCTTCATGCATTTGCTTGAGTAATGGAGTTTCTTATATAAACGTTACTATTATGGTGGTAATCGCCACCGCAAGGACTTAAATGTATTATCGTAATACACTAATACATGAGAACTGACAATAAACCCTTAGAAATTAGAACGATTTCTTTTAGAGGCAATAAACAAGTCTGGATGGATTTTGTATATGTTTTGCGCAAAAGAGGAGAACGAAATGTATGGTCTGTTCTCAAGAAGATGATTGGAAAATATCTCGAGGAGGATAAATAAAATGGCATTCATATCACAATTGGCAGGTTACTGGTTCTTGCTGACATTTGGAATTATAATGATCTTATTAACTTACTTTTTTGCAAAACTAAAAAAGAGTAACTCAAAAGAAGATTTTCTTGTTGCTGGAAGAAATGTGAATTGGTTTTTTGGTGGTGCTAGTATTGCTGCCTCGTGGATTTGGGCTCCTGCACTTTTTATTTCTGTTCAATTAGCTTATGAGAAAGGATTAGCGGGAATTTTTTGGTTTACTTTTCCAAACATTATTGCCTTACTGATCTTTGCTTTTCTTGCGCCTGTAATAAGAAATAAGATGCCGAAAGGTTATACTTTACCTCAGTACATTAAACACAGATTACAAAGTGAAAGAGCACACAAAATGTATCTTTTCCCGTATTTATTTTATCAGCTTATGGCAGTTACTGTTCAGATATTTGCTGGAGGTAGTTTGGTTTATCTTTTAACAGGAATACCATTAATTATTATTATGCCTATTTTGTTAATCATTGCTCTAGTGTATACGTATATCTCGGGACTTAAAGCCTCTATTATTACAGACTTTATTCAAATGTCAATGATTATAGTAATTGGCGCGATAATTATCCCTATGACTTGGCTTTCAGCTGGAGGGACATCTGCAATAAGTGCTGGTTTAGGCGGACTGGCTGGGATAGAAACTATCTTTGATCCTGGTGTTGCATTTTCTTTAGGGATTGTTACCGCTATTGGTTTAATTGCTGGAGCAATATCTGATCAACAGTATTGGCAAAGAGCTTTCGCAATAAAGAAGAATGATTTAGTGAAAGCATTTATTTTTGGAGCAGTATTATTTGGAATTGTTCCAATTGCACTTTCAACACTTGGTTTTTTAGGAGCAAATCCTGCTCTTGGGATAACACTTCCTGCAGGTGTTGATACTTCAATGATAGGAATTCAAACAGTTGTTACATTGTTACCCAGTTGGGCAGTCTTTTTATTTGTAGTAATGCTCTTATCTGGAATAAGCTCAACTCTGGACTCTGGACTTTGTGCAGCTAGTTCGCTTTGGGTTACAGATATAGCTAAATCTAAGGATGATGCTAAAGCTATAAAATCAGCAAGAAACGCTATGTTTGGAATTTCAGTAATAGGCTTGTTTATTGCTTTAGCGGTAGTTTATATTCCACAATTTGGACTTTTCCATCTTTGGTGGATATTTAACACTATTGCTGCTTGTATTGCTGTTCCAACTGTATTGAGTCTGTATTGGAGTAGATTAAGTGCGAAAGGAGTTCTATGGGGAGTTATAACGGCGTTTATAATTGGACTTCCATTATTTATTTATGGGAATTTTATCAATAATGAAGTGATGATTGTTGGCTCAACGTTATTCATAATTTTCATCAGCACTTTGTTTTGTTTGGTTATGCCAAGGAAGACTTCTTGGAAAGAAGAACCATTGAAAATATCTGTCTAAGCTGTTTTTTTTTAAATTATTAGTTCATAAATATTTATATGTCAGTATTTATTCCTTTTTCTGTTATGAGCGTATTCCCGTTAGTTGATTATCAATTGTTTTTTAACGAAGCAGTATCTGTATACGATCAATTAGAAAGACCTAGTGATAAGGCTGAGTAATTAGAACGAGTTGCATTAATGCTTATTGTTGCGGGTGAGGCTGGTCATGAGACCTTTGCTAATGACGCAAAAGCATATTTATGTAAAAGAAAAATCATATTACCGGCTTATGAGACTTTTTGGCCTCCTAAGAGAAGTCATGATATGATAAAAAAAGTTACCATAATGGTAACATATGTTAAGAATTATTCTTTCTTTTCTTCAGAAGGTTCTTCTTTAGGTGCATCTGCCATTTGTTTTACAGCTTCTTCTTGTGCTTTTTGCTGTTCTTCTTGAATAGTTTGCATTTGGCCTTCGAGTTCTTCTTTTGAAATAACTCCTTTTTCAATCAGTTTCATAACTAGTGCATTTAATACAAAGTGGTTATGATAAACAATTTCTTCAGTTTGATTTCCGTGTTCGTGCTTGTGGTCGCTACCACTTTCTCCGCTATTACAACATTCTTTTCCCATTGTAACAAGGGGAAGCTTGGATTTCTTTTTAAATGCTTCTGTTGTGTCATCGTGGTTATTTTGTAATTTAAAGAAAAAGCGCAAGAAAGACTTGCGTGATAAAATTAATTGTAAGGTGCTCTGCGAATTTCACGAATAGTGTTTGCTGTACGTGTATAATCTGCCATTGTTTTCTTTAGATTTTTCAGGTTGTAAATGTTGTGGGAGTTGATAACGTGGATCTGTACTCAAAGAATCTAACAAATCTAGTACCTCATCTGCAAGCGTTCTTGCACCTGTTTTGGAATCCATTGCTTTCAAATGTTCTTTTAAATGGTCGGTATCACTAGTCCAACTATATTTAGGGTCAGCTTGTGAATTATAACCTAGCCCATTAGAACCCGCTAACATGATTTTCTTTTGAAGTGAAGTAGTTATACCATTACGCTCATCAGCAAAAGTCAATATATCTGGGTTTTGTGCATTATTTAGATTTCTATTCATAGTATATACCTCTTATATCAACTAGTCTGTGTGAACTACTATATAAATGTTTCGAGAAATAACTACTTTCGAGGGACGACTAATGTTGTTAGGGATAATAGTAGTTTTAACATCAAACCAGGGTGAATTCGACCATCCCTTTCTTGCATAGGAATATATTAGTGGCATATCAAGCAACAGATCCTGAGAACTTTGTGCAATTCATTGAAGACAAGAAAACTAGATTTGAACAAGTTCTTCCTGAGTTAAAGAATATTCAACTTTTTGCAAAAGAGAGAACAAGAGCTGAAATATTTAAGGGCAAACGAGGTATTAGTGAGTTGTATACGAATCTTTTGAAGAGTGGTGGCAAAGAATACAATACGTTTGGAGGTGGCTCTCAAGTAACGTATGACGTCATGGGTGAAACCTGGTGGGAAAACCTGCACGCAAAAAGATTAGCAAAAAAAATGCGAGCTAGACAAGTATTTGATGAATCCATAAAAGACTATGCAAAACAACTAAACAAGCGTGCCTTAACAAAGATAAGATTACTTCCAAAAGAATTTGAACAGCTACAAGAAACTATTATTGTTGGTGATATGGTGGGTATTGCGATTTTTACTCAGAATCCGTATGGTATTTTAATTCAAGACAAAGTTGTTGCGGATGGGTATAGAAAACAGTTTGAGCTTCTTTGGAAGACTGCCAAATAATCTACTCTCTTCTTCTCACAGCGACATTATCATTACGAAATACTTTTGGAATAATATGAACGTCAAAAACAAAAACTTTAAATAGCAGTTGATAACTATTGATATCAAATGATAACTAAAAGTATCAAACAACGACTAAAAGAATATTACTTCTTAAATCCTGATAGTAAACTACGAGTAAGACAGGTTGAACGAACAGTAGATGTTCCTCTCCCTTCTGCAATTCGTTATACAAAAGAGTTAGAAGAAGAAGGAATACTACGAAGTTCACAGATAACAAATGTGATTTTTTATTCTGCAGACAGAGCCTCAAAAATATTTCTATTAGAAAAAAGATTATTTAATATTCACCAACTACATGTATCAGGTCTGATTGAGGCTCTAATAACTAGATTAAGTAATCCAACAATCATTATTTTTGGTTCATATTCGAAAGGGGAAGATACCTCTGAGAGTGACATTGATATTTATATTGAAACTCAGTCAAAAGACAAAATCAATTTTAAAAAATTTGAGACAATTCTTCAAAGAAAGATTCAGATATTTTCTTATACATCCATATCTAAAGTGGAGAACAAAGAATTAGCAAATAATATCTTAAATGGTATTACGTTAAACGGTTTTGTTGAGGTGTTTGAATGACGAAAGAAAGCAGTTGGAATGAATGTCTTGAGAGTCAAATGTCAATTACAATTAGTCCTGATAAGGCAAAAGCAAGGTCACTTATTGATACTGCGATTGGTCGCAACCAATTCTTAGAAACAAATATCATTACTGAACAAAATGCAAATTATATTTTTGAAGGTTATTATTCCTCTGTTTTAGAAATACTTCACGCTGTTGTCTTGATTCGCGGATATAAGGTCACAAATCATATCTGTCTTGGATACTATCTAAGAGATATCCTCAAGAAACAAAGACTATTCCGATTATTTGATGATTGTCGCTTTAAACGAAATTCTTTAATTTATTATGGTAGAAAAATGGAATTTGATGTGTCAAAGTCGTCTATTAGTGCATGTAAGTTTCTAATTGTAGAATTAAAGACTGTGTTTGACACAGAGCTAAATCTATAATTCTGTGTTTAAAATGGAATTAGTAGTAGTTGTTACTTGCGAGTAACGAAACATTTATAAACCATTTTCTCTTCCTTTTTACTATGACACAAGCAATTACACAATTGGAAGTGAATATTTCACGTTCATTTCGTAAAGTAAAAGACGATGTAGCAAAGCTACAAAAAGAAATTGCAGCATTACAAGCAACACAAAAATCATTGATTCGTCAATTAGACAAACCAAAGACTATTGTAAAAAAAGTGTCAACACGTAAAAAAATCACATTTATTGCGGCAAAAACAGGTAAAAAATTTCATAATAGACACTGTCCCTTTGCTAAAAATATAAAACCAAAAAGTCGAGTAGTCTTCAAATCTATTGAAACTGCTCGTAATAATGGCTTTAAACCATGTTCATGTGTTAAATAAACACATTTTCTTATTATTATGAGCTTAGAATCACTTCTTGAGGGATCAGCAAACATTGTTTCTTCAGTGGTATTAGGTGCGTATGCTATGAAAAATAGATATGGCAAATAATACCTGAAAAATTCAGTTTAAAACCAGTTGATATGACTCATAGCTTGCGTTCGAAAGCAAAAACAGCTTTACCTAAATTAGGTGCTTGGTATAATCGTATTAGTCCGGTAATAGAACATGCTATCTTTGGATACGCCGCAATTGCACTTACATATGGCGCAGTTGATGTTATATCCACTATGGATGCAGATATTAGTGAAAGCAAAACATTCTATAAAAATATCTATGCAGCAGCTATTGGTGCCTCAGTATTGCTTGTTGATTTAGCCTGGGAAGTAGCGCAAGGTGTTAAAAGAAAGAAGTTAGAGCCAGGACAATTCTTAGGAACAGTTACTGGTGTTGCAACATCGGTATGCATGAACAATCCGTATCTTGTTTCAACAGCGATTGATTACTTTTCAAAATAAATATAATTATGTTTCTTTGTAGTTCACTGGACATCTGTGGACATAAGTTATTAAAGAATAAACATCTTTCTAATATTATGAATGAAATGGACAAATTAGTCGTTTTTCAAGATAAGAGTATTCGACATATATGGCATGATGATGAGTGGTATTTCTCAGTAATTGATGTAGTTAATATCTTGACAGAAAGTAAAGATTCAAAAGATTACTGGTATAGGCTCAAGAAACGAGAATCTGAACATGGCGTTGAGTTATCGACAAATTGTCGACAACTGAAATTGCCTTCATCAGATGGAAAATTATACTTAACAGATTGTGCTAATACTAAGTCTCTATTTAGAATAATCCAGTCTATTCCTTCCAGAAAAGCTGAACCTTTCAAACAATGGCTTGCTCAGGTGGGTTATGAACGAATTGAAGAGATTGAAGATCCTGAATTAGGTCAAGATCGAATAAAAGAGTATTACGAGCTTAAAGGATATCCAAAAGACTGGATCGACAAACGTTTACGTGGAATTTCAGTCAGACAAGAGTTGACTGAGGAGTGGAGTAATAGAGATGTCACCTCAAAAAAGGAGTTTGCAATTTTAACTAATGAGATATCTAAGGCAACATTTGGAAAGACTGTTGGTGAGTATAAGCAATTCAAAGAATTAAAAAAGCAAAATTTGAGAGATCATATGACTGATTTAGAATTAATTTTTACTATGCTTGGTGAAGCTTCAACTACGGCAATAACTAAAGAAAAAGACTCACAAGGCCTTGAGGAATGTAAAGACTCAGCTAATAAAGGAGGAAATATAGCAAAAAGAGCAAGAGAAGACCTTGAACAAAATCTAGATGAAAACATAATTTCTAAAGAAAACTACTTACCTAAGAAAAAAGAAAAGAAAAAATTATAATTATTTCTTACACATTTTCATTAATGGTCTTGCAACAAGTACTAT
>JBLINR010000013.1:0-23137 GCA_047639395.1 Candidatus Woesearchaeota archaeon | reverse complement strand
AAACAGAATTGGTTCTCATAGTGGGGATGGGATGGGATATCTTATTGGCGATGTCGATGATGTTCGATTATATGCGCGAGAATTAACACCTGCTGAAGTTTTGGCTGTATATGATTTTTCTAAGCCTTAATCGCCTTCTGGCAATGTGTGTTCTATTATTCTAATACTTGAAGAACTTCTATTTGCGTGTGCAAATCCCATTTCTCCATAAAATGATTCGGGTGAACCAACAATCAGGACTTTTCCTGCGAGTGTGCGTAATTTTTTGTTTATGGCTATGAGTCTGCATGCTGCTGGAATTGGGTTAACTACTGTTCCAAAAAATGTTGGATCCCATTGCATATCTGCATATAGTTGGTCGATTTTCTGTTGATATCCACGTAAGCTGGGAGCTGACTTTACTACTTCTTGAGTATTTCTTCTTGGTTGTTCTGCAATAATCCTATGCGGAATATGGAGATAGTGTTTCCCGCACTTATGCTTATGTGCGTATGCTGAAATAACGTATGGCATATAATTTGTATTTGTAACAATTGCCTGGATTAAATCTTCTGGTGCTCCTTTGAATCGTTCTGCAATTATTTCTAGGCGTTGTTTTTGATTTTTAGTTCTCCATACTCGTTTTGTTGTTTTTGTTAAATAAAATTCTTGTGATGTTCCTATAAATGCAACGTGGTCTGGTTTCAAAGCGTGAGTTATTTTTTGTAATCTAGTGTATCCACGCGGTTCAATTCCTGGTGTAGGTAGTGTATGTATATCCATATTTTATTTGTAAGATCCTTCTATTTAAGTGGCTTTCGATAAGAATCACCACTTTTAAGTACTAAACAAAAAACCCGTCAAGTATACTGATGTGTATACTGCAAACTAGACTTTCAAAGACGAAAATATATTTAAATGAGATAAATGTAAAATATAATATAAAATTTAGAAGCTTTTTTGGCGAAAAGCGGTTAAATCAAATTTCCAATTAATAAATTTTGAACATTACGTTTTGGCGAACGTTGCATTCAATGGCGATTACATTACGGATTTGGCGATCACGTAAACGACTTCTTAAAGATATTTAGTTTGGACAAGTTTAAATATATTATCATAGTCATATGTATATTTCAGAATATACACTATACAGGCATCAAGTTACTTGATGGGGGATACACAAAAAATGGATTTTATCGTACAAAACGCAGCAAAAACGCAACAAACAACATCAGAAGATATACAAGTAGGAACAGCTAACATTAAAGTTATTGGGTGCGGAGGCGCAGGTAATAACGCAGTAAGTTGGTTATACAAAAAAGGTATTCAAGGCGCAGAAATCATCGCATGTAATACTGATTTACAACATTTACAAGTTACAGAAGCAGACCGAAAATTTTTGATTGGAAAAGATTCCACTCGAGGATTAGGTGCAGGCGGATATCCAGAAGTTGGATTAGAAGCAGCAAAAGAAGCTTCAGCAGAAGTAAAAGACTCTCTTAAAGGAGCAGACATGGTATTTGTTTGTGCAGGAATGGGTGGAGGAACTGGAACAGGTTCAGCACCATACGTAGCAAGTGTTGCAAAAGATATGGGTGCAATTGTTATTGGAACAGTAACAATGCCATTTAAGATTGAACGAGCTCGAGTTGACAAAGCCGAATTTGGTTTACAACAATTACGACAAGTATCAGACACAGTTATTGTTATTGATAACAACAAACTAGTTGAAATCGCAGGAAACTTACCTATTCAACAAGCATTCGCAGTAGCAAACGAACTTATTGCAACAATGATTAAAGGAATCGTTGAAACAATTGCAGTACCAAGTTTAGTTAACCTGGATTATGCTGACGTAAAAGCAATCATGACTAATGGCGGCGTAGCTGCAATTGGTGTAGGTAGCAGTGATACTGCAAACCGTGTAGATGAAGCTGTAAACGGTGCCCTTTCAAATCCATTACTAGATATTAGTTATGAAGGAGCAACTGGTGCACTTATTCATATCCATGGTGGATCAGATTTAACACTAGATGAAATTAGCCGAGTAGGAGAATTAGTAACACAAAGTATGGACCAAGATGCAAACTGTATCTGGGGAGCTCGTGTAACTGATGACATGCAAGGTAAATTGGTTGTTATGACAATCATGACTGGTGTAAAGTCACCGTACATTGTAGGTAGTGTATCTACAAAAGAACGACAACAAGAATCCAAGAGAATCAGCGATGAACTTGGAATTGAAATCGTACGGTAAGTCAAATTCGCTCACTGCTCATTGTAGCGGTGTGTTTCTTGCCTTCAAATCTAATGACCCCCAAACGACCGTATTTGAAGGTGCTGTTTTGCCCTACGGCTTGTGAAAGCAAGCCGTTTGGTTTATTATTATTTAAAAAAGAGGAAATAAATCAAAGTGGAATTAACATTTTTAACACAAGCGAGTGTATTAATTCCACTCTACGTTTCTTTTTGTTTCGCATTATTTCTGTATTTGTCAAATGATTTCATTCATCATCTCAAAAAATATTCATTTCTGATTATTAATTTAGCAGCAGGGTTCTTATTTGCCTATATGTTTTTGACACTTTTGCCTGATATCTACAGGTCAAATGCTAGTGTACTCATACAGGCAGGATTCTTTTTCACATTTATTGGATATATCAGTTTTTACTTAGCGGAAAAACATATTTTTAGTTCAAAGAAGTCGAACACACAAAAAGAACTCCTTGCGATTCGTACTGGGGGATTTTACCTTGTACATTTTATTACTGGATTTATTATAGTTTATTCATTTTCTATAGATACATTTGGAAAAAGCCTTACAATACTTATTCCTTTCTTACTACACAATGCTGCAACAATGCTTCTCTATGAAGATCTAACTAAATGGCTCTTAAGATACCATCACAGAACAACATTGGTTTTTCCAGGATTAGTAATGTTAGGTGCAATTAGTGCAATCTTCTTAGAACATACGTTTGGTATTAGTAGTTATTACTTCTATGCGTTCTTTGGTGGAACGTTTATGTATCTGATTACAACAATCATGACGCCGGGATATCATAAAGGATATTTGAATTACTTTTTGGCTGGGATTATAGCATATGTGTCATTAATACTTGTATTCCACTAGAATTATTCTATTAATTGTGCGCCTTGTGCGCTATAGAGTTTATCATGCATTCCAATTTGAGGGATTGTAACTCGAACATATCTAGTACCATCTGTACGAGTTATTTCGTCAATTGTTTTTTCGCCTCTCTCTGAAAAGAATGTTCCTGCGCTGGTGTCTGGGCCAACTTTAAATTCATCACATGCGTGTGTAGGAATGTTTCCTCTTAATGTCTTATCATCTAGATATGTATTTCTTCTTCTGATATGAAATCTAAGATCAAACGTTAAAACATCTGCGAAGGATGCTTTTAGTACTTCTCCATCTCGACTTATTCCATTAAATTCTCCAACAACTGCAACGCTCTTAAATGCGCAGACTGTTCCTTGAATAGTGTGGGTTCCGCTAATCTTTCTTCCATTTTCATAAAAATCTCGAAAAGCTTCCATCCCGGTAATAAGATGATCACATCGTTGATAGACAATTTCTGGAGAGAAAAGACTATACATTGTTTCGAACTGCTTTTCATCTACCATGGGATAATACAGTCTTGCTAATCGACATGCTGAGTATGATTTGAACAGGTGTAACTCTACATTGCTTAGTGGTATTTTGGAAAACATACAAAAAGGAATAGTTTTTGCTTTATATTGCTTGCGCATTCGCTAATAAGAGGCAGGTTTTTATACTTGGGCACACCAGTAACACTATGAATATTATAATTCTCAGTTCAACACATGACGCTGCAGGTGTCAATATCCAGTTAAAACTAATCGATATATTTGAAAAAACAGATCTGCAGTTTGACAATCATGTGGTCTATAAGAAAGAATATCCAAACTCTACTGCTTATCTTATTCTAACAAATCAGCAGATAACACATGCTGAATGTATTGACACAAGAATCCGAGAAGAATTACAAATAAAAGCGGATATTCTTCTCTTTGCAACAAAACATGCAAGCAAATCTGAAATTCCTAGTTACTGTGTTCATACGCAAGGGAATTGGAATCAAGCAGACCTTGGTGGAAATCCACAAGAAGTAGCTTCTTGTCCTGTTGTTTTGAAAAATGCTTTATATCGGAATCTTCATCAGCATAATTTACAGCGTTTTGATGTAGTAAATGAGGCAACACATCATGGTCCGACAGTAAAAACACCAAGTGTTTTTATTGAAATTGGTTCTATTGCAAAACAATGGAACGATGACGCGTGTGGAAAAGCAATTGCAAATACTATTGATCAAACGTTAACAACGTACGATGGTGAACATTCCTCAACTCCAGTTATCTTTGGTATCGGAGGAAATCACACGTGTATTAACTATAATGAGTTAAGTAAAGAGAACGTCGTACTTCTTGGACATGTCTGTCCTTCGTTTCATGTTGATGCAGTAACTGTTGATGTTTTGAAACAAGCTTTTGAGAAACATACTATTGAACCGATTATTACAATAGACTGGAAATCATTAAAATCAAATCAGCGTGTGATCCTTATAGAAAAGTTAGAATCTGCTGGTCTCAAATACAAACGATTAAAAGAAGTAAAAACTCAATTTAGAGAAGACCTTTCTGCCAATCCTGAATAATTATTCCACAAGTCGTTTTAATATCTGGTACTCCACCCTTCAGAAGGCGGTTTTTTGCAAGTGCGATTTTTTCAATTGATTCTTCAGATGCTTCAGTAATGTCTACTCCGTATCTATCTTTAAGAAACTGTTTTCCTCGTGTGTCTAAGACAATTCCAAGAATTTTGATTGCAACAAGATCAACATCTTTGATTTCTTGTGGGTTTTTTGATGCAAGAATTGCAAGTAATAAACTATCGTTAGCAGCAATTGGAATAACTCCAGGTGTATCTAACATTCGTACACGTGCAGAGACTCGAATAACTTGTTCACCTCTTGTGTGCCCGCTCTTTGAAGAGACAGGTGCACTTGCACGTCCTTTAAGTGTGTTGATGATGCTTGATTTTCCTGTGTTAGGATAGCCAACAACGCCAATAAGAATAGTTTCACTTTTGTTTTTTGCTGCAACTTTGTAAATCATTTCTCGTAATACTCGCATTCCCTTACGTGTTTTTGTAGAAACAAATACATATGGTGTTGGAACAACAATATCTGTGTCTGAAAGTAAATCTGCTTTATTTACACAATAAATAATTCGTTTATCGTGATCTGTTGCAAATCTCACAATATCTGCATTAATTGTGTTTTGAATCATACGTGCATCCAGTACGTGAATAATAATATCTGACTTAATAATTACATCTTTGAGAATTCTGGAGAAACTTCTTTTCATTTATGATCGCTCTTTGATGAGTTGGGTAACAACCTTTCCATCTGCTCGTCCGTTAGTCTGAGCCATAACTTTTCCCATTAATGCGCCAAATGGTGCTTGTGGGTTTTGTGTAAGTACTTCTGTAATAATTTTGCTGATTTCTTCTTTGTTCAACAATGAAAATGATTTGATTGCGTCAGACAGTGATTCTGTTTGTGCTTTCACAATGATGTCTACAATGCTTGTCTGCACAATACGTTCTTGTGCAAGTGCGTCAAAAAGTGGGATGATGATGTCATCACCTAATTGTATTTCTAAATTATGTTTACGTCGTAATAATTTAGGTGTTGTTTCTAATAACTCTGCAATAAGTGATGGTTTGATTGTCTTATACGTTGAAACAAGTTTTTCAAAAGTATCTGCTTGTATTCCTTTTGCAATTGCTTTTGCCAAATCTGTTGATAATTCGTATGATTTGATTAATCTATCAATTTTGTCTTCTATTAATTCTGGAAGAATAATACCTTTTGCATCAAGTGTCATAGGTGGGATGTCTGTTTCAGGATACATTCGAGCTTGTCCTGGCATAGGGCGTAAATATGTTGATGTGCTATCTTGATTTGCATTTCTAACTTCTTTTGGAACTCCGCTGAGAAGCATTGTAAGTCTTTCTTTCACACAAGCGACTGCTCGCTTCGCAACATCATGCGGTGCGACAACTAAAAAGAATGCATCTGATTTTTTTAATCCGAAGAATTGTCTAACTTTTTCTGGCTCTTTAGTAAATTGATATTTTGAAAAGTCTTCATCACTGTGAATAATACCACCAGTACCAACATGGACCTTTGCATATTGTGCGAGGTCAGTTCCAACACGTTTCTTTGGTTGTAATTCTTTTCCTAAAGCACCTGCACACCCTTTCAATGCTACACCTAACACAACATTATTTTGTTTAAGTGCCTTTGAAATAAGCTCGCATTGCGTTCCTATGAAACATTCTGTTACATCTTGTGCGCTAAGTGAGGAAACCTCTTTTTTAGACAATGGAAATTCTTTTTTGAGAAGTAGAATGTTTGATTGACGGATAATTTCGTAGTCGATTAATGTAGGGATATTTTTCAGATCTTGTGCTCCTTTGATTTCAACACGATTTCCACCAATAATGGAAACATTCACATCTTGACGAATAGTTCCCAGTCCTCGTTTTGCTTTACCTGTACTTCTAAGCAAACTTCCGATCTTTTTTGCAACTTCTTGTGTTTCAACTGGGTCGTTCATGTCAGGTTCAGTAGTAATTTCCAGAAGTGGGATTCCTAATCGTGATAAATTATAATAGACTGTGTCTTGCGTGTTACGAACTTTTTTTGCTGAATCTTCTTCAAGCATTAATGATGGGATTGTAATCTTTTTTCCAGCGTCAGTTGTTAGTTGACCATCTATTGCAATAAGTGATGTTCGTTGAAATCCACTTGTGTTTGAACCATCAACAACAGTCTTTCGCATAATTTGCGCTTCATCAACAAGTGACATGCCTAGCATAAGACTAACTTGCATTGCAGTCTTTACAGCATCTTCATTAACTGGATGTGGTGGTTCCTCGTCAAGTTCAACAAGCCCGATAGTATCAGTATATCCTTCATAAGAATATGTTTTATTCTTTAAAGACTCTGCAGCTGCAGCTTCATCAATTACACCTGTCTCTCCAATTACTGCTCGTAATTTTCGTGTAATAATGTAATCAGGAGTATCATCTCGAATACGTGTGGGTGTATGACAGAATAGTTTTAACCCTTCTAACTGCTGGTGAATTTCAATTCCACAACGTAGTCCAAGTTTTTTATAATCTAGTTCTAGTGTCATAAGAGAAAACTCCGTTCATCAATTTCTGTTGTATATTCACCACAAATATTCTTTTCAAATAATGACTCTACAGTTGTACTTTGTCCTAAAGCCCATCCTAGTTTTACAAGTGCGACTTCTGGAAGAATATCTTGTGCAAAAAAGAATTTATGTTTGATTGATTGCTCTCGTAATCGGCTATATACAAAGGGATGTGTTCTTCCATACAGTGTTTGCGAACAAATGATAATATGTAATCCTGCTTTTTTTGCTTTTGCAAGTGGTGCGACAAGTTGTTTAGGTACGTGACCTAGTGCGGTTCCTGCAACAACTAATCCTTTGTACTTATTTTGAACATATATATCTATTTCACTTGCTTGCATAAGTGGATGCACATATACTAACCCTATTTTTTCTTCGAAGTCAGTTGCACGTGTTGGTTTTGTATTTGGTGTACTTGGATAATTTTTATTAATAATTGTAATTTCGTTAGGAGTAATGCGAGCAAGTGGTTGTTCGTTGATTGGTCTAAATGCGTCTCTGCGAGATGTATGCATTTTTCTTACCTTTGAACCACGCATAAGAATACAACTGTCGTCATTTGTTGTTTCATGCATACAAACACTCACAAGTGTTCCATTAAATTCACATGCTGCTTTTGTTGCACAAATCAAATTCAAAAAAGCATCACTACTTCCTCGATCAATACTTCTTTGTGCTGCGGTAATAATAACTGGTTTATTTATATCTTGTAAAAAGAATGAAAGTGCAGCTGAAATGTAATGTAATGAATCAGTTCCACATGTTACAACAACACCTTTAATAGAATCATCTTGTAATTGTTTGTAAATTGCATTTGCGATGAGTTTCCAATCTGCATATGCCATATCTTCGCTCATTGTTTCAGAAACTGCCTCGGAAGTGATGTTAGCAATGTCAAGCAACTCTGGCATCATAGCAATAAAATCATCAGCAGTATATTTGCCGACAACACCACCTGTTCTGTAATCAAGTTTTGACGCAATTGTTCCACCACAGCTAAGTATTGCAACCGTTGGTAAATTTTTATTGTGAGTATGTGTTACTGTTTTTTGTTTTGGTTCACTATATTTTGTGATAACAGTTGTTTTTGTAATTTTTTTATCAGAGATACCAAGATTGTACCCTGTAGGTAATTTTAGCACAGTGATTCCTTTTTCATAAATTTCAGGTCGAGGCATAAGAATTCCTTCATACGTTTTTGTATCCGTAGTAAGTTGGACTGTATCGCCTGGTTTTGCTGTACTCATAACTGATGAGTCCTTTGTGACGATTTATATGTTTTGTGCCTCGTCGGCATAATACAACAATATTTAAAAAGAAAGAAGGGTAAAACTACTTAAAAAGAGGATTATTGTATGACAAAAGCATTCTTATCAGCATTTCTATGTTTCATTCTCTTAGCAAGCTTTGGGTTAGCTATTAGTATTAATGAAACAACTGGTTGGATTAATACTTTTTCAGAAGATTCGCAAGAATTATCTTCTTTAACAAAACAAGTAAAAATTCGAGATGGAATTTTGCTTAAAGTTCAGTCTAATCAAGTTCATGTTGGAGTAATTGATGTTACTTCATCTAATGTTTTGCTTAATGTAAGTAGCACATATAATTTTAATCTTGCAAATAATCGTACGGCGTATAGGCCTGACCAGACAACATTACGTATTGGTGAATCGGAGGAGTTCAACACATCGCCAACAGTTGAAAACGATCTAAAAATAACTCTATTAAGTGTTGAGTTTAGGAAAGTTATCTTAACACTCGAACAAATTAATACAGATGCTGCTGTTGTGGCAAACGCACTAGTTGTAGAAGACGCGGTTGAACCTACTACTGCTGACATAACTGACAATACAACATCTGGTTCTACTGATGTAGCAACTGATTCAGCTACTACGACTGATACTGCTGTGCCAACAACTGGTGCAAAGAGTAAAAAATCATCTAAAAAAACAACTATTCCCTCTAAGAAATCAAAATCTGCATCATCTTTCTCAGTTCCTATGCCGCTTATTATTATTGTAGGTGCAATAATTCTTCTAGGACTTATTTTGGTATTTATGCCAAAGAAAAAAGAAAAACCGCATGTTATTCCTTTAGCAAAACCAAAAGTGCACAAATTAGTTGATGCGCGAACATTGACATTTATTAAAAAACAACTAAAAGCAAATCATTCTTTGGATGCAATTGAATATATGCTCGTTGAACAGGACTTCCCTACAGAAGAAGCACACAAGAAAATCCATTATTTTACTATTGACAGTTTTGTTGCCACTGAAATTGATAAAGGAACTTCTAAAAAAGATATTGAAACAAAGCTTGGAAAACAAGGACTTCCAAGAGCGCTTCTTGCAAAGATATTCGGATAAAAATCTTAACAAAATAAAAGTTTATAAACATCCTTACTAGTAGTATGTGTATGGCAGTAGATATCTTTCGTTCAGTTCTTATAGGATTATGTATTTTTTTACTGGCAAGGTTAGTGTTTCACAGAATTCTTGCATCATATGTACGTAAGAAGGTGTTTGAGACACAATATTTACGTGTTCTCCATGCTCCTGAATTCCAAGTAAAAAGCCGTTACGATTAGCTATATTCTAGATTCATAATGTTTATAAAGAAAAACACAACATATTGTGGTATGGCTAGGTTGTAGGTACAACTTGTTGGGGTTATAGATGAAATGTCCGTATTGTGCATCAGGTGAACATAAAGTTGTTGATAAACGTGAGACTCCTGATGAGCGTGCTATTCGACGGCGGCGTGAATGTCTATCTTGTACAAAACGATTTACAACATATGAACGTATTGAAGACATTGAAATCTATGTAATTAAAAAAGACAATACGCGTGTTCCTTTTGATCGAACAAAACTTATTCGTGGTATTTCACTTTCTTGTCAAAAAAGACCTGTTTCTCGTGAACAAATAACTGCGATGGTTGATACTATTGAAACAACAATTCGTTCAAGAGATGGTGTAGAAATCACTTCTCATCAAGTAGGTGAGCTTGTTATGCGTCAATTACGTAAGGTTGACAAAGTAGCGTATATTCGATTTGCGTCTGTATACAAAGCATTTGAAGACTTATCTGAATTTTCTGAAGAGTTACAAAAACTTATTCGTAAAAAGAAATCAAATTAGACCATTTTTAGGTCTTGTGTTAGAATATCAATCTTTTCTTCATCAGCAGGTCCAATTCCAATACATGTCTTTGTACCGGGTGCAATAACTGTTTTTCCTGCGTCAGTAATAAGTGAACAGGGTAATCCTGCTTCTTTTGCAAATTGAAATAATGCGATGAGCTCTTTTTGATCAGCAACCTTCAGAACAACTTTTTTCTGTCCACATTCTCTCCATTCTTGTAAATCATCTGACTTCAATGCTGCTTCAACACTAGCGTGAGCTACTTGTGCTGCTAATTTTCCTTTAGGTAATTTAAGATCTGCTCTTACAACCATTACTTGTTTAAGTTCCATAATACTAGGGTTAATGACACTTGGGTATTAAAAATATTATCATTCAAAGTAAGGTTTATAAAGGAGTGTAAAAGTGTGTATTATATGAGGTGGATGCTAACATTATTTTGTTTATTGTTACTATTTACTACTGCTGTATCTGCTCAAATTGTTACTAATAAACTTTCGATTTTAGCTGTTTCTGAAAATGGATATGGTGATTTATCTGGTGATGTGGCAAGTTTAACATTAGAAATCATTCCTGGTCGTGGTCGAGTATTCTTAGATTCATTTCCACTTACAAAAATTGATACACAAATTTCAACGCGTATAGCAAAAGAAATTGCTTGTCAATTTGCAGATCATGATTGTTCTCAATATGATTTTATTTATACTATTCAAGCAAATACGCCTCTAATTGGTGGTCCGAGTGCGGGAAGCGCAATTGCAGCAATTACTGTTGCAACTGTTGACGGTATCAAACTTGATGAAGGAACTGCAATAACGGGAACTATGAATAGTGGTGGTTTAGTTGGCCCTGTTGGTGGTGTTTTACAAAAAATAGCAGCAGCAGCAGAAAATGGTATTCATACGGTTTTAATTCCGCGTGGAACACGATACGTAGAAAATATTACAAATCGAAACCAAACGAATCAAACAAAAGTTGATTTAGTTAAGATCGGAACAGAATTAGGCATCTCAGTTATAGAAGTTGGAAGTCTTCATGACGTTCTCTTTGAATTTTCAGGAACGGTATATCCAACAATTAATGGGAGTGTTGAATTGCCTGAGTATTATACTTCAACTATGCGTATGTTAAGTGAAAAATTATGTACGAGATCAGCAGAAATGTTAGCGAACCTTTCTGTCACATTATGGCCGATTTCACAAAATGTATCATTATCAATAAGTCAAAAAGGTGTTGTTTCAAATGTAACAAATAGTACTTATATTGTAAAAGGAACTAGTATCAATGTTAATGCAACATATAATATGGTTGTAGATGGCTTAAACAGAAGTGTTCATGCATTAAATGCTGGGCAATCCTATTCAGCAGCATCATTCTGTTATGGGGCTGGACTAAATATTCGGTTCTTACAAAATTTACCTAAGAATATATCTGTGTTACGAGACGAAGCATCACTTCGTTTAGAGACTATTGATATCGACTTATCAAATTACACAACAATTACTGATTTACAAACGTACATGCTTGTTGGAGAACGAATTGCAGAAGCAAGAGAATTCTTTAAAACTGCAGAAAATTATTATGAACGAAATAATACATATGCTGCAATGCAACAATATGTATTTACTCTAGAACGACTTGAAAGCGCTCACGCTTGGTCAATATTTGCGCAAGGATATGGACAAGAATTTGATCTTGATGAAAGTATACTTTCTCGTGCGTGTGAAGTAAAAATACAAGAGGCAGAAAGTCGTAAAAACTATATGGAATTATATGTTCCTATAAATGATAACACTGCTCGTGAACTAGCTGAATCAAGAATCCATCGTGATAATAAAGAATATGAGTTGTGTTTATACAAAGCATCAAAAGCAAAAGCAACATTTGATACTGCATTACAATCAATTTCAACAAGTAATGTTACACAACTACTTGATGAAAAACAAAAAGCAGCACAACAAATAATTTTACGACAATCACAAAAAGGGATTTTTCCAATCGTAGGGTACAGTTATTTTGAATATGCTCAAGCGTTACAAGAACGAGACGCAATTACTGCATTATTATACTATCAGTATGCAATTGAAATGGCGGGTGTTGATCTATATGTAGTTCCGCCTCAAAAGATTAAAAACGCGATTGAAGGTGCCAAAAATAATTCATTATCATGTGCGTTTGCAGTTGGAATCGCAGTTGGTATTCTTGTATCAATGATATTCTTTATTATGCGTAGAAACTTGCGTAATAAACCAAAGCGGCGTAATAAGCGGTAATTATAATTCTTATGACTTTAATGTAATCGGTCCACGATTCCACTCTGTGCTTTTTTGTTTTCTATTATATATGTTGTGCCAATTAAACATATGTTCTAGATATAAATTCATTATTGTTTCACACTCTTCTTCTCGTAGTAATGTGTGTATCTTTCTTTCAGAACTAACTCCATTTTCAAGCATACTTATTCTTGTATCTGGTATTTCTTCAATAAATTGATTTAAGTTATAGTGTACATTTTGATTTTTCATTACAACAAATGTGTGTTTCATTCTTCTTTTCATTGCTTTCTGAGCAGATGCTTGTTTAAGTGATGCGTACTTATGTGGTACGGTCATTATTCCTTCGGCTGCTCTTACAAAGCTATGTCCGAGATCAATATATCCTGGTTCTGTTATTCCGTCAATTTTGTCGGCAATATAATTTTGACGTCTTCCTACAACGTCATCAACTATCAGAAAATCTAAGTAAGGAATATCTGCTTCCACTCTTTTTTCAAGTTCGGATTGATCAACTTCTGAATCTTCGGGCATATTAACGCTGAAATGATAAAATGGCATAGTTTCTTTTAATTTGTCTTTTCGACCTATATTGTCGGTGTACTGGAAGACTGGTATTATAGTATGGCCACCAATTATATGTACGCTTGGTGTATGTAGTCCAATTTTTTTAGCTAATGCATACGTAAGTGCTTCGTATATTGGTTGATGTGTGGCTGAGAATTGATAGGCTGGAGGAAGTCTAGCTCCTGGACAGTATTTTAGATAACCTTCAACTTGTTCACCATTTATATCTAATGCAGCCCAACCTCCTGGGTTTCCTCCCTTTCGAGATGTGCTAATTAATACGTCCATCTAATGAATAGATACTAGTTTCTTTATAAATATTTCGAGAATAGTAACTGTGCAGTGATAACTTGTAGCCTGATGAACTATAATTCACTCTAATAGGAAGAATACTAATTATTTGAATTTTGTAGAAATATAAACCCACCCAGGCTTTTCGACCGAAGTCTCCGAGCCTGAGCAGGAAAAAGAGGTGATTGGGTGTGTAAAAGAATTTCTTTCACAACTAGTGGGTAAGAACAGTTATTTATAAAGGTTACGGTTACGTTACTATCGAGCATTTGTCAACATTTACGAACTATACGTGCACGAGCATATATTTTTATAAATAAGCTTGAATTTTCTTATAATACATGGTTCTACCGCTACTGCAAAAAATTCGTGATTTAACAAGAGGAAAACACCTTCATATTGCAACACACTGGGATTGTGATGGTGTGGCAACTGGTGGTCTCTTATACCATATTCTTAAAGATGGGCCGAGTAAGATAACAACAACATCACGAGGAGAAGTATTTTTAGTGCAACCGCATGATGTTCCACCTGAAGCTGATATTATTATCTGTTCAGATATTCAACCATCTGTCGAATTAGATCCAAATAAAGTTATTTATATTGACCATCACCCGCATGAACAAAGTGATAATTACTTATTAGCTATTCATGACATTGAGATTCAATCGTGTTCACTTCTTATTTGGGAGAAATTGCTTAAAGATGATACATACGATCCGTATTTATTATTCTTAACACTTATGGGATATTTTGGTGACAGTGGTCCTATTCGTAACATACCTGTTGAATTGGAACTGCGAGCAAAAGAAGCATTCCCACATTTAATGGTTCCAAGAGAAAGCAGATTTAGTTCTGAACCTTACTTAGGAATTCAAATGTTTGTTTCACTCTTTAATACTGGGAAACGAATGCATTGGAATGGTCAAATTCCGTTAGAACTTGTCAAGTCCGTTACACAATATCAAGACATCACAATGAATCGTCATCCACTTGTTGATGAATTGCAAAGATATAAATTAGAATTACGAAAATTATATGAAAAAAAATATACTCTTATTGATACGGAACATTTACAGTATAGTATTATTGAATGTGATAAAAATATTCAAGGTGTTATTTGTTCTAGATATATGAAGGACAAGCCAGTTATTGTTTTAAACACTCGTAAAGGAATAATTATAGCGTCAATGCGTGTCCCTGATCACTTAGATTTTGATGCAGGCGCTTTCCTGGCTCAGTTCAAAAAGAAAGCTCCTAACGTTGTTGGTGGCGGTCATGAAAAAGCTGGTGGAATAACATTTGATCCCATTCATCTGGATATATTTATTGATCATTTAAACGATACAAAACTTACTTGCCCGAACTCATAGACCAATTATCTGCTCGTTCAGAATCTTCTAACTCTTCGACTTCTGTAAAAGAAACAACTTCGTGTTTAATAACTACTATTTGCGCAATACGATCACCTGCTTTAATCTCGTAGTCTTCTTCTCCTAGATTAATCATAACGATATTATATTCTCCTCGATAATTACTGTCAATAACGCCTGCAAGTGTTGTAATACCATGTTTTGCGGCAAGTCCGCTTCTATCCCATACGTGGCTTACATATCCGTCAGGCAGTTCAATTGCAATACCTGTCGGGACGGTAACCTTTTGTCCTGGTTTTATTCGACAGCCTAACGTTGCATGAAGATCAAATCCTGCATCGCCCTTACGGCCATACTTTGGAATGATTGCGTTTTTGTGTAGACGTTTGATTCTTACATTCATTGTGGGTCCTATAAGTCCTCCCATATTTCTTTTTGGTTTCGTAATAATTCTAATCCGTGCGCAATTGTTCCCTCAGGATTATTTGTATAAAATTCAGTAAATGACATCCAAACAATCTCTTCAATTTCATCTGGTGCCTTGATGCTAGGCTCACCTGATTGTAGTTCGCATAAAACGAATATGACCCAATCATCAAATTGTTTGTTATGAAATTTGAAGAATTCCTTTTGAGGTTCGACCTGTACTCCTAATTCTTCCATGGCTTCCCGCTTTGCTGTATCAAAATCACTATCTGTACCTTCTCTTGTTCCTGATGGAAGACCCCACGCACCTGGTAGTTTTTTCTTCTTCAGTGAGCGTTTTATGAATAGGAAGTTATTGTCTTTTTTTATGAGAAATGCGATGTGATCAGCCATAGAATAATTTTAGTATGGATACTTTTAAACTTATTGTATCTTGAACTATAACTTTGCTGATAGTTTATTATTCTGATTTTTCGGGTAGGTTATTTTGTGTAAAAACATTTATAAAGAATATTTGGCAAAACCTCTATATGAAACAGATTAAGCGTAAAACAAGTACTTTTGAAAAATTACTTCTTGCAACGGGACTGTTACTTGTTGTTATCGGTATCGCATCCATTAAGACGATTCTTCACTCTCCAAGCAAAGTATTTAGTATCGAAGCAGTTATCGCAGTTGTACTTTGGTTCATTTTACTCTTTATGTTAATTCTTGCAGCAATCTCTGAAAATACACGTGAAGAGATTACACAAATTGTACATACCAATTCTGAAGAATTAAAAGTTCAGCGAGAAGTTCTTAACGAGCAACTTGCAGAATTACAAAAAATTCGTCACGGATTATCTAAGAAGTAATTTCTGTTATTTTTCTTTGTAATTTTTATACAATCAACTTTCTCTTTTTCAATTGAATTTCAAAATATCATTTAGTAGCATTGTTATCTACTTATAATTTACTCCTTTTTTGTGTCTTTTTCTCCCAAATATGTGTTTTGTCGTCGAGGAACTTAAATAATTATTTAAGTAATGAATTTAATTATTTAAAATAGCTGTTAAGTAATGTATTTTAGAAGTTAACAAACTATTTAAATGAGTAGTTACAAAGTAAGTAATAAATGGAATTGGACACGTTGTTAGCGGGAACAAAATGGGAACTGCTCCAACTGATTGCGAGATTGCCTCAAGCACCAACTGAGTTGGCTCAGAAGTTAAACACAAGTATTGCCAATGTTTCCATGCAACTACGCTTGCTCGAAGTAGCAGGCTTAGTTAAGAAATCACGTTCCTTAAGAAGTCGGCGAGTGATTTATTCACTTGTCAAGGAAATCGCCTATATACACGCCATAACCGGAGATCTACAGGTTAAACGGCAGTTGCCATTAGATGCAGATAAAGTATTTATCTTCAAAACGTGGCAACTGCCAACTGTAGTCCAAGGTCCACTCATTCAATTTTATTATAACAATCAAATATTATTCTCAAGTGAATTTGACATATACTTTGCTGATTTCGGAGATAAAGTTGTCAAACTCATTGTTTCTAATAATAAAAAAGCATTACCTGCAAAAATACTTATGACGGATGTGGGAAATATGCAGTTTGTAATTGACGTAGAATTTGTGACAACAAAAGACATTGCTAAGAGAAGAAAAATAACACTTCTCCATAAGGGCTCATTTGAGCGAGAGGAATAGAACTATGGATTATACTGTTCGTGACTTAATTATCGGATTATCACATGCTGAACTCATTAAAATGAAGCGTGACTTGGATCATGGAGCTCTTCATTTGAAGAAACTGGTTATTACTCGTATAAAAGACTTAGAAACAGCAGGAAAAAAGATCTGTGCCTCTTGTGGATCAACTATTCTTGATGAAAATCACCATACATATACAATTCTGTTCGGACCATCTGATTTTCGGAAAAAAGCAACATGTTGTTGTATTGAATGCCTTAGTGAGTTTCAAAACAAGCTCAAATCATATGACACGACAACAAAAATACATAACAGTTAAAAACAACACGAATTCCTCGTATCTCTATGTTGAATACATTTCCAAATAAAGACAAGCTTGTTATGAAAGACAAGTTCAAGGAGCGGTATCAAGAACTCTTAGGAGAAGACTTTGATACGTTTGTAGAATACTCTTTCTCTTTTTTGAATCGTGCGATTCGTGTGAATACATTAAAGATCACAACAAAAGAGCTTGTTGCTCGATTAGAACCTAATTGGATTCTTAAACCTGTTCCTTGGTATGCTGATGCGTTTTGGATTGAACCAAGAACTTCAGGTCGCCGTGATATTGGAAATATTCCTGAACATACATTAGGATATTTTTATGTACAAGATCCTGCTTCAATGATTCCACCACTTTGTATGGAATTACAAGAAGATGATGTTGTATTAGATATGTGTTCAGCTCCAGGAAGTAAAACTACGGAAATTGCACAATTAATGAATAATAAAGGTCTTCTTATTGCAAATGAATTAACAGGAACACGAATAAGTGCTCTAGGAATCAATTTAACTCGGATGGGTGTAACAAATACTGTTGTTAATCATCAGAATGCCATGGCTATTCGAAAGGATCTTATGTTTACTAAAATCCTCGTTGACACAAGTTGTTCTGCAACGGGAACAATTCGTAAAAGTCCGAGTTGTTTACGTATGTGGAATCCAGGATTAGTTTGTAGACTTGCAAAACTACAAATGAAAATGCTTGAAGTTGCATACGCACGATTATTACCGGGTGGTATTTTAGTTTATTCTACGTGTACATTAGAACCTCAAGAAAACGAAGGTGCTATTTCAAACTTTTTGAAGCTTCATGAAGATATGGATGTATTAGATATTGATTTGAAAATAAACAAAGGAAAACCAGTTATGGCTTTTGAAGGCGAGGAATATGATGCACGTGTTGAAAAGACATTAAGAATCTATCCACAAGATAATGATACTGAAGGATTCTTTGTTGCAAAACTAAAAAAGAATTAACGTATCGAATTGTACTCTTCTAGAAACTGTGTTGCGATATCTTTATCGTGAATTATCAAAATATTCTCATCATTTCTCGTATTCCCACTTTTGGTTGGATTGTAAGAACCTGTAATAACGATTTGTGAATCTATAATAAACACTTTATGGTGCATCACTCCTCCATAATTATCTGACCATGTAAATGGAATATCTGCTGCATCAAGCTCTATATGTACACTATACTGAGATCGTTGCCTCGGCTCAAGTAAACCTTCAACTGTAACTCCACGTAGCTTAGCAAGTGCGAGATGACTCACAATAGGTTTAGAAGTAAAAGCAAATGTCATAAATATAATTGACTCTTGCGCAGCATCTATTTTTTGAATAACATGATCTTCACAGTTATCTTCTGGGCAAAAATAGTTTTCAATCAGAATACCTGACAAATTTATTTTAGTAAGAATATTTGGCATACCCTTTCCAAACTCTCGATTGTACAACTCTTCAAACTCAAGCTGATAATTGATTGCAAGTAAACTACTATTTAACACAATCAAGTTATTATTATTTTTAGTAGTTCCAGTCACTGTTGGATTCATTGATCCGGACACCACTGTCTTCCCATCAATGATGCAGAATTTGTTATGTGTTAATTGACTTGTTGTGTCATATGTAATAAAGTCATCCTCATAGTCATCGTTTTCATTATCAATAACAAGGCGAACTGGGATGTCAGCATTAACAAAATAGTCATAAAATGACTCAACATTCAAATCAAAAAATGCACAGTCGACATAATCTGTTGCTGATTCTAATGTTGTCAGAAGAATTGTTTCACAATTAGATTCAGGACAAAACGATAGTTGTATGTTTCCTGTTTCCTGCGGTATAAGAACAGAACACCCCGTTAGTAAGAATAGAAAGATTACAACAAGTAACCGTTTCATTTCATAAAAATCCTCATATAGTTATGAAAGATCATATACTCTGCTTCTTGAGGTTCAATTTTTTTAATTTCTGCAATTTTTGCAACAGTAAGTGGGACATTTCCAGGTTCATTACGTTCTTGTTTGTAATGTAGATAAGGTGAATCTGTTTCAGTAAGTAATAATGAAAGTGGTGTCTGCTCAATAAGTCGCTGAAATGGTTTACTACTCACTGCACGAACTGGAATTGAAAAGAAAAATCGATTATCTCGAGCAAGTGCTGCAATTTCAAGTGTTCCACAAAAACAATGAAGAATGACTCTTTTTTGACTACGAGCAATAAGTGTTTCAACAACATCTTTTTCTGCTCCTCTACTATGAATTGTTACAGGAAGGTCGTGTTTTGTTGCAAAATCCAATTGGCGAGTAAATATCTCCATTTGTCGATTCTTGTCATAATCAGATTTTGTATACGTATAATCTAATCCAATTTCACCAACGCAAACCATAGAAGTAACATGTTTTTCCATAAAGGCAAACATTTCTTCAATCTCGTCATCAGTACTTGTTTGTGCAACTTCAGGATAGATTCCTAATGCTGCTTGACAAATATCTTCTTTTGCTAACTCAAGAACAGCTTCCATGGATGGAAGATCAGTTGCATTGTTGATAATACAGACAATTTCTTGCTGTGCTGCCCGCTTAATAACTTGATTACGGTCACTATCAAACTGTTCATGATCCATATGTGCATGCACATCAATAAAACTCATAAAAAAAAGAAAAGAATAAGGCTATAAAAAGATTTAGTTTATTCAAACAAATCTCCTTCGATAAATGTTGGTGCTCTATTTTTACGATTAATAGTAAGTTCGATTGTTTTAGAGACACTTCCCTTTCCGTCAGTTGCTGTGAGTGTGATATTGTATACTCCTGCATCGCCATATTGGGAAGTGTATGATGTTCCTTTGAATAATGTGTTTTCATACACAACTTCAAGAGAATCACCCTCAGCGTCAGTTAATGTTGGGTTAAGAACAACTTCTTCTGTTTCACTACTAGTAATATCTTCAAAATCACTAATAACAGGATTTGTGTTTTTCTCAACAACAGTAATTAGAATATTCTTTGTTGTTGTGCTTTTTCCATCATTTGCGTCAACTGTAATGTCGTATTTACCAGCATCGCCAGTTGATGTTTGCCACTTACCTTCATCAGTTAATGGTTTGCTAAAAGTAATAGTAACATCATCATTGTCTGCATCAGTTACTACTGCGTTATATGAAATTAAATCTCCTTCAGTAACAGTGATGTCTCGAACACCAGAAAGCTCTGGTTCTCTGTTTACATCAAGTACTGTGATAGTAATAGTTTTTTCTTCTGTGATTTTCCCATCATTTGCAAGTACGTATACTTTGTGTGTTCCTGCATCGTTGAATGTTGTCTGGTACTCAGCTGAGTTCATAAACCCATTATATGTAATTGTGACATTTTCTCCATTTGGTGAAGAGACTCTTGGACGTAATGAGATTGTTTCTCCTTCGTTTACACTGATGTCAAACACATTTGTAATGCTGATTGGTTGATATTTTTCTTTAATAGCAATAAGGACTTTTCGAATTGTTGTTAATTTTCCGTCAGTTGCACTGATTGTAATTTCATATGTTCCTGCGTCGCCAACAGCTGTTTGCCAAATTCCTTTGTCATTAAATGGTCTACTAAACGAATAAGTAATTTCATCACCGTCAGGATCTGAAGCTAAGTCTGTTCGAAGTCGAATCAATTCACCTTCTGTGAATGTCTTTGAAAATGGAGAATCTAATGATGAGGATGGAGTAGTTGAATTAGTTGTATTCTTAGTAATCTGCATTGTTGTGTCTCCTAACCCTGAGATTGTACAGTTAGTAAGATTATCATTACATGTGATATTAATAGCTGGTTGGTGTGCTGGCGTAGTGCATGCAGCTAATATAGTAAGCATACATAATAGTAGAATAATAACCCCTCGATTCACGTTAACATTCTTGAATAGTAACTAATTTATATACTTTGCTAAAATAAATATTTTTTTATAAATACGTGCCTGCCGAGATTCGAACTCGGGACCTTTTCCTTTCTTCAATTAGTATTTAGGAGGGAAACGCGCTATCCAGGCTGCGCTACAGGCACATGAATTCTCAGAAGGCGCATATGTTTTATAAAGGTGTCAGTCGGTATTTTCATCATGGATTTGTTTGTACAACTCAAAGAAGCTGCACGTATGCTCAGTAGAAGTCATTCTCAATTTGCAGAGTATGGCGGCTCAATTGAAACCATGTCTCATTCTATCATCAAGTCTTGTTATAATAAAACTTTTTTTGAAGTAAGCAGTGGACATTATAGAGCATTTTATGCAAGAGACTTTGGTATGTGTATCAAACATCTCATTGACTTAGGATATATTGATGAAGTACTCTCAACACTCACATATGCATTAAAGCGATATAAACACGCAAATAAAATCACTACGACTATTGTAAAGAGTGGAGCCTGTGTTGATATGTTTAGCTATGGATGTGACTCACTTCCATTTTTGTTGCGATCGTTGATTATTTGTAATAATAAAGAATTACTCGATACCTATCAACAATTTATTGAAGAGCAAGCACAAGTGTATGCAGATATCGTGTATGACTCAAAAACACAGTTAGTAAAAAAACACGGCCATTTTTCTTCTATGCGTGATCATTATGTACGAGAAAGTGCTTGTTATGATAATTGTATGGTCTTTATGTTAGCACATGATTTAGAATCCTTAAAATGGAAAAGTCCATTTACATCTGAAAAAATCAAAAAAGCAATTATAACGAGTTTCTATAACGGTAATTATTTCATTAATGATTTATCTGGTGACAAAGAACTTACCGGTGACGCACAAGTATTTCCCTTTTATTGTGGAGTAACGTCGGATCAAACTCAATTTGACTCTTGTATGAATGCACTTGATGATGCAGGACTCACATCTCCATTTCCATTAAAGTATGCGGCAAAAAGAAATAAAAAAAGAGAACTCTTTTTTCCATCATTAGCAGCACCTAATTTTGAAGGGACAACTATTTGGTTGCATTTAGGGCTTTGTTATGTTGATGTTTGTAAAGAATTAGATTTTATGAGATACAAATCTGCATTAGATCAGTATGCGCGATTAATGCGTACCTATACGAATTTTCTTGAACTCTATGCGCCAGATGGGAAACCATATCATACACTGTTATACCAAACTGATGAAAGTATGTTATGGGTAAGTATTTTTTACAACAATTATAGAAATGCATTTACTGATTTTTAAGCAAGTCTTGTATGTAAGCTGTAATAAGATACGCTTGTTTTACAAACATAATTTTTGCATCCATTGCATCCCATAATAGAAAGCCATGTGTTGATTCGCTGCCACTAATAATGTGATGTGTCACATACATAAGTGATTCAGTTGGCAAATGTGTTTTAATTATTGTTTGTGTAATATCTTCTGGTTTAATTTTACTATGTTTAGTACGGATTGCAATTTCTTGAGTTGCACGAACAAGTTCTTCTTTTGCATCATAATTAACTGCAAATGTAACTTGCATGCTTGTACATCCTGAAGTTAAATGTGTAATTCGTTTTATTGCTGCAATACATGTTTCAGATAAATCAAACCAGTTTCCTATAACACTGCATTTAATATTTTCTTCAATGAAATACGTTTTTTTTGAAAGCACTTCTAACATTTTTTCAAGAACATCCCCGGATGGTAAGAGAATTGTTAAGAGTCTTACGTTTGCAGATTTTGCAATACGTACCCATTTTTCGATTTCTTGATTTGAATTTATGATACTGTGCAAGTCTTGAGCTTGGATTGCCATATGTCGAATCATATACTATGTATGGG
>JBLINR010000012.1:0-24025 GCA_047639395.1 Candidatus Woesearchaeota archaeon | reverse complement strand
GGAAAAGTCTAAAAACACAAAAAGCACTGGCAAAAGAAGTAAAAAAATCTGGAACAAAAATTGTGTATAACCCGAGCGAGTATCAAGTAAGAAAAGGTATAACACCAATTAAACCTTTACTTTCACTTTGCGACATTTTGATTTTTAATAGAACAGAAGCACAAATCCTTACAGGAAAAAAATCAAGTACTGCTATTCTCAAATTTTTACACAACTTAGGCATCAACATAGTTGTAATTACAGACGGACCAAATACAATTGAATGTTCTAACGGATCACACATTATTAAATTAGAACCAAAACGTGTGAAAGTCAAAGAGGCAACAGGTGCAGGAGATGCATTTTCTTCAGGTTTTATTTCATGGTACATTAAAACAAATGATCTGGTGCAATCATTACACGCAGGATTAGCAAATTCAGAATCAGTATTACAACACTACGGTGCAAAAGATAAATTACTAACATATAAAGAACTTAAAAGAAAACTAAAATTTTAAACTATCTAATATTGTATGTGCATCCGAACTTCTCATTTCTTGTAAAACTGCAGCGCGATTATCTACTTGTTGTAAAAACCGTGTTTGTAATAACACAAGCTCTTCTTTAGAAACACGCGCTAAATCATCTACAGATATTAATGGATACGGATAGCCTAAGAATACAGCATCGCGACTTACACGAGCTAATCGCGAACAAATCTTTTGAACATCACATTGTTTTTGTGCAATTTCTAAACGAAAAATATGATCAGAGCGAGGATGTAATCTAACAAAATGAATTGTTGCACGATGTAACGGATTGTTACTTGTAATTAATCCACTTGCAAGCCAAGCACCTTCAGCAGATAATGCAGATTGAATACTTCGTTTTGCAGTTGTTGCCCAGGTGGACGTTTTCACAATTCCACACAGTAAACCAGCAAGTGAATACAAATTAGTAAAGACTGATTCTAAACATTCTGATTCTCTAAGTGAACCATCAAGTACAACCAATTCTCCTTTCTTCAAAGAGATAGATGCAACATGTAATTCACACCACTGTCGAACATAGCCATAGACTGTTTTCATATCTTCTTTACAATCCAATGTGAATGAAGTTTTTATATCTCCAGATATCAATACGTGCGCATCTTTTGCAGTACGAGTTATATAACACATAGCATCATAAACTTTACGAGAAGTAATCTTTGTGTCGTTTTCGGTTATCGCACAGACACGAACAAACAGTGCAGCTTTTCCTGCACCGTCAACTAGCACACCTTGACCACCGTCAATAAACACTGCAGGCGTTTGTGAACCCAACGACACAATAGGAACATAAGATACATCCTTGATTGGCAAGGTATTGTACAAAGAGGAAGCAATAAGGTGTTCATCACCTACTACTTCTACAGAAAAAAAATCTTTTGCATGATCATACATGAGTGTGACTAACAACAAACTGTTGATCTTTTATTTTACCTGAATCACCAGTTGTTTCTCCAAAGCGTAGTTCTACAATACCGCATCTTGCTTTAATTGTTTGTTGATGTGTTTGTAACGCACGAACAAGTTTATCATCAGCTTTCACAGTAATAGAAATAGAATCATTCTTTTGTAGCCCTGCATCTTTTCGAATCACTTGTATTCGTCGACTAAATTCTCGAGCGAATCCTTCAAGTTCTAATTCCTCAGATAGTGTTGCATCAAGTACAGTTGTAATACTTCCTACATTTGCAATTGTAAAACCTTCAGAAACAGATTCTGAAATCTGTACGTGCTTGTCAGTAATTGCGAACTCACCTACTGTATATGATTCATTTTGTTGAATTGTATGTACAAGTGCAGTAATAGTATCTTTATCAGCAGACATAATAGCTTTCATAACTTGTTGTGTTTGATCACCAAATGTTTCACCAATGCCTTTCCCATACGGTTTTAAAGAGTATGTGATATCATCAGACTTTTCTAATGTCACTAATTCACGAACATTTGTTTGCGCTTTAATTAAATAATCTAATTCTCTCACTGCTTCTTTAACACTTTCTTTTCTCGTTACAATACGAGCAGTTTGTAATGGCCATCTAACACCGTATCCTGCCTTTTCACGTGCGGCTAAAATCCCTTGTGTTGCATTTGCAACTACACTGAATGCTTCTTCTAATGAAGTATCAATTCGAGATGCTATCACCGTTGGCCATGTATGATGGGATATTGAAGGTGCTGCAAGTTCTTTACATTGTAATCTCGCTTTAAAGAGTTGATAAATATGTTCTGTTGCAAACGGAATTGTTGGGTGTGCAACTGTAATTAGTCGTAGTACTGACTGATACAATGTTGCAATGACCATCGGCCGTTTTTTCTCGTCTTCTAATTTTTCTCGAATGTATTGAATGTATGTTCTTGATAGTTCATGCATTGGTTTTTCAAAACAATCAGCAATTGCAAACAATTCATACTTTTCAAAGTGTTTTGTCATTCGATCAACGTTTGATTCTATGTAAGAAAGAATATATTTTTCTTCTGCATCTAATTCGTATTGATCCAAAGATAACTGCTCAGGTGTAATGTTATGCTGCGAGATTAAGTCTAACACGTAACTTGCCGTATTGTACAAAATGGAAACATTCCTATAATGTACTTTTACTTCTTCCCATGAAAAGTTAATATCTTCTCCTGGTCGTGCTTTTGAAAAGTAGTATCGAAGTGTATCTACACCGTATTTACCATAGATTTTTTCAGGTGAAATGATATTTCCAAGTGATTTAGACATTTTTACACCGTCAACGTCAGTTACCATACCATGCATGTAACAATTTTTGAATGATTCTTCATCAAACATAATTGTTCCTGTGACCATAAGTAAGTTAAACCATCCGCGTACTTGATCTTTTCCTTCTAAAATAAAATCAGCCGGGAAAAATCGTTTTACTAAATCGTCACGCTTTGCGTAATACAAACAATTCCATGATGCTGATCCAGCGTCAAGCCATACATCTAGTACGTCAGGAATACGACGGTATGTTCCGCCATCTTCACTAGGGAATGTTACTTCATCAATAAACGGTTTATGTAAATTTTCAGGAACTGTAGCGCCTCTATCACGTAAGTCTTGTCGTGATTCGATAACAACATATTTCCCAGTTTTGTCACATACCCAAATTGGTGCAGGAGTACCCCAGAACCGTTGTTTTGTAATAGAATTATCTCGTAAATTTTCAAGCCAGCTTCTAAATGCATTTTTTGCTTTTTCAGGAACCCAGTTTACTTTTTCATTAAAAGCAACCATTTTTTCTTTGATGTCTTCAACTTTAAAGAACCATTGTTCCGTTGTTCTAAATATAATAGGAGTATGACTTCGTTCACAGTGTGGATAATCATGCACAACTGTTTGTTGCCCTAAGAGGTAACCATCTTCTTTCATTACTTTAATAAAAAACGCATCATCCGTTTTTGCTAATTTCCCTGTAGCAAAACCACTCTCATCATCAAAAGTACCATCTTCTTTTACTGTGTTAAATGGAGGTAAATGATTCAAATGTCCAACTTCATAATCTTCAGGACCACAACCTGGAGCACAATGAACTAATCCTGTACCAGAAGATGTATCAACATGCTCTTTACTTAACAAAACAGTATGAAGATTTTCTAGTCCTTGTGTTGTTAATTCTTTAAGAGCAGGAACTTTTTCAATCCAAGGATGTGTATATGATTTTCCTTTTAGTGTTTCACCTAAAAATTCATCAACAATAACAAATTCTTTTTTTGAAACTTTGCTTACACTTTCAATTAAGTCTTTTGCAATGATATAATATTCAGTATCTGATTGTACTTTCACATATGTAACTTCAGGATTTACCATCACTGCCAGATTTAAGACAAGTGTCCAAGGTGTTGTTGTCCAGATAACAAAGAATGTATTTTCTTCACCAGTTACTGGGAATTTCACATACATAGATTGGTCAGTAATTTCTTGATATTCTAATTCATGTTTTGCAAGTGCTGTTTGAAAAGGAACACACCAATGCATAGTTTTTTTCCCTTTGTATAATCGACCTTGCCCTTCAACTTTTTTAATGAGTTTCCAAACACCTTCAATAAATTCAGGTTCAGATGGTCGGTATGGATCAGTTGTATCCATAGTAACACCAAGTCGATGAATATCTTCATTCATGAAACCCATCATTTCGTTTGCAAATTTACCACATTCGATGATAAACTTATCCAAACCAAATTTTTCAATATCGTGATTGTATTTTAGATCAAATTTTGCCATAACTTTATTTTCAGTTGGCAATCCATGCATATCATATCCTGCACGGTCCCAAACATCATGACCAGTCATACGTTTATAACGTAGAACCATATCTTTGAGGGCAACATTCCAAGCATGCCCAAGATGAAAGCGACCACTTGTATATGGAGGACCTTGAAGAAAGTAGAACTTCTTCTTCCCTTTCATAGATTCACGTAATGATTCAATGATCTGATTTTTTTGCCAGAATTGTATCATCTTTGGTTCAAAATCTAGTGGATTAAATGAAGGGATTTTCTCGTCAGTCATAGAAAAAAAGTATGACGGGTACGTTTATAAAACTTATGGGGTGCAAATCTTAACAAGTAAATAGAAAGAAAACTAATGCCTTGGTGTAAGCTCAGGAGAGAGGGTGATTTATGCAGCCATCTCGACGCGTATCAACAGCTGTTGTAAGATCACCGCATTAGTTTTCAAAAGAGTTAATCAGTATCAAATAAATGAGATTAGAATTATTTACTTAACCAAAGATCGTAATTGAGAAACGTACTCATCTAGCATAGATAACCCATCTTTCCATGTTTGTGGATTTTCTAAGTCAATATCAAGAAGTTTTGCTGTTGCAACAGTATCCATAGTTCCACCTGCGCAAAGATAGGCATGAATTTTTCCTCGAACAGATTCAGGATCTTTTTTGTATTTGTGTAATACAAGTAGCGATAAAATATTTCCAATTGCGTAATTAAAACAATAAAACGGAACGTGATAAAAATGAGGTATTCCAACCCAACCGTTTATTTTATCCGGAAGTATAACTGAATCACCAAAACGTTCAACTTGAAGTGAATGCCAAATAGCAGATAAATCAGATGCAGTTTTTCCTTCACTAATTGCTTTATGTGCTTCTTCTTCAAAAATAGTATAATATGTTTGTGTGATGATAGTAGAATAAATATCTTGAATACGTGACGCAAGAGATGCAATCTTTTCTTCACGAGTGAGCGTTTGCAATTGGTGTGTAAATACTAATTCTTCAAAAAGTGTTGAAACTGATTCACATACTCCTAATGATGCATGATGTGAAACAACAGATTTATCTCTTGACAAATGACTGTGTACAGCATGCCCAAGTTCATGAGCTAATGTATACAGATCATCTTCTTTGTCTAAGTATTGTAAAAATACATGTGGACCTTTACCGCAGATCATATAGTTAAATGCACCCAACCGCTTATTCGGATGTGTAACTGAATCAATATGATTTGTTTCATAGAGTGTTTGAATAATTTGTGAAAATTCAGGACTAAACTCTTTTGTTGTGTTTAGTATTAATTGCATCGCATCAGTAAAGGACATCTTTTTCTCAACTTTGCCAATAGGTGCAAACATATCGTACTGTTCAAGAATAGGTAAATCTAAGAGTTTTGCTTTTAATTTGAAAAAGGATTGGAATTTTGGAGCAAATTCACGAACAGCACTTAACATTGCTCGCACACTCTCTTCACTAATTTCTTCGCTTATTGCACGAACTGCAAGCACAGAATCATATTTTCGTAATTCTACTGTTTCAGTATCAAAGTCACGCGAAACGGCAGCATAAATTTCAGAAAGTACAGGGAATTTTTCATTAAATTCAACTTTAATTCGTTCATATGCGTCTTTACGTATAGCACGATCAGGACTCATTCTTCGAGAACTCATTTGACCAAGGTTTAATGTCTCACCATCCAAATCAAAACTAATAGAACCAACAATACTATCATATAATGAAATAAATGCATCACTACCAGTTGTATCTTTAAGCGACATTACATTTTCTTCTTTCTCTGATAAGTTATATTTACCTAAATCATGACGGCGTTTCCATTGATAGACGTCTTCACCTAAACTCTGCGCAAGTGTATATGCTTTTTCTTGTGATAGACTCACAAACCATAAATGAAAGAATCGCATCTTATTACTAATCTGTGCACTCCATTGTGTAAATGTTGCAACAGCAGCTTTTGTTGTTTCATCAGATGTATCTTTTGATTGTTGTAAATACAATCTCGCACCAATTTGTTGTAATGTTACTTTAATTGCATAGTATTCTTTTACAAGAACAACAAATGCATCAATAGAAATAGATTCAGATAATTGTTCACGACACGAAACAAATGTTTCTATACGCGTTGTAATATCAGCAATAACTTGTTTGTATGCGTCGCTTGCATATGCGGGTGCTATTGCATCAAGATCCCATTCTGTGTGTTTAAATTCACTCATTTTTCACTCTCGGATATACATCTTGCGCCATTGTTACACGTAGTGTCTTTGTTGCGATGCCTTTTTTTACTTTTTGTAATTGTAATCCTGTCATCTCTGCGTTTGCAAGAGCAACAAGTTCTCCTTTCAAAGACATAATCGCAACCATCTCTTCACGTCTGATTGGATTATCAAATTTAACAATTCCAGGAACTGCAAGTTGTGCACCATGTAATATGGACCCAATTGCTTCATCATACACCCAAATTTTTGGAATATGATCAACTGCTCGTTCAATTGGATGAACAACAGAAAATAAATGTGAATCGTCGCCGTCTTTAGAAAAGACTGCAGCGTCTTGTAATTCTTGTAATGTTATAGTATCTTTGCTGTTAAATGATGCAGCTTTAGTTCGGATAAGCTGTTGCATGTTTGCACCGCCACCTAACTTTTCACCAATATCAGTACAAAGTTTTCGAATATATGTTCCAGCTTGACAGCCAACTTTGAATAAGACATCTTGCCCAACAATTTCTAAAATTTCTAAATAATAAATCGTACGTGTTCGAAGTTGACGTTTGATTGCAGACTTTACTGGAGGTAATTGTTCAATATCACCAATAAACGATGCACAGACATCACGAATAGTTTGTTCTTCAACAGGTTTGTGAATCCGCATATAACACACGTATTCTTTTCCCGTATTAATTAACGCTTGAATAAGTTTTGTTCCTTTATCTAACGCAACAGGTAATACTCCTGTTACTATCGGATCAAGTGTTCCAGAGTGTCCAGATAATTTTAATTCTAAAATATCTTTTACGTAGCCACTTACTTGATGAGAAGTTGGATTCTTTGGTTTGTTAATGATAACAATACCATGTTTTTTTCTAAAATCTAAAGATTGTGAATTTGGATCACACCCATAAGCAGGATTGGATTTTGCACGAGAATCTAATACAACAACTTCTCGCTTTGCTTGTTCAAAAGGTAGTAATCCCATAGGAAAATGAAAGAGTAGTTCTATTATAAAGGTTTATGTTCGAATGGATCCATAATAACCTAATACTTTGTCAGCATACGCTCGTCCTTGACGACTTACACCATTATATGCTGTTAGTATTTCTCTTAAATTCGTATTCCAGCCGCCAATAACCCAATGCTGTGCAGCAGGTCTATAAAGAAGTTGCATGCCAGGTTGTAATTTATTAGGATTCACACCTTTATTTAGATCACGCAATACACCTTCAGTTGTGTCAACTCGCTGTGCAATAGTTCCTAGTACATCACCTGGTTTTACAATTACCGATTGTGGTATGATTTCAAAAGGTTTATGCTCTTTTGGTTGATAGAGTAATTTCATCCCAGGTTTAATTTTGTTAAGATCTTTAATATGTGGATTTGATTTTGCTAATGATTTAACTGTAGTGCTGTATCGTTTTGCAATTTTTCCCATATAGTCTCCTGATCGAACGGTTATTTCTTCAGATTTTGGCATTGCATCAAAATCTTGTGCAGGGTAATCATAAAACCGCGTCTCTAGATGCCTATCAGCAGCTTTGTGAAGTAACCAATGAACTGCAGCTCTAACAGAAACCTCAGCAGTCATATTGCCAGTTCCATACTTAGCATAATCAGGATATCCGTCTTTCACAGGAACAAGTTTAATGTCTCTTGTGTAATCAGTAGGACCAATAACTTCAACATGTTCTAATTTAGATGCTTTAGGGTCTTGCATTGTCTTAATTGCACCGCCCCGTTCCTTATTAGCAGTTTGTAGTGGATCAACTCTAAATGCAGTTTCGTTACCCCATGATTCAGTACGTACCATTGCCATAAGTAAACGAGGATTTAGAACGCCTGCATGAGGATCATCACTTGAGATTAATGGGCAGTCTTGATGTCGTACAGCAAAATCTTTAAGAGTTTCTTCCATCAACTCAAGATGTGCATATAATCTACCTTCAGGCCAATCAGACTGTTTTGCAAAACCATTTGAGGCTCCAGCTAATAAACCTGTGAGTCCTGCTGCAGAAACTGCTGTTTTCTTTAAAAATGATCTTCTATCCATACGGATTACAAAGGACGAGCCGGCTATTTATAAGGTTATTTCTTAAAAGAGACGATAGAAGGGTTGAATAGACAAACAAATATTCTACTTTTTCTTCAATTTCGCAAGTAAAGATTTGTTCTTACGCAAGTCAAGACAATGTTGTAATACTTGCACAAGATCAGTTACTGGAATAATTTTGATTTTCTTCAAATGCTCTTTTGAAATAACAACATCCTGTAGATTACTGTCCGGAATAATAACTTGTTTGATACCTGCTTCAATTGCAGCTTCAATTTTATAACTTACTCCGCCAATAGGTAGCACAGTTCCTCGCACAGATAATGAACCAGTCATAGCCGTATCTTGACGAATAGGTACATTATTCAAGGCACTAATAATACTCACCGCAACTGCAATAGATGCACTGTCTCCTTCCACACCTTCATATGTTTGAAGGAATTGTACAAACACTGCATGTTCATCCAAATTCTTGTCAAAGAGTTTTTTGATAATAGCACCTACGTTGATGATTGCTTCTTTTGCAATCTCACCAAGTTTTCCTGTTGCAGTTATTCTTGTTTGATCGTGTTTTGATGCTCGTGTGATTTCAGACTCAATTGGTAATACCATTCCTGAATATGATGAATCTCCACCAATAACTGCAAGACCGTTTACACGTCCAACAAGTGTGCCAGTAGTTCGAAGTACTTCATATTCTTTCTTGTGTTCAATGATTCTATCTGATAATTGTTTTTCTAATGTTAATGCAGTTCTTCGTACTGCTTGAATATGTTTCGCGTCAGTTACTTTGGATCCATGCTCTTTTGCATAGTCTCCAGCTGCACGTACTAATCCACCAAGTTCTCGTAAACGAAGTGTTAAATGTGCTTTTCTATTGGCACGGCGTCGTGATTCTTCAATAATGATATCAACTGCTGCTTGTGTGAAATGCGGGATTTTCCCATCTTTTGTTACTTCTTGTGCAACAAATACTGCAAGCTTATCTCGGTTTTCAGGAATATCAGGCATTGTTTCTTTCATGTAAACTTCATATCCATATCCACGAATTCGACTTCGTAATGCAGGATGCATTTTTGCAACTGAATCAAAATTACCTGCTGCAACTAAAATAAAACTACATGGAACAGGTTCTGTTCGAACCATTGCACCAGCACTTCTTTCAGACTGACCAGTAATTGAGAATTTTCCTTCTTGAATAGCAGTAAGTAATTCTTGTTGTGTTGTCATTGCAAGTGTTGCAATCTCATCAACAAATAATACACCTTGATTTGCTTTGTGAATCATACCACCCATAACTCGTTCATGAGCCGGAGTTCCTAATCCGCCACTTTGGAATGGATCGTGTAATACATCGCCAAGTAACGCACCAGCATGTGATCCTGTTGCATCAAAAAATGGTGCTTGTTCTTTATTTGTATTATCAACGACGACTTTAGGAACACTAATTTTATTTCCCGCAGAGGCTCGTTTATTAAGATTCATAACTAATACTAATCCAATGAATAAAATCATTGTTGCAATTATACTCGGTCCATAGATTGCGTCACTCCAATATCCGCTGTGCCATAGCCACCATGGAATTAATGAAATAATGAAGAAGATAATGAACATAACAATACTCTGACCACGCATACTAGCATTTGATTCTTGTCGTACTTTTGCTACCCATTCTCGTCCTTGACCCGCAGGCATAACACGAATAAATGGTTGGTTTTCATCGTTTGCATTTGCAAAGGAAAGAATATCTTTTAATTTTTCTTTAGGCAACATTTGTGCCAGTGCAACACCAAGCATACTTTTCCCAGTTCCTGGCTCTCCAACAAGTAAAACATGACGTCTTTGTTGTGCTGCTTTTTTTATGACATTGATAGCTTTCTCTTGCCCAATGATGTTATCTATAAGTTTCTTAGGAATAGGAATATCTTTGGTTGTTTTATATGAAAGCTTCTTGTACCCTGCCATATCCAAAAGAAAAGACTACGTCCTTTTAAAGATTGTGTATGAGAGATCACAATTCAGATATTATCATTACCCAATAATACGCATACTCGATTGCTTCGGCTCACTCTCTGCTTGCAACTGCTTCAAATAATCCTCTTTCTCATCACGATAGAATAAATTCATAGTTTCAAAAGGAATGATACGCCCATCTTTATGGACAATATGCACACAGCTTTTCTTAACCGCACGAACATCAAAATCATACGCATCCATAAACTTCATTATAATAATACGAAATAAATTATTATATCCTAATCCAGGAGCGTTGATCTGTGGCAAACAACACAGAAGTGATTTTAATACACCGCTTACTTTGTCCACAGGTGTTCCTGTTGAAAACATTTTCATTGCGTATTCTCGAATCTTTGGATCTTTTTCAAATGTAATTGTATTCTTTGCTGTGTTTAATAATTCTTCAGGATTTAAGTATCGCGTAAGTGGTAATACTTTTCCCGCAAGTTTGAATGCATATCCCATAACAAGTGCGTCAGGGTTACAAGGAACAGGAATAAGATCTTTTGCTGTGAAAATATCAGACTGTGCAATAATATCTTGACGAACTTCATCCATAGTATACCGTTCTGTCATAGGATCAAAGTCTTCATTACGTCCTGCAACTTGTACAGGCTGAAATGTTACACCGCGAACACAAGGTTGCGTAAGTGCGAAGTCAATGATCTTACCAATTTCATCAGTATTCTGACCTTTTTGAAGAACAACAACAAGTGTTGTAGAAATATTATATTTATTTAGATGAGCAAGTGCTTTCTCTCGAACTTTTGTCATATCAGTCCCACGGATTTTTTTAAGAACTTCAGGTTTGAATGAGTCAAATTGGAGATATACTTCAAAAGCAGGCATATATGTTGCAAGCTTTTTAGCAAACTCTTCATCTTGTGCAATTTTAATTCCATTAGTGTTAAGCATTAAGTGATGAATTTTCTTTGTTTTTGCAATATCCATAATCTCAAAGAAATTTGGATGGATTGTTGGCTCACCACCACTTATCTGAACAACGTCTGCTTCACCTTCATGCTCAACAAGGATATCAAACATCTTTTCAACTTCGGCAACAGTTCTGTGCGAGCCATGTGTTGGAGAGCTTGATGCATAACAAGTCGGACAGGTTAAATTACATCTATCAGTTATTTCAATAATACTAAGACAACTATGCTGTTCGTGATCAGTACAAAGACCACAATCATAAGGACAACCATATTTTACCGGTGTTGCAAACTTAACCGGCATTTCACTTGGTTTCATATAATTACGAATTTGTTTGTAATATTCAACATCTGTTGCAAGAAGGACTTTTTCATGCCCGTGATGTGCACAGTGTTTGAGCATGTAGACTTTTTCATCTTGAAAGACAATTTTCCCATATACTTTACGTAAACAGGTTGAACAAATACTAAGCGTTAAATCATAATATGTATACGGTCTATTTGGCATGATATTTCCTCCATATCCAAGTTAGGCAAACGAACACACCTATAAGACTTACTATTTGTATTGAACTTAGACCAAATAAAATTGCATTTGTTGGTTTGATAAATTCAACTAGGAATCTGAATAAAAGATATGAACCCATCATAAAAAGGAATAAAACCCCATCCTTGAGGTGTACGCGTTTTTTTATTGTGTAGAGCGTTATCCAGATTATAAGTAAAAATAAGATTTCATACAAAGAAGTAGGATGACGTAATACCTCATCCCCTTGCATCATTGCCCAAGGTAAGTCTGAAGCTACACCAACTGTTCTGTCAATAACACCTGTAAAAAAACATCCAATTCGTCCGATAATGATTCCAGCAATAATAGGAAAGGTAAATAAATCTCCGCTTGATTTTGTCACTTTTACTTTTTTCTTGATGAACTCAATAGCAATCCAACCACCAAGTAATCCACCGACAATTGTTTTTCCGGAGATATAGTACACTAGTGATGGCGGGTCAAAAAACAATGCTGGGTTTTCTAATGCTGCAAGTAATCTTGCACCAATGATTGCGCCAACTGCTGCAGCAGTAATAATGATAATTCTATTTTCAAAAGAGATAGTATCTTTTACTCCTTTTCGTAAATACATAAAAAACCAGAATCCAATTGTGAGAGCCAATACTTCAGTAAGAAAGTGTAAAGGTATTCCAAAGAAGATAATGGGTAAGTCTAATGTAATCATAGTTAGAAAATTATACGTAATTGTTTATAAGAATTGCTAAAACTTTAATTCACGCCTAAAATAATTGCAAAACACAGACCAACTAATCCTAAAGCTATAACAAATGGAGCAATTGCACCTAATAATAAACCAAGACCTTTTTCTTTGTCCCCTTTCATTAATGTTCTGATTCCCCATATGATTCCGATGATCTGAGCAATAACAGGAGAAAAAAGGAAGAGATATCCTAAAACAATAAGATATCCGAAAAAGTGAGAATTTCCAACAAGAAAAACTGATCCAAAGCAAATTGCTATCATTACTATGTAGATAAAAAACGAGCCAAGTAGCCATTTTGTAAACCGCCCTTTTTGGAATTCGTTTGCCATATAGCTATAGATATATGCAATTGTTTATAAAAATTACTGATGTTTAGGCAGAGTCATTGTAAAAGTAGCACCTTTGCCTAGTTCACTAGCTACAGCAATCTTCCCTTTATGTAAATCAACAATGTGTTTTACAATTGTTAATCCCAATCCAGTCCCAGCATATTGTTTTGTGTCTACATGCTCAACCATGTAAAATGAATCAAACACTTTTTTTACATCAGTTTTTGTCATTCCAATACCCGTATCAGCAATTGAAGCAATAACAGCATGTTTTGTTGTTGTCAGGGTGATTGTAATAACTGAATGTTTAGGAGAGAATTTAATTGCATTGCTCAACAAGTTAGAAAATACTTGTGTAATCTTTCCTTTGTCAACTTGCGCAGTTGTTAAACGACCACTTTGAATCTCAATCGTTAATTGTTTTTTCTTTAGTTGTGGACTTAGTGCTTGAGTAACTGATTTAGCAAGATCGCCAAGATGTATTTTTTCAAGCTTTAATGTTGTTTTTCCAGATTCAAGTCTAGAGAAGTCTAATACATCATTAATAAGATTTGCAAGTCGTTTACTTTCATCCTTGAGTATATGTAATGCCTCCTTTTGTTGTTTGTTCACATCTCCAAGTTTTTCATTTTCTAATAAAGATATATATCCCAGAATACTCGTGAGTGGAGTACGTAATTCATGAGAAACAATAGAAACAAATTCCGATCTAATTCTATTTGCACGTGTTAACTCTCGATTTGATTGTACTAATTCTCTTGTTGCAAGTTGTACTTTTTGATGTAAATCTTTTGTTGCCATCTCTTGTGATAAGCGTAATTCCTGTTCTAACTGGTATCGTTTTGTTGCATCACGAATAGCAACAGCGACTTGAATCACAGTATCGTGGGAATCCGTGATAGGATATGCATATACATCAAGACTTAATCGCAAATCATCAACTGTTTTGCTTGGTAAGCGAGATATAGATTCGTGCTGAGACTGTTTATCACAAATACTGTCAAACATATTTTGAATTTCTTTTTTACCTTGTAAAAATAAATCATCATAATGGCTCCCGACAAGACTCTTTCTTCCATCAATACGAAATATTGCGTTTAGTGCTTTATTTGCATAAAGTATCTTCCCACTTGTATCAAGAAGAATTTTTGCAGTTGGAGATCTGTCAAGGATCCTTTGAAAAGCGCTTTCTATGCTTCCAATATCAGTAGCAAGTTTTTTTGATCGTAAATCCAAATCAATTGATTGTAATTTAATCTGTGTTTGATCCGCACATACATCTAAAAAAACACGAAAAGACTTTCTAAATGAAGATGCAGATAATAGAATAAAGATATATTGTTTTTTGTTAGAATAGGTAAACGGAATATAATAAATCCCCTTAGGTGATGTTTCAAGTGGAATTGCTAAAGCTTGTAAGATTGCTTGTGGGAGTAAACAGTGGTCTTTTTGATTTTGTAACGCAAGTATACTACGCTTCCCCCATTGTAACTCTGAAAGGCTTCCTGTCGGAATTCCAAAACCAAATTTCCCTACAACGGCATCATGTTGTGTGGATATGATAAATGCCGATTTTGCACAAGGGATATTTCGTAAGATAAATTGTACAAATAATGTAACAGTTTGTTTTTCACCATTTTCTTTATGTAATGCGTTTAGATAATTTTTTAGTTTTGAGAAGTTCGAACGATATTTTGAAAATAGATAGACATATCCTATAAATAATGAAAGTAGTAACAAAGCAAAGAAAATAATACTAATTGCAAAAACCGCATCAGTTGACAGTAACATCCTCTATACCTAGTTCTTTTAGTGTTGTCGGTGATTTGAATGTTTTGTTGGTTATAGAAATAGGAGAATCTTGTGCAATGTATACTAGAAATGAATCAATATCTGTTTTCAAGTCAAGATCAACGGGTTTTTCTGTAACAACAATAAAATGCGTTGTTGAGCAATGCCCAATGAATGCCTGGAAGTCAATTTCACATACACGCTTGACAAGTAATTTTGCAAAGAGTTGTAATAACTGTGTTCCTCCTTTAAAGCCATATTTCTTATTATATTCAGTAAATCCATTTATTTTTATGTGAGACCCTACTCCAGACCTATAGAGACGCTCTTGTGTAAGTATTTTATCAGGCAACTGTGTAATAGTATTCAAGTTCTGGTTCGCTTGTTCCTTACGTAATGCAGCTTCAACACGAGCATTTAATTCTTGAGGATCAAAGGGTTTAATGAGATACTCATCAGCTCCTAGAGCAAGCCCTTCTATTTTATCAGCAATCTGTGCTTTTGCACTTATCAGAATGGTAGGAATATTTTTGGTAAGCGGATTCTGCTTTAATTGTTTTAATGTTGCATAACCATCAAGCTTTGGCATCATCACATCAAGTAAAATTAAATCAGGTGTTTGTTTCACAACAGATTCTAAGACTTCTTCACCAGTTTCACACTCTAGAAAATTGTATTTTTTATCTAAACTTAATTTCATTAGATTTCGAATATGAGGTTCATCATCTGCAATAAGAATAAGGGGGATTTTGGTATCAACTAACTTCCACATTTTAGCTTTCCCAACAAGTGTCGTTGCAACTAAAGAATGTGCTTTCATGATTTCAAGATATTTACCAATAGTTATCCTATTATGACCAATCGCAGTTCCGATTTGACTCGTATGTGCCCAATTATTTGGAGCAGTCTTTAGATAGGTAAGAATTTTATCTTTTATACCTTCATCAAGCGTATCCATAGACACTGTATATGCAGAAATGGTTTATATGTTTACTGCCTACTTTAACTTCTTTTGAAGTAGTTTTATATCAATCCAGATAATTGCAGTGATAATAAGAAGAAGTATTAAAATTGCAACTGCATATGATAAATAACTTTGTTTTGAATCATCAATAGGTAAGACAAATAATTCTACAATAGGAGAATCAACTGTAAGTCCATCTGGATCAGTTGCGCGTACTTTGAATGTTTGTATACCAATAAAGTGTTCTTTTGGTTCTATGTACATCACAGTGCCATTAAACCAGATACTAATATTTGATTTGTTTATCGGAACATAAGAGAATGTTAGATTATCTCCATCAGGATCAATAAAATTTTCTTTTAAGTCAATTTGTGTTGTTGTGTTTTCAACAATGCGAATATAAGCAAGTGATGTGGATGATGTGTTCCTTGCGTTATATGCATTAAGAGTGTTATTAATTGAGATATCTCGTTTACTTGGTGTTTGTACCAGAGTTGTATTTGATTCATTAGTAGCGTTAGATATGATTGATGTATTTTGTGTTATAGTTTGATTTGTAACCACCGTTATGTTAGTTGTATTCATAGTGTTACTTGTTGGTTCATTTGACTCTTTTTGTTTGAAAAGTGATGTTAACCAACCCCAAAATGAATTTGAAGAATCAGTTGCATTTGTTGTATTCGTTTTATTTAGTTGTGTTGTATTCGTTTGATTTAGTTGTGTTGTATTCGTTTGATTTAGTTGTGTTGTATTCGTTTGATTTAGTTGTGTTGTATTTAACACAGTGTTACCAATAACAGCAGTTCCATTCAGAGCTGTTGTATTTGTTATATTAGTGCCATCTGTCATATTAGCTAATCCAGCGCCACCCGCAAGTCCAGTTAATGCAAAGTAGATAAGCCAAATAAATAATCCTAAGACAAATAGAACAAATAATATAAGAATAATGAATAATATAATTCTCCAAAATGAGGATTCTTTTGTTTCTACTTTTTCAACAGGTTTTGGTTGTTGTTTTTTAGTTTGCTTTGCTGTTTGTTTTTTTGTAGATTTTGCTTCCTTACCTTGTTTAACTGGTTTTGTAATAGGTTGCTGCGTTGGTTTATTTCTTGCTAACAAAATTAAAAGTAATACGAGTAATAAAATAAGTAAGATGATTAAAATTATAACAATCCATAAAAGCATATTTGATTCTTTGTTCACTGAAACAAATACAGGTACATGTTGAATGCTTACATCAGTTTGGGCTTGTACAAAGATAGGATAGGATTGATTTGCAACTGCTGCAGTTGCGTTCGTAATAAGTGTTAATGTTGCAGTAGCACCAGGAGTAAGATTCTTTGTTGCTTCAGTAAGCATCATCCATGATTCGTTTGATACTAATGAAAAGCTGAATTCTTTTTCAATGATTCCTTTATGTGTTACATCAAGTGTGTGTTCTTGATAGCTGTTATTCACATAAATGTTTGCTGATTTGATTCGTACATCATAACATGTTGATGCATCTTGTGGTTGTAATTCAATATGTGCAATGTCTTGGATTTGTGTGTGATTAGACAGGTACGCATATACTAAATAATTGTATTCTGTTGTTTCATTAATCCGTGGATCAATAACCATTTGAATAGTTTGAGATTGATTTGGTAAGAGTTGTACATAATCATTTAGGAATGAAACACTGTTTGGTCCTGTATGAGCAAGATAAATTGTTTCTTCAAATAAACCGCTGTTTGTAACTTTCACACCAATTGTATTTTCTTGCGGACAGATTTGGTATGTGTCCTGAGATGTATAAATTTGAGGATTATAACATTGAAGTACCGTTACTGAGATTTCTTGTTCTTTTTCTAATTCACCAATGTGACTTTCTGTGTCTACTTCTAATGTGTATGTACCACGGTCACCATAGTTTGGTTCTAGAACAATGTTTGCAATGCCGTGTTGGTTTACATTAAGTGAAATTAAATCTCCACTAATACCGCTGAATTTCGGACCTTCAAAGTCTAAGTCATATGCGTTATCATATTTTGCGTCGTTTGTAAGTGTGATGTCAACTACTTTTGTGTCTTGTTCACAAACTACTACTTCTTGCGGTGCAGAAAGTGTGTATTCGTAACAAGCATCAATTTGGTAATCGATTGGTACTGTTGCAACATACCCTGAAGTTGTTGCCGTATATTCAAGTGTGAATTCTTTTTGACCATATTGGTCACATGGATATTGCACATGTGCTAATCCGTAATGTGTTTGTTGTGGACCTAAGAAAACTGAGCTTTCAATTAATACTTCTTCTCCTGCTCCTTTTACCGTAATGTCATATGTTTCAGGATATAGTCCTGTATTTTCAATTCGGTACGGTATTTGTTGCGGTTCACAAGGACAACTACGTAATGTATCAGCAAGTACTTCTACTTTTACATTTGCATAATTTTTTGCTGTAAGTGTTCGCCCAAACTCATACACTTGTGCATCGTTTTCTGTTACTAATAATGTATAGTCAATTGTTTTATCTTCTTGTAAACAAGGGACATTAACAAAGATTGTAAATTCGCCAACTTGGCCTGGCGCACTAAAAACCTGTGATGGTTCTATTGTTGCCCATTCGTGTGTGTCTGTGTCTGCAAAACTAATATCGTATTTGCCTGGAACATCTACATTCGTAATAAGAACTTTTTCACTATGAATTCCACAAGTTGGTGCTTCGACAGAAGTTCCAATTGTTTGTAAATCTACTGCAAAAGCTGCAGTCATAAGACTAAGTAAGAGTATAAAAAAAATACAAGGTTTGAATACCTTGGTTTTGTTCATAAGAAAAAAAGAGGGCTTAGTAATAAGCCTGTCCTTTTACTTCCAAGTCATCGTCGTCGCTATCACTGCCTCGCATTTTGCCAAAGGCAACAATCAAAGCTAAGATAATTAACAATACAACTAATACCAATACTGCAACTTGTAATAATTTTTTGAATGAGAACCCAGTTTTGTGTTCAGATTCTACAAGTACTGCTTGTACTGGAATTGACTGTGTTTTTCCTTGTGAAGTAATGCTTACTGTAAATGCTCTAACACCTGCAGCTTCTCCGTCGTTTGCTGTAACGTATACATAAACGATTTTTGATTCCCCTGCTCCTACAATAGGTGCTTGGTCGCTAACAGTTTGCCGTCCCCAACTATCTACACCACTCACTGAAATTTGGAATGATTTAGCTACGTTGCTTGGGTTTTGCATTACAATTGGATAAGCAGTTCCACCTTTACCAACTTTAACTTCTTGTGATTGTGGTACGATAATTTTAGTACTCATATCTGCACCAGTATCATCTGAAGCATCAGATTGCTGACAAAGTCCACCATCTACGATTCGTACTTGTTGTGTTTGCGTTGTTGTTTCGTATTCTTCATACTCAACTTCAGCTACAACTTCATATACACCTGCTGGAGTACATGCCGGAATTCGTAAGTAAGCTTCTTCTGTTGTTTTCTTTTCTCCTCGACCTAAACTGTCTTCAGCTTCTAATTCGTCAAGATATACAGTGTTTTCCAAGTTTAATGCTGGAATGGATAATGTGAATTTTACTTCATCAAGATCGTCTTCACCGATATTTTCGATTCGTGCTTGTGCAGTTAATGTTCGTCCTGCTACCAAATTATCATTTGGTGTCATTACAACATCTCGGATAAGAATTCCGTCTCGTGGACCTGAAACTCGAATGCTAAATGAAACGTCTTCGTATGAAACTCGTCGTCCATCTACTCGAACTCGAAGTTCGTATTCGTCTTTTTCAGCTCGAATTGGAATATCAATTTCTAAATCAACATAATCTGTGTCACCTGATTTTAACTTCAAAGTGTCACTAAAGTCACTGATTTGTGCTGGATCGTTTCTTTCGTACCGGTATCCTACAAGTTCTACTTCAACACGTACGTCTTCAACGTCGTCTTGAGCTTCTAATTTAACTCGTATATCTAAAGTATCACCTAAGTCTACTTTAATTCGGTCTCCAGAATCATATCTGTCACCATCTACTTTGATCCAATCTACTATTACGTCGTTGTCTACTGGTACTGTATTAACAGCAAAAGCGACACTAATGGATAATACCATCATCATTACTATTAGTTGTATGAATTTATTCATTGTTTTTGACCCCCAAATCTTTGGTTCTTTATCTCGTTGTGTGAGTTTTCTTTATAAAACTTTCTGCTTTTTGCTATACTTAAGTGGTAATACTGCAAAACCACTTCAAAGTAAGCGCAGTTAGTCTATACGAATGTCCCTATGGATTATCCGTTCTTGTCCGTTTTCACTTGAAATTACCATTCGTACCAAATACACACCTGGTTGAGCTGGAACATCAAGTTCAAGCGGAACTACACGAGTCACTGTACCTTTACCTGACACATCGAACGGTCCAACCGTTCCACGTGCTCCTAATTCGGGTATTGTGATAACAACTTTTACATCGTTAACTCGCGCGCCGTTGTTCGAAATCTTTACAAATACTGGCATATCGACTAAGTCGCTATCTAAGTCAGTTACACGGAATTGTGTTACTGATAGTTGCGTTCCCATAAAGCCTCGTTTGCCCGTGCTTTTTTGTAATGCACGTTCAACAGTAACTTCAAAGGAGTCTGTTACAATATGTGAACCGTCAGATACACTTACTGTAATAGTTGATTTGCCTGTCTGGTCGTTTTTTGTTGTACAAAATAAGACGTCCGCTACGATTTTACAATCGACAACATCTGTCTGCGTCTGTGAGACAAGACTAAAGGAGAGTTGGTCTCCGTCAGCGTCTGTTGCATGCTCACTTAAGATTAGTGCAACAACATCTTGTCCTTCGTTTTCATCTAATACAACATCAGGTATAGTAACCACCGGTGCGGAGCCTGTCCCTGAATTAGGACCTGATACGCACGCAGTGAACTTTTGCGATGCTGCTAGATTCAAACGATCTAACACAGTTATTGTGAATTCTGAGCAGCCAATTTGGTCTGCTTGCGTTGTACAGTCAACGTTTGCTACGTTGTCCAAATCACACGTAACAATATCTGATCGAGTACCAGCGTCTATTGAAACAGTAATTGCATCTCCGTCTGGATCATATGCAAAGTCACCTACAAAGAATACGTCTTCTACAAGACCCGCATTGTATGGTAATACAATACTTGGTAATGTTGAAAATACCGGTGCTTTGTTTGGTACTGGATTTGGTGTTACATTATTATGAACTTGTGCACTAGTTTGCGCAACTGCAACTGTTTCATTAGTTGTTGTACAAACATTTGATTGCGCTGTTACAACAATATCATAAAAGCCAACTGCTGGTTGTAGTAAATCAATTGCTACGTGAGCAGGGTTTGCAATATTTGCAACTGCGGGCTCAACAAGTGTTACTGAATCAACAAGTGTGTTTTCATAATAGATGTCAACTTGAGCAAATGTATCTTGTGTGCTTAGTCCACCGAAGTGATCATAGTATCCACTTAATACATCAAACTCAACTGCAATCATTTCATCAACACTAGGTTGTGTTGGTGTTAATTGTAAATTAGTAATTCCACTATAACAAAGATTAGTCGGGTTTTGTAACACAACATCAAAGTCATATGCTGAATACATAGGAACAGTAGTCTTACAAACGCTATCTGTTGCCGTTGCTGTTACAACTGCTTGATATCGTCCTAAGTCTGTTAGTGTGTATTCAAAGTGAGTATTTACTGATTCCGAATAAGGAATTGAAAAATCTAAAGTTTGTGTTTCTACAACGTTTCCAGTTACAAGATCAATAATTTCAAGAAGAACATTTGCATCAACTGCATAAAGTGCTGCTAATTGTGCAGGTACATAATCTAATTGTCCAGCGTGGAAAAGAGGACTATGTGCTGTTGCATCCATACTTGTTGCAAAGTCGATCATGATGGGTTCATGTGGTCGTACTGTGTTTAGAACTTCAAACTGATCAATAAGAACATTACACTCTTCTACATACGGTAAGTATACTGCTTGTACGTGAGGTACATTGTTATTTCCTGTAAATGTTGCAATTTGTTCTGAAACAATATGATCATCTGTATAGAAATATGTCCCATAAATATATTCATTTCCATCTTGTTCAGTTGGATATGAAATCGTTAATTGAGATTGAGCTCCCGAATTTAATGATTGCCCATTAAATAGTTCGTCAGTTATTGATGAACACTGTCCATCTGCACATTTCACCACAAATGCATTAACATTTGTTAAATCGTTTGTAGTTGCATAGTGTTCATTGTCAATGTCATAGTATGACTCGTAGAATATATTTTGAATAGTCTGGTCAGCGTATGCACTTGTCGCTAGCGCGAATAATGCAATGATTGCAATAACCATCATAGTTATGTATTTTTTCATCATAAAGTTAACCCCCTCTCGTATGATTGTGTTGTTTTGTTGTAAAAATGAAATAAAATAATAAAAGTAATTATGGTCTGATTATTGGTCGTGGTGCTCCGCCTGGACTTGTCCCAATAACTGCTGATGAACCACTTCCTGATCCTGATCCGCCTTTACCCGAGTTACCATTACGTAAGTTCAAGCTTTTACTTAAACTCTCATTAAGTAATAATCCGCCAACTGCATGTCCAAATACAGGACCTGCTTTTAATCTTGAAGTTGGTTCTTTCACTTGTTTGAAAAGAAGTGTAGGATATACACCAGTCTTACCATCAATTTTGATAGCCATTTGACCCACTATACCATATGTTTCTTTCCAAGTATCTGCTTGACCAGGAGCTGTAACAGGTTGATAAATTGCACTAAATGTTAATGGTGCATTAGTACCCTGTGCAATTTGAAGTCGTGAAACTAAATTGTCCGCACCATCAGTTAAAAGTGAAGCCGTTATGTCATCATTACTTGAACCATAAACATCAGTTGTTCGACTTCCAGAAACTAATCCTTTTCTTGCTTTTGCCGCTTTGGATGAATCTAAAACTGCTTGTCCACCACTAACGATACCACTAATAATAGTGGCAGCTGGGTTTCCCCCTGATGCAGCTGATGCCGCTAAAAGATTAACTTGTGCTTGAACTAAAAAGTTTTTAAGACCGCCAGCACCTGTTTTGTAAACACCTACATCTGCAACATTATTTGCAACATTAGTAGGTAGCCATACAACTGCAGCTTCTGTAACTTGAGTTCCTTTACCCCAACCTAAGCTAGACTGTTTAATAAGAATTTTTGATTGATATCCAGAAGGTGAATTTGCTGAAATTGCCGCAAGCGGTAAACCATTACCGTAAGCAGCCGTTGTGTTAAATTGTAAAGCATCTCTATTTACAAGAAATGCCGTTCTTTTCCAAGTATTTCTATTATCAGATAAAGCGTAAGTAACATCATTAAATACATTATCAGATTCTCTATGACCTACTTGTAAATTAAAACGTTCTATACCCTCACCATTAGAAGTAGTCGCATATGGCATATGAATATTCATCGAGCGCGCTAAGCGTAATCCATCCGCAGCTACATCAGGTTTAAAATGAGCAGCTTCTAAAATAACAGCAGGATCATGACTTTTTTGCTTCATTCGCATAGTTAGTGAATTTGCGGATTGTGCATATGCACCCATTGCAGTCATTGCGCCTATAAGAGGTATTGCTAATTTCTGGTATGGTTTCATTTATTTTCTCGCCTCATATGGTGATACGTGAGCATCTACTGCTGCTTTTTCACCAAAAAATGTAAAAACTTCGCCATCTTTGACTTTAAAACTATGACCAAGATAACTTGTAGTGCTTGAAGGTAAATATTGCAAAGCAGTATCTAAATCCGCTTTTGACTGAGTTGTTGTTAATATAGCCAATGCTCGCGCGTATGTACCAGGCTCATTTTTAATATTACTGTTACTAAAAGCAGTATCAATAAAAGAGGTAACACCTTGACCAGTAGTTGAAGGTAAGAATCCTCTAACTGAAATATAATCTGCTCTCGCATCTAAAATGTCCACAATTTCTGAGACTGATTTCATACTATGTTCAGGAGCATTATGTCGTGTTTGATGAAAAGTAGAGTATTCGAATTTTGGTGCTGCTGAAACTTTAGGATGTTGTTTGTCCATAAATCGTTGAGCTGCCTTTCGACCGTCGTATGTAGGAACATCAGTAGCGCCATTAGCTCTTGCTGACTTAAA